>NZ_JAPPRQ010000053.1 GCF_026719745.1 Clostridium sp. ZS2-4
TTCCCTCTATTAAATTATATTGTTCATTTATAGTTTCCTCTTCCTTTTCTGTTCCTACTTCTTTGTATATCTCCATCAAATTTCTATACATCTTTGGAAGATATTTTTCCATCTCCCTTAAGAATACATCTGCTCTCCAAACAAACATACCGCTGTTCCAAAGATAATTTCCATTAAACAAAAAATCCTTTGCAACTTCTATGTTAGGTTTTTCAGTAAATCGTTCTACTTTAAAAGTTGGAATATCCCCAGTGACTCTATCTCCCATCTGAATATATCCATATCCTGTTTCTGGTCTTGTAGGGTTTACACCAATAGTTACAAGACCACGTCTTCTTTCTGCTATTTGTATCGCTTGAGATAAGGTATCTATAAATTGTTTTTGCTGCTGTATATAATGATCTGAAGGAAGAACTATAATTGTTGCATCCTTATCTTTTTTTAGAAGTTTAACTGCTGAAAGACCTATGCAGGTTGCGGTCTCTTTATTAGCAGGTTCAACGAAGATATTATCCCTGTTTATTTCAGGTAATTCTTCACTAACTTTATCTATATAGTCTCTATTAGTAACTACACATATATTTTCTTTATTAACTAAAGGAGTTATTCTATCCACAGTATTCCTTAAAAAACTCTTTTCATTTATAACTCTCAAAAATTGCTTTGGATTCTTGTCACGAGACAATGGAAATAGTCTTGTCCCTTTTCCACCAGCCAATATTAGTGCATATATCACTAAAACACACTCCATATTCATTGCTTATACTCTATACTATGTGGAAAATACTGTTTGGGTGAATGTTAAATAAAAATTAGCTCTTTTGTAAAAACTAATTATATCGTTAACTCAACTTATTGGTGTAATAACTTTTAATACTTCAGGAGGTATAAAATGGCTAAAATTGAAGTTAAAAACTTATATAAAGTCTTCGGTAGGAATCCTAAAAAGGTTATTCCTCTTTTACAAAACGGAATGTCAAAAGATGAAATCCATAATAAATTTGGAAACACCGTGGGAGTAAATAACGCTAATTTTCAAGTACATAATGGAGAGTTTTTTGTAGTTATGGGGTTATCAGGTAGTGGAAAATCCACTCTGATAAGGTGCCTAAATCGCCTGATAAAACCTACTATGGGTGAAATTCTTATAGATGGAGAAGATTTATTAAAATGTAATGATGAAAAACTTAGAGATGTACGTCGAAAAAAAGTAACAATGGTATTTCAACATTTTGCCCTTTTTCCACATAGGACCATATGCAGCAATGTAGAATATGGACTAGAAGTTCAAAATATAGATTCTGAAGTAAGAAAAAAGAAAGCCTATGAGGCATTGGAATTAGTAGGATTAAAGGGGTATGAAGAAAATATGCCAGACGAATTGAGTGGAGGTATGCAGCAAAGAGTTGGTATTGCTCGTGCACTAGCTACTGGAGCAGATATACTATTAATGGATGAGGCTTTCAGTGCCCTTGATCCTCTTATTCGTAGAGATATGCAGAGTGAACTTTTGGAATTACAAGCTAGATTGAAAAAAACAATAGTATTTATAACTCATGACTTAGATGAGGCCCTAAGACTTGGAGACAGAATTGTAATCATGAAAGATGGCATAATAGAACAAATAGGTGATTCAGAAGAAATACTTACAAATCCTGCAAGTGAATATGTAAAAAAATTTGTTGAAGATGTAGATAGAAGTAAAGTAATAACTGCATCAACTATTATGAAAAAACCTATTGCAATTATCTCTCCTAAAAATGGTCCCAAAGCAGCTGTAAGAATTATGAAACAAGAAGAAATATCAAGCATATATGTATTATCTCAAGATGGCAAATTAAAAGGAATAGTTAAAATTGAAGATGCTAAAAGACTAGTTGAACAAAATATTCATTCAATAGACGATATACTTGTTAAAGATGTACCTACTACTTCTGAAGATACTTCTATTTCAGAATTATTACCTATAGCTATAGATACCAAATATCCAATTGCTGTACTTGGAAAAGACAACACCGTTTTAGGCATCATAAAAAGATCAACTATAATAGCGGGAATAGCAGGAATGGAGGAATAATAATGTTTACACTACCTGTTGGAAAATTATTTGAAATAATAATTAATTGGCTTAAAAATAATCTTGACCCTGTTTTTAACATAATAAGAATTATAAATGAAACCTTTATAATAGGATTGGAATCAGTATTATTATTTATTCCTAGTATCATCATGATAATACTAATTGGGTTTCTTGCCTTTAAAATATCTAGTAAAAGAGTTGCTTTCTTAAGCATTATAGGGTTATTATTTATATATTTTATGGGATTATGGACTCAAACTATGCAAACACTAGCTTTAGTATTAGTTTCTGCCCTTATTGCTCTAGTCATAGGCATTCCTTTAGGAATTTGGTCTGCACGCCATGAAAAAGTTAATACTATACTAAGACCTATTCTTGATTTTATGCAAACTATGCCTGCTTTTGTATATTTGATTCCAGCAGTATTATTCTTTGGAATGGGAAAAGTTCCAGGAACTATTGCAACAGTTATTTTTTCAACACCTCCTGCAGTAAGACTTACAAATCTGGGAATACGTCAAGTACCAAAAGAAGTTATAGAAGCTGCAAAATCATTTGGTTCTACACCAAAGCAAATGCTCTATAAAGTTCAACTTCCAATGGCTTTATCTACAATTTTAACAGGAGTAAATCAAACTATAATGTTATCTCTATCAATGGTTGTTATTTCAGCTATGATAGGAGCTGGTGGACTTGGAAGAGAAGTTTTATCCGGAATTACACAACTTAATATAGGTTTAGGATTCGAAAGTGGTATTGCTGTAGTAATTTTAGCTATGATACTGGATAGAATAACTGAATCTTTAGGTAATTTATAATAAAAATTATATACACTATTAAAATATAAGGAGGATAATAATGAAAAGATTATCTAAAAAAATAATTGTATTATTAACAATGGTAACTTTAATTGTCACTTCATTCCCAAGTTGTACTACTGCAAAAAAAGAAAGTAAAAAAACAGTTAAAATAGCTTGTGTTAATTGGTCAGATTGTATAGCTGTAACTTATCTAGCAAAAGCAGTTTTGGAGGATAAAATGGGATATGATGTTACAATAAACATGGCTGATCCAGGTGTAGTATTCACTTCTGTAGGCGAAGGAGATACAGATGCTTATTTAGATGTATGGCTTCCAGTAACCCATAAAGATTATATGGATAAAGTTAAAGGTAAAGTAGTAAAGTTAGGCCCAGTCTATGAAAATGCTCTCTTAGGACTAGTAGTTCCTTCATATACTAAGATAAATAGTATAGGAGAATTAAATAGCATTAAAGGTAATTTAAAAGGTAAAATTACAGGAATTGATCCTGGTGCTGGTATTATGAATGCTACTTCCAAAGCTATTGAAGAATATAATCTAGATTTGGAATTAATAGAAGGAAGCGGTCCAGCAATGACTACAATGCTAAAAGATGCTATTGATAAAAAAGAGGATATAGTCGTTACAGGTTGGAAACCTCACTGGAAATTTGGAAAATGGAATCTTAAGTTTTTAGAAGATCCTAAAAAGGTTTATGGAACCGAAGAAAGTGCTTATAAAATCATTAGAACAGGATTTGAAGAAGATATGCCTGAAGTTACTAAATTCTTAAGCAACTACAAAATAGATATTAAAGATTTAAGTGGTCTAATGTATGATATCTATGAAAGTGATAAAAAACCTTTAGAAGTTGCTAAAGAATGGATGAATAACCACGAAGATCTAGTTAATAGTTGGATACCTAAAAAATAAAGTTAAAAATTATAAAAACCCCCAGCATATTATTTTCCGTTATATAATATACTGGGGATTATGCTGTCATTATAAAATATAGATATAAATCTAATTTTTTGTTTCCATTATTCTAAAAAACATATTCCCATATTCTTCTACAGCTTGTTCTACTGCATCAACATCATATTCTGCACAAAAATCTTTATTTTTTATCATTAGTAAATATTCATTAATATATTTAACAAGATTCTCATTTATTATTGTATAAACGGAAGGTACAGAGCTGGAAATACCTTTTAAATGCTTCTTTAAAAAAACTTTTTTGTTATTTACATTAACTGAAATTTTAAAGAAATTCACATCATAATTAAGTAACTCATCATTCAAAATTGTAATTTTAATATTATTATTTTTCTTCATAGATTCTACTATTTTATGAGCATGAGCTTTTCTTTGTTCTACCGGCAATTTATACCTGACATCAGTATAAAATATATCTCCTTCTTCAATATACTTCATAAGTGCAGACTTTAAAATAATAAAATCAATTTTACCTTTTTCAAATCTCTCTTCCCATGTAATTTGTAATTTTCTAAGTAAAAACGCTGTTTTATCCCCAAACCCTTGGTTGTAAGCTGCCTCAATAATATCTGAAATTATATCATAAGGTAATAAAAATTCAAATCCTCTTGTAGAAACAAATTGGAACTCATCATTAGAATAAAAATCTGTTCTATATCCACTTTGCTCTAACACTGCTGGTTCTACACACCTAATTAAGAGGTCTCCCTTTGTAAATTTAGCAATAGTTTTATCATAGATTTTATTTACTGTTTCATGATCTGTTATAACAGTTGCTGCATCTGCCAACCCATCAGAATCCAAGGCTAAAATAATTGCAAATTTATCCCTGATTGCTATTATATTCAGCTTATCCATATTTTTATTATCGAAAAATTCAAATTCTATATTCCATTTTTTATTTAATATAAAGTATATTCTCCACAAATAGAAATTGGGATTTGTCTCAAATTCCTCCATATTAAATCCAACCTTGGCACTAACCCTAATATCATTCAACGTATATTCCTTCATTGTATCCAGATTAATATTAGCAGTTGCCTTACAAATGTCAATTGTAGATAATAATTCAATATCCGTTGTTGAATTCTGAATCGTTGTAGAAATAATTTCTCTAATAAACTTAGTCACTTGATTTTTACCAACAATAATCTTACTGTCGTCATGCTTTTTCTCATTTTTTTCACATAATTCAGTTTCTGATTTTTTATATGCATTATCTAAAAAATCATATATATGATTTTTTAATATATCATTAATTGTTGAATCATCCATCTCAATAGGTTGTGTTATTCCAAATATTTGCCAAAATTCTTTAACTATATTTCTTTTTATTATTTGCTCTGAAAAAAATATTGCTGCTCTTTCATTAATATTTTCAATATTTTTAGAAGTAGGTATCTTAATGTTATTACACCATTTACTTATATAAGATATATCATATCCCACAACTTTCGATAACACCACAAATTTAGTATCTGTAAAACATAATAATTTTTTTAATATAGAACCATAATTTTCCGTTTTCCTCATGAAATACCTCCAACTTTTAGCTAAAAAAACAAATCAAAACTATAAATTTCACTATTTGAAATTCAAATGAGTTATCTTAAGCTATTTTTATCTTTTCAAAATAGTTTTTGTAGGTTTTTTAGACACTTTGCATATATTATTATAACAATTATAGTTTATGAATTCAAATGACATAGGAAAATTATCAGAAATTTCAAATTTCTATATTTTCTATTAATATAAATAAAACCCTGTAAGACTATTTTTAAGCCTTACAGGGTTTTTTATTCGTAATAAAATATATTAATGATATATTTTAAAATTAAAGCATTTCAGCGAAGCTTTGTACTCTTGTTTTAACTTGTTCAAAAGCTGTTGCTTCTTGGTCGATTTCTATATATAAGCTCTTAATTCCAGCTTCTTCAAATTGTGCATAGTAGATTGGATAATCGAATTCTTCTGGATCACAGAATTTCATCATACAAACAACAACTGCGTCTGCATTGTATTTTTTAACCATATCTATAAGCATTTGGCCTCTTGGTTTTTTAGGATCTGTTGCAAGAGAACATCCGTCAAAATCTTGCCACCATTTAGCTAATCTGTATAATGGATCTGTTCCTTCTGGTACATCAAGTCTGAATTGTCTTGATTCTTGTGCAAGATCATCTGCAACAACAGCTAATCCATTTTCTTTGAAGATTTCTAATACTTCATTTGGCTCAGCAGTGATACCAGTTAAGATAACTTTCTTACCAGTCCATGGTTCAACAGGCATAGCTTTAACTTCTGCTATTAATTCTTTTACCATAGCAGTATGTTTTGATTTTTCCATGAAGTGTCTTGATTTCATTACAGCATGACGTTTTATTGGATCGATAACTTGTGGATACTCAGCAGCAAGATCTGAGAATTCACGCATAGCTCTACGGTTTTCGTTGTATACTTCGATACTGTTGTTTATTGCTTCATCTGTAATTTCTACATTTAGTATTTTTTCAAGTTTTTCACGAACAAGTCTGAATTCTTCAGCAAGGAATGCATTTGAAGCTTCTAATTTTCTGTTTTGTGGATGAGTGAACACTATTACAGGAGATGTTCCTTTCCACTTTTGGCTTAAGCACTTTAATGTATCACATGGTACTGAGAAAAGTACTGCCTTTAACTCATCATATGCTCCTTCAAGTTGCATTTCCATAACTGATTGCATGATTGAACAAGCAAATGGAGGTAAGTATGCACGAGCTTTAGATATGCTCTTTTGTCCTCCCCAAATTCCTATTGGAAGAAAACCTGCTGCATGAATTAGTTCTTCTGGAGCATATACAGGCATAACACCTACTGCTCCTTTACCAGTTTCTGCTTTATAATCTTCCATAACTTTTCTTGGATTGCTTGCAATTACTGATAATTCATTTATAATGTTTTCTATTCTACTCATTAGATTTGTCCTCCCCTTGTCTCATCATTTCATCTAACGCCTGTACACGTGTTTCATATTGTGCAGGAGCGAAGTTACGAGGATCAGTTTGGTCTCCGTCGAAGCTTACATATGGTAATCCATTTTCTTGTTGTAATCTTTCAGCTGTTTCTACATTTAATAAACTCATTAACTTACAGCTTCTGTTTTGGTGATAAAGGATACCATCACATTGTCCACCGTCTATTATATCACTAAGAACCTTAACTTTATTGTCAAGACAAGTGTTGATATAAATTCTAGTATAAGCTTCTGCCATTGAGCTCATATCTCCTGGAGTATAAGTTAAGTTCCAAAGTCCTGGATATGCTGATCCAGTCATTATATCTCCAGCATTTTTTAATGTTTTGAATGTGTGTCCAAGGTGTGGCCAAACAGCTATACCTTCCCAAGTAACACGTTTTTGTTCATTTCCTTTCATTGCATAAACACCATTTGCAAGCTTTTCATCAAGTTCATCAGCAAACTTCTTGAATGTGATTTCAGCATAATCTTTACTTCTAGCACAAACGATAAGAGCCATGAAGTTGAAAAGATCGAAACCATTTAATGGTGATGGTTTGTGGTGTAACATATCAGCTAATCTATTCCATTGAGCAACAGAACGTTGAGTTTGTTCTTGTACTTCTAAGAATTTGTCATAGTCGAATTTCTTTCCACAGATTTCTTCAAGTTGTGCAATAGCTGCTTTATATTGTTCTGCTATATAATCTTTAGCATATTGTGGAATTGGCATTGTATGGTTGAATGGTACGTCGATTACGATGCAAGGAATGTTTAATTCTACTGCAAGGTTTTCATACCATTTTAATAATGTATTACAAATGTTATTACATGTTATTACAAGGTCTGGAAGTGGTACATCTGCTGCTGGAGAGTTTTTAAGTTTTTCAGGTGTTACTCCAGTTAAAGCTTTTTCTTTTAAAAGTTCCATGTATCCAAGGTTTACTCTTGCATAAGAACAGATGTCTAGTGAGTATCCTTTTTGATCTGCAACTTCTAGCATATCTAATGCACCTTTTCTTGCACCTATTCCTGCTGCATGTGTTTCAGGATATACCATAGCTATATCCATAGCAACACAGAATTCTGGAGGAGCAACTGATGCTGACCAACAAACAAGCTTTCCTTCTTTTTTCGCTTGTCTTGCTTCTTCATCTAGTTTTTCCTGATAGTAACCTAATAATTGTTTTGAACTCATTTCTGCTATATCAGACATTATTATCCCTCTTTCTCAATATATTTTATTTATAAGTTTATTAGCTTTTATTTATTAGCTTCCTCATAAGCAAATAATGCTGCACCAAGTGCACCTGTAATTTGTGGATTTGGCGCTACAATTACTTCTCTTTTGAGTTCTCTACTTATCGCTCTAACAACTCCTGCATTTTGAGCAACACCGCCACACATAACAACGTCATCTTCTACTCCACCTCTATAGGCAAGTCCGCAAGCTTTACTAGCTACTGATTGATGAACGCCAGCGATGATGTTTTCTTTAGCAACTCCCTTTGAAAGCTGAGATATTACCTCAGATTCTGCAAAAACTGTACATGTACTACTAACAGTAGCTGGTTCTGTTGCACGAGAATCATATTCTGCCATCTCACCAAGCTCAACTTCAAGCACTCTTGACATTACATCAAGAAAACGCCCTGTTCCTGCTGCACATTTATCATTCATGAAAAATTGCTTAACGCCACCTCTACTGTCAAGTTTAATTGCCTTAGCATCTTGGCCACCAATATCAATTATTGTTTTTGCTGTAGGCACTAAAAAGAAAATACCTTTAGCATGGCAACTAATTTCACTAAATTGTTTATGTGCTTCTTCCAAGGCAAATCTTCCGTAACCCGTAGCAACAACTTTGGTCATGTCCTCTAATGTAAGACCTGATTTTGAAAGTGCCTTGTCCAAAGCTCTCTTAGGTCCCGTAGAACCTGTTCCAACTTGAACTACTTCTGCAGCAATAATATCTTTCCCATTTTCAAGTATTACAACTTTTGAGGAGGCAGAACCAACGTCAATTCCCATTGTATACATCGCATGCTCTCCTTTGTATGATAATTTTCTCTTTGGTATTTCCTGCTAAGGTCATAATAGTTATGACCTTAGCAGGACAACTACATAAGATAATCTTATTATTATCTATTATCTATTTTTTTAATCCCATATTTTCTTCTTTGAATAATTTTTCATCCATAATCTTAACTTCTCCATCAATCTTAGGAGCAAATTCCATTAAGTCAAGGATTTGTGTTTGAATGTCAATTCCAGGTGCAACTTCTATTAAGTGAAGTCCATCTTCTTTTAATTCAAATACACATCTTTCTGTTATATATAGTACAGGTTGTTTGTTTTTGTTTGCATATCTTCCACTGAATGTAACCTGTTCAACATCTTTTATAAATTTAATCTTCTTACCTTCTTCTGCTATTACTACTTTGCCATCTTCAATATTTACTTTCAAACCACCTGCTGTGAAAGTACCACAGAAGAATACTTTTTTAGAGTTTTGTGTTATATTGATGAATCCACCACAACCTGGTAGTTTTGGACCAAATCTACTAACATTAATGTTACCATTTTCATCACATTCTGCTAATCCTAAGAATGCCATGTCAAGACCGCCACCATCATAGAAATCAAATTGATATGGTTGATCGATAATAGCATCAGGATTTAAAGCTGAACCAAATCTTGGTCCTCCTTGAGGAATACCTCCAATTGCACCTGACTCAACAGTTAAAGTCATGTAATCGCCAATTCCTTCTTCATTTGCAACTTGTGCAATATATTCAGGGGCTCCTACACCTAAGTTAACAGCTGTATCTTCTCTCAATTCCATAGCAGCTCTTCTTGCTATAACTTTTTTAGCTGTTAGTGGACTAATTTCTACATCTCCACCTACTGGTTCTCTTACTATTCCACAAAGTGCTGGATTAAATTCTCTTCCTAAGCTTTGTTCGTGATCTTCTGGATCAGCTACTACAACAGCATGAACATAAACTCCTGGTACTTTTACTAATCTAGGATCTAATGTACCAGCTTTGACAACCTTTTCAACTTGTACAATGACCTTACCACCATTATTTTTAACAGCCTGTGCTATAGATGTAACTTCAGTAGTAGCTACTTCTTTTTCAACAGTTATATTACCATACTCGTCTGCATAAGTTCCTCTAATGAAAGCAACATCTACTGAGAATGCTTTGTAGAAAAGTTTTTCTTCACCATTAATTTCTATAACTTCTACTAAATCTTCTGTTGTTCTCTCATTTATTTTACCGCCGCCATTTCTTGGATCAACGAAAGTATCTAAACCAACATGAGTAATTGTACCAGGTCTGTGACCGGCCATATCTCTTAGTAAATATACTAAAGCTCCTTGTGGCAAGTTATATGCTTCACATTTATTTGCAAGACAGAATTCTCCTAATTTTGGAGCAGTAGCATAATGACCTGCTATTACTCTTTTAACTAAACCTTCATGAGCATAATGGTCGCCACCTGTTTTACCACTTCTGTCACCTTGAGATGCTGGATAGAAAAATGTTATATCTTTAGGTGAACCTGTTTCTAAATATCTTCTTTCTATTGCCTTACTTAATGCTTCAGGATTACAGTTACCAACAAATCCACTTGTAACAAGTGTGTCACCATCTTTAACTAATTGAACCGCTTCTTCAGCTGTTAATATTTTAACTTTCTTCATTAGTCTTCCCCCTATCTACAATTTTATTTTTGTATAGCATTAATTCAAGTATTACAATCTACGCAGATTTTCACTTAAGGATAATAATCATTAAATTAAATGATTTAATATCGAATTTTGTTTCTGACTTTATTCTAATACAAATTCGACTAGATTAAAACAACAAAAAGTTGAATTATTTATAGGAAAGATAATTCAACTTTTTTTTCAAGTCATAAATCAATTGGTTTAACTATGCATGTATCTTACTATTCTTGGGACTTACAAGCTACTCTGAATTATACACTTTTCTTCAACTTTTGCATTAAATTACCTATTAAAATATAGTCGAAAAAATACATCTACATCGTTTTTTATAATATTACTCCCTGCAAATTCTTCAACACTTAGATAAACTTAGTTATTTTTCTACATTCTTTTTAATAAGCTTTGTATCTTTAAATGTGTTTACTTTCTTTCTTATCTTTGAATTTCTCCAACAGTTTCTACAAATTCGACAAGTATTCCTTCTCCGTATTTTGGTCTTAAGAAATTAACCATAATATCACTTGTTCCTGGTACAGCACTTCCTTCAAGCATTTCCATTCCTTTATCTTTATACTCTTTACGTACAGCTTCAACATCATCAACTTCAAAAGCAATATGTGCAATACCACCTTTTCCTCCATTAAAGTCCTTAAGAACACCTTCCTTTGGAATAATTAATTCAATAGGACTATCTTTTTCAGTATATTTTGTAAATATTAAATCTGCATGATATGCTTCAACATATCCTTGATAATCAATTTCTAAATCAAATTTTTCAAGAAAACGATGAGCTGCTTCCATTGTAGGAAGAATAATACCAACGTGATGCATTCTCATAGGTTTCATAATCTTCATCCCCCTAATTTTTATAAAATATATCCATATAAATATTTTTAATGAACTTATCTTTGAATTGCTCCAACAGTCTGTACAAATTCAACAAGTATTCCTTCTCCATATTTTGGTCTCAAGAAATTAACTATAATATCACTTGTTCCTGGCACCGCACTTCCTTCAAGCATTTCCATTCCTTTACTTTCGTACTCTTTACGTACGGCTTCAACATCCTCAACTTCAAAAGCAATATGTGCAATACCACCTTTTCCTCCATTGAAATCCTTAAGAACACCTTCTTTTGGAATAATTAATTCAACAGGGGTATCTCTTTCCGTATACTTTGTAAATATTAAATCTGCATGATATGCTTCAACATATCCTTGATAATCAATTTCTAAACCAAATTTTTCAAGATAACGGTGAGCAGCTTCCATTGTAGGAAGAATAATACCAACATGGTGCATTCTCATAGGTTTCATAATCTTCATCCTCTCAGTTTGCAAAATTTTTTGGATCTTTTTATTATTCATCCTTGTTTCTGATTCCATTTTAATACCGTATAAGTTGAAATGGAACATAATAAACTTGACTATTGTTTTATAGATAATCATTCAATTACTAACTATATATTCAAGTTGAATAATAATTTTTCAAACTTGAATAATCATTATTCAACTTCTTTAACTAGGGATGTAATCTCTCCCCTTAATGATGTAATGCTTTTGTAATTATTTATATAAAAATGAAAGTTACCTCTAATGAGATAACTTTCATTTTTATATACTTTTATGTACTTGTCTTTTGATAAAAAACGCCAGTCGTAAAACTGGCGTTTTTGGGGATTTTGAATTTACTATGATTGTCCTAAACTAACACCAACCACAAATTAAATAGTCAACACCACCATTAATAGCACCTAAGAATGCTTGTCCAAATGAAGCAGATACATCTCCTATTAAAGGTAATTTCATAGTGCCATTAGGATCAGCTTTTTCATAACCAGTTTTAGCACCTTCAAATATAGAACCAAAAAATGCTCCCCAGCTCCAAGCTCCACCATTAACAACCATCATCTCATCATAAGTAAGTTCTGTGAATGCTGTAGTATTTAAAGCCATTGTCATATTAATCCCCTCCTTATATAAATTTATTTATATATAAATAACCTAATTAGGTTATTTACAAACATCTTATAAAACACAAGGATTTACTGGTAAATAAATATCAATAACCATTTCATTTATTTCTTCAGCACTGTTAGCTTCTTTAACATTTACATTATATGAAGTTGCTATTGGTCTTAAATTATTTTGTTTTATATAATTATTGATTTTATTATATACATTCTGAAGAGTTGATGGATTACCAACATGTCTTGCAAAAACTGCATTTGCTAAATAAAGTTCTTTCTTTAAAGTATATTCTTCTGGTAATTCACTAACCTTATCTATTGGTATTAAAAATTCCATATCTAATACCTGTTCACCATCTACCATTTCTATACTAAAAGTAGTGTTTATGAGTGGACCATTTTTTTTAACTCCCTTATTTTTAAGAAATTGCTGTATTTTTAATATTTCTTGATTTGCTTGTAATCTAGTCACTTTTTTTCTTAATGATAATAAATTTTCAATTCTGAAGCTTTTACCAACTTCTATATTTTCCATAAAGTCACCCTTCCATCAAACATATGTATTTAATGTAAATTTTATATTTATTCTATCGTTTTTTTCCATGAAAACTTTATACTCTTATGTATTTTTTTGTATATAAAAAATTATATGTTTGTATCTCATTCTTTTAAATATTATTTGCCATTTTTTGTCGCAAACAGTATAATCATATAATATGTATTAATTTTCATTTTTGTAAAGGAATGATAAAATGGACTTTTTTTTCAAAAAATATGTGTGTATAAAACAACATGATATTAAAGATTGTGCAGCAGCATGCTTAGCTACTATTTCTAAGCAATATGGACTTAAAATCCATATATCCAAAATACGTGAAATCGCAGGAACTGATAAACAAGGTACAAATGCATATGGCATTGTAAATGCGGCTAACAAACTAGGTTTCTCAGCCAAAGCAGTTAAAGTTGTAAAACAAGAAGATATTTTTGTTAAATTTCCACTTCCCGCTATAGCTCATGTTATAGTAGATGGAATGCTTCTTCATTATGTAGTCATTCATAAAGTAACTAAAAAAGAAATTTTAATTGCTGATCCAGCTAAAGGAATTGTCAAATACACCCCTAAAGATTTTTTCAAAATATGGACAGGCGTATTGATTCTTATGGTTCCAAGTAATGAATTCATAAAAGGAAATAAAACCAATGGATTATTTTCCAGATTCATGGTTCTCCTTAAACCACATAAAAAATTGATGCTAAATATATTTGCATCATCTATCATAATAACTCTGCTTGGAATTTTGAGTTCCTTTTATTTTAAATTTTTAATGGATGACATTTTGCAATATAACCTGAAAAAGACTCTTCATATTATTTCTATTGGAATTATAATTTTGTATACATTCAAAATATTACTTAATGCTTTTAGAACTCAGCTTCTTCTTCATTTAAGTCAAAAGTTGGATATTCCATTAATGCTCGGATACTATAATCACGTTATAGAACTTCCACTAAACTTTTTTGGCACAAGAGAAGTTGGGGAAATAATATCAAGATTCAATGATGCTTCAAAAATAAGAACTGCAATTTCCGGGGCTACATTAACTATAATGATAGACACTATAATGGCTATCATAGGCGGAATTATTCTCTACAATCAAAATAGCCTTTTATTTGGAATCACTATAATTCCCGTTATATTATATGGAATAATTGTTCTTTGTTTTAATAAGCCAATTAAAGATGTTAATAGAGAAATGATGGAAAATAGCGCTAGTTTAACTTCTTATCTAGTTGAATCTTTAAATGGTATAGAAACAGTAAAAGCATTCAATGCTGAAAATGAAGTTAATTTTAAAACAGAACAAAAATTTATAAAGCTGCTTAAAAGTATTTTTAGAAACGGTATGATTAATAACTTTGCAGGTTCTATAAAAAGTGGTGTTAAATGTATATTCGGTGTGATTATTTTATGGATTGGAGCTTATGAAGTTATTCAAAATAAACTTTCTTTAGGCCAACTTTTAGCTTTTAATGCGCTATTAGTTTACTTTTTAGATCCTATTGAAAACTTAATAAATTTACAAGTTCAACTTCAAACTGCTATTGTAGCGGCTGACAGGTTAAGTGAGATATTAGACTTGCAGCTGGAAAAAAGCACAGATGAAGATAAAAAAATTAATCCCACATCATTAAATGGAGATATTAAATTTAAAAATATAAGTTTCAGATATGGATCTCGTCAATTAGTACTTCAAGACTTTAATATCAACATACTGTCTGGTGAAAAAATAGCTTTAGTGGGTGAAAGTGGTTCTGGAAAAACTACTATTGCTAAATTACTGATGAATTTCTATCAATGTGAAAAAGGAGAAATATTAATTAATCAATACAATATTCAGGATATAAATCGTGAAATCTTAAGAGAAAAAATTTCATATATATCTCAAGATATTTTCCTTTTTAGTGGAACTATAAAAGATAATTTATGTTTAGGAAATAAAAATCTCGATTTCCAATCAATAATTGATGCATGCAAAAAAGCTAAAGTTCACGACTTCATAAACCAACTGCCATTGAGATATAACACATATGTTGAGGAAAATGGTTCTAATTTCTCTGGAGGTCAAAAACAGAGATTGGCAATAGCTAGAGCAATCTTGAAAAAACCAGATATACTTATAATGGATGAGGCTACAAGCAGTTTAGATTCTGTTACTGAAAAGGCCATTGCACAAACTATGTATGAGTTTAGTAAAAATATGACTACTATAATAATCGCTCATAGATTAAGCACAATTATGCGATGTGATAAAATTTTTGTTATTGATAAAGGTAAAATTATAGAAACAGGGTCTCATAACGAGCTTATTAAAAATAAAGGACACTATTATGAACTTTGGAAAGATCAAATTCCTGAAAATTACGTAAAAGAAGAAGTAGCTGCATCTATATCCGTGGAGGAGAAATCACTATGAGATATGAAATTAGGGATTTAAATGAAATAACAGATAGCATAGAATTATTAGAAGCTAAACCTCATAAATTTACTTCTATATTCATTTATATAATAGCTTTAATTTTATTATCTGCATTAACATGGTCATATTTTAGTAAAATAGATGTTGTAGTTAAAGCAGATGGTGTACTTCGCCCCAATGATGAAATTAGCACAATCAAAAACATAGTAACTGGTAAAGTAAAAGATATCTATTTTAGAGATGGTCAATCGGTAAAGCAGGGGCAGATTCTATATACTATAGAACATAATGAATTAATACTTCAACAAAAAACAATTGAAAAAACTCTTAAAGAATATAAAAAAGAATATAGTATGCTGACTAAATTTAAGAAAAGCATTTCTGAAAACAAGAATTACTTTGATTCTAAAAGTGAAAATGAATATTACAATAAATATTTAAAATATGAAACTGATTACGCAGCATTAAAATGCAACTTGGAAAAACCTTCATTAGAAATGAATCAAACTGAAAAACTTCAAGAAATCAATAGAAAAAATATTCAAAATAACATTGAATCACTTGAAAAGGAATCTAAAAATTTGGCATTGCTGCAGCAATGTATAGAACAAAATGAAAACCTGTTTACAGAACAAAACGAAAAATACTACAATCAATTTTTAGATTATAAATTAAATTTAGATAAGCTTGATAATACCTATCAGAATAAACTTGATTATTATGAAAAATTAAAAGTTTTAGAAGCTGATGGTATAGTATCAACACAAGAACTGCAAAATACTGAATTAGATATGCAGCAAGCAAAAACAGACCTTTCTAAGTATAAAAATGAATATCTTCTTAGTATAAAAAAGAGTATACAAGATAATAATGATAAGCAAAAAAATCTAGTATTAGATTCAGGGAAAACTGAAAAAAACTCCGAAATGTTTAAAAATAATTCGCAAAGCTATTCTATAAACATAAAAAAATATAAAACTGATGCTTTAGTTAAAGTTGACAATGAAGCAAAAGATTGTAGTAAAAAAATAAAGACTATTACTGCTGAACTTGAAAAAGTAAAATTAGATATTAGTAATTGTATTGTTAAATCTCCAATTAACGGATTTATAAGAATAGTTAATCCTGTTACCAAAGGCGATTTTATACCAATAGATATGGTAGTAGCCTCTATTTTGCCTAAAAATAACTCTAAATATAAAGTTGAACTTTATGTTTCCAATAAAGATATTGCAAATTTAAAAGAAAAGCAAATCATAAAGTATCATTTTTCTGCCCTTCCATATAAAGAATATGGAGAGCTAAAAGGAGAAATAACTAAAATAAGTATAGACTCACAGGTAAATCCTAATACAGGTCTTAGTTTTTATTTAGTAGAAGCAAATATTCAAAACAAACCCTTATATAGTTATAAAGGTAAAAAAGCTGAAATTAAACTGGGAATGCAATGCCAAGCTCATGTAATTACAAGACAAAAAAGAATTTTATATTATTTGCTAGAAAAACTTAATCTAAAAGATTAAGATAAGAAAACTATTTATATTACAGAGCTGACACTTTTAGTGTTAAGCTCTTTTTTTACTTACATTGTACTCAAATAAAATTTATGTTATAATTTCATAGTTAAATAAATAGGGCATGAAGTTGCCCTTGGAGAAATCCTAAACCACTTAATAGATTATTATTTATTAAGTTAATAACTTCTACAAATTAGCATATACATATGTTTTTATGTACATGCTAATTTGTAGAAGTTTTTCTTTGTTTTAAAAAATTTCAGGAGGTACTAGTACATGAGAAAAATATTAGAAAATTCCACAAACAAAGATTTCAAACATTTTAACGCCATCATATTCTTTATTAAATGGTTAGTATTAGCTTCATTAGTGGCTGTTCCATCAGGAATGCTATCCGCTTTATTTTTGATATCACTCAGTAAGGTGACTAGTTTTAGAGAAATTCATCCTAATATTATATTTTTACTTCCACTAGGCGGTGCTTTAGTTAGCTTTATATACATGAAATGGGGTAAAAATAGCAGTAAAGGTAATAATTTAATTATTGAGCAAGTAGAACATGGAACTAAAAAAGAAGAATCTGTACCTTCAAGATTAGCGCCACTTACTTTATTTGGAACAATCGTTACTCATTTGTTTGGAGGATCTGCTGGAAGAGAAGGTACTGCTATTCAAATGGGCGGAAGTGTAGCTGATACAGTTAGTCGACTATTAAAAATCAATAAGGAAGACAGACGAATATTATTACTTTGCGGTATAAGCAGTGGTTTTAGTTCTGTATTTGGAACTCCTCTTGCAGGAACCGTTTTTGCAATGGAAGTAATAGCAATAGGTAAAATGCATTCCTATGCATTTATTCCCTGCTTTATATCTGCTTTTGTATCAAATGAAGTAGCTCTAGCATTAGGAGCTTCACATTCACATTATCAAATGATACAAATTCCTGAAATGTCTTTTGTTGTTTTATTTAAAGTTATAATAGCATCTATTTGTTTTGGACTTGGAAGTATCTTATTTAGCGAACTTACTTATTTCTTTAAAAAAACTTTTGGTAAAATCACTAATAATCAAGCGTATAAAAGCTTTATAGGCGGTGTAATAATCATCATTTTAGTTTTCTTATTAAGCACTAGAGATTATCTAGGTTTAGGACTTCCAATGATAGATAAATCTTTAAAAGAACCAGTAGCACTACCAACTTTCTTCTTAAAAACATTGTTTACTTCAATAACTTTAGGTGCTGGATATCAAGGTGGAGAAGTTACACCTTTATTCTTCATAGGTTCAACTTTAGGTAATGCTCTAGGTCAAATACTAAATATGTCACCTTACTTTCTAGCTAGTTTAGGCTTTGTAGCCTTATTTGCTGGTGCAACTAATACACCATTAGCCTGCTTTGTTATGGGATTAGAACTTTTCCATGGACAAGGAATACCATTTTTATTTATTTCTTGTATGATAAGTTACCTATTCTCAGGACACCATGGCATTTATGGTTCTCAAACAATATGTGCACCTAAATACTCATGGCTTGAACTACCTGAAAACTCAACCATATTATCTTTAAAAACTAAAAAGGCCAATTAAAATTTTATTTTAAATATAAAAAGCCTCCAGTATATTGCTGGGGGCTTTATCATTTTACTTTATTCACATACTAAATTCTTCTTTCATTCCTTCTACTATATATAAGTTATCTCCACACAAATCTTCTTTATTTTGATCTTTGGTAATTTTGAATGAATTACACAATTTAGAAGGACCATTAGTTAAATTTCATGTATTCACCACTATATTTCAATTAATTCATATTTACTGCTTCCCAGTCCAATTTCTTCCCCATAACTTATTTGTATCTCTCCATAAGTATTTTTTCTCATAGATTTGAATTTATCTTCTCCACATTTACAATCATGCGCATGTTCATGGAAGAAAGAATTTGTATTTCCCGCTGTTATATTTACTAAATCTAAACAGGCTTTATCTAAAGCTACAGGGTCAGTTGACGCCAATATTCCTATATCAGGTACTATAGGTGCATCACTCCATGGAACACAGTCACAGTCTGGAGTAACATTAATTACAAAATTAATATAACCAACTTTATCTTTTTTATCAGCAACGGCTGCATAAGCATATTCTGTCATTTTTTCAGTAAATTCTTTGATTTCTGTATCCCAATTAAGTCGTATAGCTCTTGTAGGGCAAACTGTCATACATTCTCCACAACCTATACATTTATTTTTATCTATAATAGACTTTTTATTTTCCATAGTGATTGCACCTTCTGGACAAACTTTTACACAGTTTCCACAACCTATACATTTATCTTCATTAACTTCTGGTCTAGTAGAATGTTGATCTTTCTTCCCTTTTGCGGGTGCACATCCCATAGCTAAATTCTTAATTGCTCCACCAAACCCAGCCATTTCGTGTCCTTTAAAGTGAGAAAGAACTATCATATTATCTGCTTCTGCAATAGTTCCTGCAATAGTAGCAGTTTTGAAGTGCTTTTTATCTATTTCAACATCTACTGCATTTTCTTGTAAAAGTCCATCTGCAATTATAATAGGAGCTCCCACTACAGCATAATCAAATCCATGTAATATTGCTGTTTCCATGTGATCTACTGCATTTTTTCTACTACCTGAATATAAAGTATTTGTATCCGTTAAAAAAGGCTTAGCCCCTTTTTCTTTTACTTTATCTACAATTTGTCTTACAAAAACAGGATTTATATAGCCATCACTACCTACCTCTCCAAAATGAAGCTTTATGGCAGTTAAATCATTCTTCTCTATAAAATCTCCAAATCCAGCTGCTTGAAATAACTTTTTCAACTTAGTTATTTTATTTTCCTTTGGACTTCTAGCTCGCAAATTCATAAAATAAACTTTGCTTTCCATTAGTTCATTACACCTCCAAATTATAGGTAAATATATTTTTATATATCCCATCAGTTTATTTTAATACTTGAAATTTTTATTTTTGCAGATGATCTTCAAGCCAAAGTAATAAATCCTTTATTACCTCATCTCTATTCATTTCATTTAACATTTCATGTCTTCCCTCTGTATAAAGCTTATATGTTAAATCTTTAATTCCTACCTTTTTATATGCCTTAACAAGTCTTAATACACCTCTGCCATTTTTGCCTACTGGATCTTTATCACCTGAAAAAATATATATTGGTAAAGTCTTTGGTACTCTACTTATTTCATTTTTATTTGCAATTAATTTTAATCCCCCTAGTAAATCATAAAAAAATCCTGCTGTAAACACAGTTCCACAAAAGGGATCTTCTATATATTTGTCTACCTCTTTTTCATCTCTACTTAGCCAATCAAATTTTGTTCTATTAGGTTTAAAGGCTTTATTGTATCCTCCAAAGGATAACTTATCCATCCTTTCGCTTTTTTCACTTCTTCCTATCCTCTTTATTTCTCTCTTTGCAATTATCCTTCCAATATCAGCCATAATACCTATGCTTCCATTAGTTCCAGATAGTATTGCTCCCTCTAATTCTTTTCCATAAAGACAAATATATCTTTGAGTCAAAAAAGAACCCATGCTGTGACCTAATAGAAAAATTGGAAGCTTAGAATTTTCCTTTTCAATAATTTCAGTTAACTGGTGCATATTATCTACCATAACTTCAAATCCATTTTCGCCTAACTCTCCAAGTTTATCTACTTCCTTGGCAGTTTTTCCATGTCCTCTGTGATCATTGGCATATATGATATATCCTTCCTTTGTAAGCTGCTCAGCTAGATTTTCATACCTCGCCGCCGTTTCTGCCATACCATGAGCTATTTGAAGTACAGCCTTAGCTTTTTTATTTTTCTCTGGGCTCCATTTATAAACAAAAATCTCAAGTCCGTCTTTGTCTTTAAAACTAAATGTCTCTTTAATCATAAAATTTCCCCCTTATAGTATAATTTTAATATTGTAATTTCTTTACTACAAGAGGGTAACTATAAAATTAATATTTAATTTTCTTACATCTCATCATATTCCAGCTCTAGTTTTTCTTGTTCAGAGGTTATTTTTTTCATTTCATTAATCATCAACAAAGCTGTAAAAATTGTAGATCCTACATCAGCTATAGGGAATGACTTCCATATACCTGAAATACCTATATACTTTGGTAATATAATTACCAAAGGAATGAATAGCAGCACCTGTCTAAGTAATGACAATATTAGCGATGGTATAGCCTTACCTATTGATTGAAACAAAGTAGCTCCTACTATTTGAATTCCTATGACTGGTACCATTAAAACAACAACTTTCATTATAGCGGCACCATTTTGTACAAACTTAGTATTGGTGCTAAAAACGCCCATTATCTGTGTGGCAAATATTTGAGAGAATAAAAATCCACAAACAGCCATAAACGTAGTACCAATAAGTGACAGCTTTACTGTCTCTTTAACTCTATCCATTTTTTTAGCACCATAGTTAAATCCAACTATTGGTTGCATTCCCTGTACTATTCCAAATAAAGGCATATATAAGAACATAGTTATCTTATTAACTGTTCCTAAAATAGATATATCCAAATTAGTTCCATATATTTTTAAAGAATTATTTAATACAACACCGACAACACTTCCTGCTATTTGCCTTGCAAAAGCAGATGACCCTACTGCAAAAATTTCTTTTAATATATTTATATCAGGCTTTAAGTGATGAAGCTTTATTTTCAAAGCACTTTTTCCACTATATAAATATGAGAAAACAAAAATAAATGATGGGAATTGAGAAATTACAGTTGCAATTGCTGCTCCTTTTATTCCCATATTTAAAACAAATATGCACACATAGTCTAAAGGAATATTTAATCCTGTACCTATCATCATTGAAAACATTGCTACTTTAGCATTTCCTTCTGCTCTAATTAAATTGTTAGAAGAAACTGCAAACATATAAAATATAGTTCCTATAAAAATCACATAAATATAGTCTTTTGCATAAGGTAAAATTTCTGGTGTAGCTCCAAAGAAACTTAGTATTGGTGAAATAAACTTTAACCCTAATACAGTGATACAAGCTCCTATTATAATAGCGACTAAAAATGAATTACCTGCAACTTTATCAGCTTTTTCTATCTTTCATATAATCTCTCCTTAATTAATTATTTTCTTTCATATATTTTGCTGCACTTTCCCCCATCTTCTCCAACAGTTCTATTGCCACTTCTTCTTCTTCTTTATTTAAATCTGCTGATAATACATCTAGCCATTTTCTCAAAATTTTAAAAAGTACAGGCTTAAACTCCAAAGCTTTTTCAGTCAAATAAATCCTATTTGTTCTTTTGTCCTCTTCATCCTTTTTCCTTAAAACATATCCTTCGTTTTCTAATTTTGCTATAGCTCTTGCTGTAGTACCTTTATCAATATATGCACTTTTACTGAGTTCATCTTGGCTTATTCCATCTTTTTTAAATAGTATAAGCAAAAAAATATATTGACCCGTTCCTAAACCATATTTTTTCAGCTCTTTTCCCATAAAGCACTGCTGATATCTATATAAAATTGATATATATTTTCCTATTGACTTATTGTCGCACTTCACTTTATCGCCTCTTCCATTTTATATTCTTCATATTAGTTGTGGATGCAACTAATAACTCTTAACATTATATGCTATATTAGTTGTCAATGCAACTATATTTTTAATTTTTTCCATTTGTAAACACTAATATAAAATTTTACATTTTCCTTCTATATACACAAAAGAAGAGCCTGAACATCCAGACTCTTCTCTTCTTTTCTATTCTTTATTTTTTAAATACACTTCTTCAAACTCTTCTTTAATTTCATCACTAGGCTCTTTACTTAATACGCTGACAACAACTATTGCAATTATGGAAATTATGAATCCCGGTACTATTTCATATAAATCAAAAATGCCACCTGATAATCCTTTCCATATTATAACTGTTATTCCCCCAGAAATCATACCTGCTAAAGCACCACTTCTAGTCATTCTCTTCCAGAATAATGACAAAATAATCGTAGGTCCAAAAGTAGCTCCAAATCCAGCCCAAGCATAAGCTACAATATTTAATACTGAGCTGTTCTCATCTAGTGCCAAATAATATGCTATTATAGCTACAACGGCAACAGCCAAACGACTTACCCATACTAACTCTTTTTCACTAGCATTTTTTCTGAATAACACCTTATAAAAATCCTCTGTAATGGATGATGCTGTAACAAGAAGCTGTGAATCTGCCGTACTCATTACTGCTGCCAACACTGCTGCCATCAAAAATCCTCCTATTACAGGATTGAACATTTTCCCTACCATAATTAAAAATATTTTTTCACTGTCATTTCCTACTAATGGTGTTTTAATATATGCAAGCCCTACTAATCCAATGATTACAGCTGCTGCTAAAGAGAAAGCAACCCAAACCATTGCAATTGTTCTAGCCTTTTTTACTTCCTTAGCTGATTTTATAGCCATAAATCTAACTAATATGTGTGGTTGTCCAAAATATCCTATTCCCCAAGCTAAAGAAGAAATAACACCTATTAGCGGTAATGACGTTCCTTTTAAATCTATAAAAGGATTTAAAAGATTAGGATTTATACCCTTAATAATATTTACAGTTTCATTAACTCCGCCCAAAGTTTTTATACCTATTATAGGAACTGCTACAACAGCTGCAAACATCATTATCCCTTGAAAGAAATCTGTCCAGCACACAGCCATAAATCCTCCAAGAAAAGTATATAGCACAATTACAATTGCTCCTATAGTTAATGCCTTTATATATGATATTCCAAAAACTGTACTAAATAATTTTCCTCCTGCCACGAATCCAGATGAAGTATAGAATAAAAAGAATATTAAAATAAAAACTGCAGAAATTATTCTTAAAGTCTTTGAGCTATCCTTAAATCTATTCTCAAAATAATCTGGTAGTGTAAGGGAATCTCCAGCCGTTTGAGTATAAATCCTCAAACGTTTAGCTATTACCTTCCAATTTAAATAAGTTCCTACTGCAAGTCCTATAGCAATCCATATTGAATCCATACCAGTAAGATACGCTGCTCCCGGCAGTCCCATAAGAAGCCATCCGCTCATGTCTGAAGCTTGAGCACTTAATGAAGTTACCCATCCACCTAGCTGTCTACCTCCAAGAACATAATCAGATAGGTTCTTAGTTTTAAAATAAAATACTAGTCCTATCCCCATCATTGCAAGTAAATAAATTACAAACATCGAAATAATTACAAAATCAACTTTAACCAATTATTCTCTTCTCCCATCTCTTAATTATTCAATGCCTATTCAAAGGCCTTCTTTGGTAAAAATCTAAAATTACTTTTAGCATTTCTCCACTTTACCATAATAAACTATGCAATTATTATAATGAAATCTTGCATTTTTGTCAATAAATATCACTTTTCATCGAATAAATAGTGATTATTAAAAGCATCTTCATTATGACTATTTACGCAATGAATAATTTACCACTATAAAATTCATTTATTCTTTTTCCACAAAAATAAGGAGCTGAAACCCAATGGCCTTAACTCCTTATTTTCATTTTATCCTATAACTAACACTTCTAATACTCCATCTGAATTAAGTGTCACTTTATATTCATAAATGCTTCAATTTCTTCAACAGTTTTGATTATATCCTTAGAAAGATTCTCACATCCATCTTCTGTTACCAAAAGATCATCTTCAATTCTAATTCCAATTTCCTCTTCTGGAATATATAGTCCAGGTTCATTTGTAAGAATCATACCTGGTTTAAGAATCTCACTTCTATCTCCAACATCATGAGTATCAAGTCCTAAATAATGACTTATACTATGGAAATAATATTTTGAAAGCTCACTATCTTCCTTTATGATACCTAGTTCTTTACACCCTTCCGCTAAAACTTTTTTTGCTATTTCATTAAGCTCAGTAAAAGGCATACCTGGTTTTACAGCCTTTATAATTTCTTCATTTGTCTTTAATACTACATTGTAAACCTGTTTTTGTCTCTCTGTAAATTTACCTGATACAGGGAAAGTTCTGCTAATATCTGCATTGTAATAATTTTTTTGAGCTCCCAAATCAAATAAAATTAAATCATTTTCACCACATTTACTATTATTTTGAGAATAGTGAAGTACCGTACCGTTTTTTCCAGCAGCAGCTATTGTTTTAAAAGCTTTATCTGTTACACCTTCTGATGTGAGAATATAATCGAAATATGCTTCAATCTCATATTCCATCATATTAGGTTTTGCATTCTCCATCATTTTTTCTATTCCACGTTTTGTAATACTAATTGCTTTTCTTATTTCTTCTATTTCATCTTCTTGTTTTATTGTTCTAAGCCTACTTATGTAATAATAAATATTTTTTATGTTTAAATATGAATATTTTTTTCTAGCCTCTTTTGCCATACTTTGTGCTTCTGTCATTGGAAGAGTCCAATCTTGTCTTTCAAGATCAAGATATAATTTTTCATAATTAAATCTTGAAAAAATCATTCCTAAAGAAGAATAAAAATTCTTAGTATAATCAATAGCTGATATACCTGAAATTTCTTGTGCTTCCTCTGATTCCATTCTTTTTCCAACCCATCTAGCCATTACTGGGTCTGACTCTTCTATAAACAAAGTTTCTTCTATATTCCCATCTTTTTTAGTAATCATAAGTATAAAGTTTTCTCTATCTATGCCTGTCAGATAATAAAAATTCCTGTTTGGTGTAAATTGATATGTTTCATCTGCTGATTTGTATGGTGCTCTTCCTGCAAATAAAATTACCACTGAATTATCTTCAACTTTATTCATTAATCTTTCTCTATTTTTAATATAAAATTCTTTTTTCATAAGTATCGCCTCCAATACGTATTTTACATCATTATGTAAATAATAACAAAATTTTTATATAATAATAAAAGCATATACCATCAGAAATACATTATATAAAAGAAAGAAATTATAAAAAACGAAAGAGTGATATTCTTTTGAATATCACTCTTTCGAATTATCTGTATCACAAATATTACCTATATTATAAACATTATCTGTAATAATAAATACTATCTGTATTACAAATAACTAATTGAACGTCAATTATAGTCTATTAACGTTAGCAGCTTGAGGTCCTCTAGCGCCTTCAGTTACTTCGAATTCAACCTTTTGACCTTCTTCTAAAGTTTTGAATCCTTCTGTTTGGATAGCTGAGAAATGTACGAAAACGTCGTCTTCTCCTTCTACAGATATAAATCCAAATCCTTTTTCTGCATTAAACCATTTAACTGTTCCAATTTTCATTTAAAAAATCCTCCTAAAAACCAATTTCTAATGTAATGAACTAATGGTATCACATATATTGTATTTTGTCAATGAATACACTGTTTTTAAATATTTAAATTTTAATGTATTTTTTTAAAAACAATATGTGTTAACACAGCAGTGCATTTACATCCTTTTCATTTATATTTTTGCCAAATATTTATTTATTATTCACAAAACTCATTATTTTTTTTCATATATGGAATATACTTCTCATTATATACAAATACTAAGAGCAGAGGTGATAAAATTGCATTATATTGCTATTGAAAAGGGACTAAATAATGTTACAGATTACTTAATTCAGCAAGGTTATGACATTAAAGAATTTTATGGAGACATTGGCTCTACTCTTGAATATTTGATTAAAAAATAATGCTGTATAAGAATCTATTAAAACTATAACCAGAATAAAATAACACCTTACAATCAAAACAATATCTAATTAATCCCTAGTCATTGTGAAAATTCACCTTATTTATACTTTGACTAGGGATTAGTTTTTTACATAAATTTTACTATTTCGTTACCTTTTCATTATAAAGTTATAATAAAATATAAACTAATATAATAAATTATAATTTTTTAGAAAGTTGGGATAATATTGAAATCTTCAAGACAACAACGTATTTCTGGCAGACGATATAAAAAAAAATTTATTTCACTGCTAGTATTTTGTATTTTATTATTTTCATCAGGTTTTTTGGTTGGCATCAAATACTTTAGTAATGAATTAGTACAAGCATCAGACAATTTTAAAAACAAAAATATTAATACAAATATCAATAATATTTCTAAAACTATGGCTGATAAAAAAGCTGAAAATACTACTAATGATTCTACATCATCTGAAATTAAGCTCACTGGAGATAAAGAGGTTTATTTAACTTTTGATGATGGTCCAAGTAAAAAAGTTACTCCTCAAATATTAGAAATTCTAGATGAGTATAATGTAAAAGCATCTTTTTTCATAATCGGAAAAAGTGCTAAAACATATCCTGATCTAGTAAAAGAAGAAAATGCTAGTGGACATGCTGTCTGCAATCATACTTATTCACATAACTATGAATATCTATACTCAAGTCCTTCTAACTTTATAAAAGATGTAGAAAAATGTAATGATGTATTACAGTCAATCTTAGGAAATAAAACTAATAACATTATCCGTTTTCCAGGTGGAGGCTTTTATAAAAAACGTGCTGCTTACAGAGAACTTGCAAAAGATAAGAAATATAAGTATATAGACTGGCACGTAGAAACTGGAGATGCCCGAGCTAATCACGTTCCTGTAGACAAGCTTTTATCAAACTTAAAGGAAGAAATGAATAGGTGTTCTGAAAAAAATAAAAAACATGTAGTTGTATTAATGCATGACTTAGGCACAAAACAAACAACTGCTGATGCTCTTCCACAGGTTATTGAATATTTTAAATCTCTAGGGTATACTTTTAGAACTCTTGAAAACTATCCTTTCCAAAGCTAAAAGAACCAAGCCATATTGAACTGCCCCTGTTAAGTAGACAGGGGGCAGTTCATATTTGGCTTGGTTCTTTTAATTTTAAAATCCTAAAAACTCTGTTTTTATATTACCTTTGACTTGAGATATTGGGATTCTGAATTCAGAAATTCCATCTACATAAGATCCAATTTCATACACGCCAAAGTATACTATAATATTTCCATCTTCAATATAAAATGACTGCTTATCGGAAATACCGTTAAAATCTTTATACGGAGCATTCTCATCTTTATATTTTACTCCTTCTTGTTCCATTTCCTTTTTCATTTGCTTTGCAGCATCTTGTATCTGTATTTTAATCTCTTTATTTATTACATCTTTGTATTCTACTCCATCTTTGAATAAATCTTTCAAAGCTAGTTCTTTTCCTGTCTTAAGATCTATATTCTTAGTTTTCTTTTCATAATTTCCATGAGCACCACCTGTATATTCATAATAATCAACTGAAATGCTCAATAAATTATTATCATTATAATTCACCTTAAAATCTGCTGCCGCATCATAAGGATGTATTTCCTCGCCTTGTTTCTTTGCTTCCTTTCCCCATTGTCTAGCTTTCTTCTCTATTTCAGTATTAAAACTCATTGTATCTTTTTCAAAATCACTATTTAATTTGCTCTGCAATCTTGTATCTTCAAGTCTTCTTATTACTGGAATTCTTAAATCTGATATAAATACCTCATCGTTTTTTCTTATTGTTTTTGATCCAACCTTTACTTGTGCATATTTTACATCAATATCTTTCTTTACACCTTTTTTAAAAGAAGAAAAAGGAATTTTAAATTCTTGGATACCGGCTACATATGGTGCAATTTCATAATGTCCATAACACACAATAATATTTCCATCTTTAACGTAGAAAGGCTGTTTATTTGAAATTGAACTTACTACATTAAAAGCTTCATCAAAATATTTATCTTTTTGTGCTTCAATCTGCTTCTTTATTTCTTTACTTATTACTTCCTTATAGTTTTCTCCTTCATAGAAAAAATCCTTTAATGTCGCTTCATTTCCTGTATCTAAATCTATATTGGAATTTTTTTGTACTGTATTACCATGAGCTCCACCTGTATATTGATAATAAGTAACTGAAATGCTTAATACGTTATCTTTATTACTATTAACTTTATAATCTACCTGAATAACATAAGGGTTCATCTTCCAACCTTGTTCTTTAAAGTCTTTGAAATCTTTGTTTGCAGTTTTTTCCAATTCTTCTTTGAACTCTGATATATCTTCTTCTAACATATCATTTATCTTCTTTTGAATAGCTTTATCCTTCATTCCCTCTACTACTGGAATTTTTATATTTACGTCTATTGCTTCATTTTTATATTTAACTTCTTTAGTTTTAACATTCACAGAAGTTTTAACCTCTTTAGTTTGCTTCTCAGCTTTAACTTGAACTGCGGTAGGATTTTCTTGTGCTAATACATAGGATGCATTTCCAAATGCCAAAATACCAATAAGTCCCATACACATTACTTTTTTCATTTTGTTACATTCCTTTCTTTTATTGTTTTAATATCTTTGATACTTCTAAGTATATCCACCTTCATATTTAAAATAGTTACAATATAAAAACAAAAAGATTACAAATTGGAAATAAAAAACTTTCTAAAGATTAAAAATAATTTAAACTTGTGATATAATATTATGATATAATCCAGTATTCAAAATTAATATAACCAGTTATAAGACTCAATAATAAAACTAACCATAAATACAAAAATTTTCTCGTGATTAATTTAGAGAAAGTATTATAATTGTTAATGAGGGGATAAATTTATCTGAAAATGTATATATTATAAATAAAAACTTTAAAATACAAAGCAGAAAGTAAGTTTAGTTACATTCTGCAAATCCTAAATTCCATTTTTTGTAAATTAAAAGGAGAAATAAAATGAGTAATAATACGGAAATAAAAGTAGCTTTACTTAAAGAAGAATTAAAAGAATTTAAAGAAAGTATGAACTATCAATATGGTGAAAATTACATGGACTATCCAGAAGTTATAGCCAGAATAGAAGTTATTGAAAATATGATAAAGTCCTTAATACAATCTGAATAGTTAAGATAATGAAACATTTTAAAATATACTCTACTAATCAATAAAATAGTTTATATTAAAAGAATAGCATTCTCTTTTTGAGAAAAATCTATTCTTTTTTTATTTTCTAGCTGTAACACTTCTGTAAACTATTATTATCATTTTTTTGTATAATTATAATATAATTATACTTATACATGGAGGTATAAAACATGAAGCATAAACTCTTTATGGGAGTATGTCTAGTAATACTTCTTACAGGTTGTAGCAGCAGTCAAACTCTCCATAAAAATGCCGCTAAAATACAGCATGATTCAAATATAATTTCTAATAAATCTTCTGAAACTTCAAATAATAAAATAAACTCTTCCCTGGAACAGGAACAAATAATGAATGAATTCAACAAATTAATTAATACTAAAGATATCTCTGAACAAGAAATTATTAAATTCGTTGACCATAATATTAAAAATATTTCTAGTGATAATGCATCAAAGCTGGTATTAGGGATAGAAGAAGTTCAAAATAAAAATTATGAAAAACGAATCAACAGTTTTTTTGAAGGGAATATCCAAACAAAAATATCCAAAGCTTTTGCATATAAAAACAACATTGATATTTTAGATACTATGAAAGGTTTAGACAATGTAAAAGATTATGAGTTGAAAAAATATTTATCAGAAATCATTCAGTGTGGTTATAAAATTATAAGTAGTGAAGGACAATACTATCCTATACAAAATTATGAATATCTAAAAAAATATAATAATTATATTACATATGATATTAAAGAATACATAAATATAAAATCATTAGACTCTGCTCACCCCTCAACCTCTGATGCAGCTATTATTATCAGTTGGGATGAAATTTTTCAAAGAGCTTTAAAAAGCGAAAATTTTCTAAAAAAATATCCTTTTTCACATAAATTCGAAGATATAAAGCAGCACTATCTTTTTTATGCAGCAACATATTTATATGGAACAAATAATTCTCCTAGTTTTGATTATATTAACAATAAACTATCAAATGATATCCTAGAAAGTTATAGAACTGTATCTTCTAACAAATCTCTTAAAGGTGATTTAGTTGAAATTACAAAAAATTATTTAGATATTTTAAAGAAATATAATTATAAATTAACAGATGAAGTGGAAACTTATAGAAAAAATGCTTTAAATACCTTGGCAAAAATATATACAAACTAAGTAAAAAGCTAGTATAAAATCTACTAGCTTCTTCTATTAAATCTTATTCTCTTTTCTCATATTAATCAATCCCTGCATTGCCATTACATAACCATAAATTCCAAACCCACAAATCTGACCAATACAAGCTGGTGCTGTAACAGATTTATGTCTGTATTCTTCTCTTGCATGAATATTGCTTATATGTACTTCAACCGTAGGAACTTTTACAGACATTAAAGCATCATATATTGCTATGCTATAGTGAGTATAAGCTGCCGGATTTATTATTATACCATCATATTTATTATAAGCCTCTTGTATGTAATTTATTATTTCTCCCTCTATATTGCTTTGAACAACATCTACTTCTTGTTTTAATTCCTTACCCTTTTCTTTTAAATATTTGCATATATCATCATATGCCATACCTCCATATATATGTTTCTCTCTTATCCCCAGCATATTAAGATTTGGGCCATTTATTATTAATATCTTCAAGTATTTCACCTCTTACTTCCGAATTTAATTTTTCTATTCTAAATTTCTTTTAAATATGTTATAATCTTATCCTTGGCTTCATTTACATTTCCATCATTTATTATTTCATAATCACAATATTTTTTATATAAAGGATATCGTTCTTCATATAACTTATATATTTTTTCTTTTCCACTTATCAACAATGGGCGACTCAAAATATCCACATCTGTGAATATTTTTTCAATTGGTCTGTTGATAAAAATTATAATTCCATTTTTCTTTAATATGTGTATATTTTCAGAATTTTTAACCACACCGCCGCCAGTAGCTATAATTTGAGGGCATACTCTACTTACTTCTGCTGCTGCTTTACTCTCAATTTTTCTAAAATGATCTTCTCCACATTTAAAAATCTCAGGAATACTTTTCCCCGTATTTTCAACTATATACTCATCTAAATCACAAAATTTAATATCTAATTTGTCAGCCAATTCTTTTCCTATAGTACTTTTTCCACAGCCTGGCATTCCTATCAAAACTATATTTTTATCTATATTCCCCATATTTTCCACCTCATTATTCCTAAATTACACATCTACAAGTAACCAGTAACCAGTTGATGGTTACTAGTTACTGGTTACTGGTCACTTAATATGTCTATGTTTGTGTAAACTTTATCCACAGTTTTACTGTTTATTTTAAAATTATTCCACAATTCTTCAGCTTTTACTGCTTGACCAACAAGCATACATAAACCGTTTATTGCTTTTAATCCTTCTTCCTTTGCATATTTTAAAAATAAGGTTTCCTTTGGATTATATATTAAATCAATAGCTGTATGAAATTTTGAAATTACATCCTTATCTATTGGAGAATATTCTGTATTAGGATACATACCGCAAGGAGTAGTGTTAATAACAATGTCCATATCCTCAATAGATTTAAGTTCTTCATAGGAGGCTACATTAAAATTCTGAAATTTTTCTCTTCCCTCTTCTTTATTTCTACTTACAATAATAACTTTCTTTATATTGTTATCCACAAGGTATTGAAGTACCGCCCTAGCTGCTCCACCAGTACCTAAAATTACTGCTTTTTTATCATTTATATTTACATTAAACTTATCCAGCATCATACCAAAACCATAATAGTCAGTATTATATCCTATAATTTTTCCATCTTTAAAACATATAGTGTTTACTGCTCCTATCTTTTCTGCTTCTTCTGAAATTCTGTCTAAATGCTTCATTACTTCAACCTTATAAGGTATAGTAACATTTACTCCTTTAATCTTTAATGCTTTAAATCCAGCTACTGCATCTTTCAAATCACTTTTTTCTACTGAAAAAAGATGGTAATATCCATCTATTTTTGTCTCTTCAAATATTTCAGAATGTATCTGTGGAGAAAAGCTGTGAGTTAATTTTTCTCCTAAAAGCCCATACAAGCTCCTCAAATTATTCACCTCTTTCTCAAAAACTAACCATTATTATGACATTTATAATTACCGAGCAATTTAAAATCAAAGCTATTATTTTCAATTGCTTTAATTGTATTCTTTACATTTTCATTGTTTAAATTGCCTTCAAAATCTATATAGAAAAAATACTCCCATGGTCTGCCTACAATAGGTCGTGATTCTATCTTTAGCATACTTAAATTATTTTCTGCAAAAACGCTTAAAATATTATACAAAGAACCTGCTTTATGAGGCAGTGAACATAAAATGCTAATTTTATTGTAGTCATCTTCTAATTCTAAATTTTTGCCTATTATTATAAATCTAGTGTAGTTATCTTTATTATGATTTATATTAGATTTGATTATTTCCAAATCATAAACCTGAGCCGCCTTTTTACTTCCTATAGCACCTTTATGTTTACTGTTTTCTTTTTTTATAAATTCTGCACTAGTAGCCGTATTTTTGTAAGGTATACATTTCCAATCAGGATAATTTTTCAAAAATTCACTACTCTGTCCGAAGGCTTGAGAATGAGAATAAACTTCCTGTAAATCCTCTATTTTAGTACCCTTTATTCCCAATAAGTTGTGGTCAACTTTCAGAATTCTTTCTCCAACTATAAAAAATCCGTATTTTCTTAAGAGGTCATATACTTCTGCTATTCCTCCAGTAGATGAATTTTCAATTGGAAGAACTCCATAATCTATTTCACCTTTACTTAAAACTTCAAAGACATTTTCAAAGTTATCCACATTATATGTAGGTATATCTTCACCAAAATACTCTAAAAGTGCCTGCTCACTAAAAGACCCTTTAACGCCTTGAAAACCTATCTTTATTTTCTCTTTTTTAGGGGAACATATTGAAATATTCAATTCTTTTTTATCTTCCATAGAAATATTGTTATTAAACAGTTCTTTCGATTGAAACTTTCTGCTAATACTCATAAGATTTGTAAAAAATTCTTTCAATGCTCCTTGAAAAAGTTTATTTTGCAAGCAGCTTATATTTTTTCTTATAACCTCTTCTTCTCTATTTTGGTTTAATACAGGTATGTTATTTTCCTTTTTGTATTCTGCTATTTTTAATACTGTCTTCATTCTTTTTTCAAACAGTCTTGTCATTTCTTCATCTATACTGTTAATTTCTTCTCTTAATTTTTCTAACCCCGCCAAATTCTTGCCCCCCTTTTGATACTTTTTTACAATCTCCAATCCCTAATCCCCAATCACCAACTAAATTTTTTTCAGAAGGTTATTACTGGGGATTGGTAACTGGAGACTACTTATATATTCTGTATATAAACTAAATCTAATATTCCCATAGCGGCTACTGCCTCTACAACTGGTACAGCTCTTTGAACAATACAAGGATCATGTCTTCCTTCTATCTCTACTGTAGTATTTTCTTTTGTTTCTATATTCACAGTTTTTTGAGGCCTTCCTATAGATGGAGTTGGTTTAAAAGCTGCTCTAAATATTAAAGGCATTGAATTTGAAATTCCACCTAATATGCCGCCATTATTGTTTGTGTAAGTCTTTATTTTTCCCTCTTCTATATAAATCTCATCGTTTGCATCTGAACCCTTCATTTTTGAAATATTAAATCCAGCTCCAAACTCTACTCCCTTTACAGCAGGAATTGAAAAAAGAATATGGGATAAAACACTTTCTATAGAATAAAAAAATGGTGAACCTATTCCTGAAGGAAGATTTAATACTGCGCATTCAACTATTCCGCCTAAAGAATCTTTCTCTTCTTTAGCTTTCAGTATTTCCTCCTGCATTCTTTCTCCTGTTTCATCATTTATTACAGCAAATTCCTTATGTGAAAGGTCTTTCAGCAATTCTTCTTTTATATTTATACTGTCAAAATAGTCTTCCTCTATTTCTCCAATACTCTTTATATGACTTCCAATTACAACACCTTTTAGTCTTAAAATTTGCTTTGCTATTGCTCCTGCAAATACTATAGGTGCGGTAATTCTTCCTGAAAAGTGTCCTCCACCTCTATAATCATTAAACCCTTTATATCTAATATTTCCTGTATAATCAGCATGAGCTGGTCTCATGATATTTTTTATCTTTTCGTAATCCTTAGAATGCTGATTACTATTTCTAATGATTGCACATAGTGGGGTACCAGTAGTTCTATTATTAAAATATCCACTTAAAATTTCAAATTCATCCTTTTCATTTCTTGGAGTAGATATTTTATTTCTGCCTGGTGCACGTCTTCTCATCTCTCTGTTTATCTCTTCCATATCCAGCTCTATTCCTGACTCAAGTCCATCAATAGTTATTCCTATAGCATTTCCATGAGATTCACCAAAAATAGAGAATTTTACTTTATTCCCCCATACTCCACTCATCTATTTTTCCTCCTAGCTCTTTAAAATCTCTCCAGAAATCAGGATAAGATTTCTTCACTGCATTGCTATTAGTTATTATAAGAGGTTCTTCACATTTTATAGAGGCAACTGCCATAGCCATAGCTATTCTATGGTCATTCCAGCTATCAACTTTTCCACCCTTTAAGCTTTTCTTGCCTTTGATTATTAGTCCATCCTCTAATTCTTCAACCTCTCCACCTATTTTATTAAGCTCAGAAGCAATAGCCTTCAATCTATCACTTTCTTTTATACGAAGTCTCTTAGCATTAATTATCTCTGTTGTACCTTCACTTAAAGCTGCCATAACAGTAAGTACCGGAACAAGGTCTGGACATTCTGAAGCATCAATAACTATTCCTTTAGTTTTAGATGTTTCAGCTTCTATATAATCCTCTTTTACAGATATACTGGCACCCATTTCCTTTAATATATCCACAATAACTTTGTCTCCTTGAAGAGAGGCACTGTTCATATCTTCACACTTTATGTTTTCTCCAAGTGTACCTGCTACAAGCCAGAAAGCAACTTGTGAAAAATCGCCTTCAACTCTATAATCTCTACTGTTATATTTTTGATTTCCTTTAATATAAAATTCTTTATAGTCTCTATTTTCTATTTTTATCCCAAATTTATTTAATGTATCTATAGTTAAATCTACATATCCTTTAGATTCTAACTCTGTTGTAATTATTATCTTAGAATCTCCTTCTAAAAGTGGAAGTGTAAACATAAGTCCTGTTATAAACTGAGAACTTATATCCCCTTTTACACTAAACTCACCAGGCTTTAATTCACCTTCTACTTTTAATGGAAGATCTCCATTGTTAGTTTCATAATGTATATTTTGCTTTTCAAAAATTTCATAATATACATCTAAAGGACGAGATACTAACTTTCCTTTTCCATTAAAAGTAACTTCACCTTTGGCAAGTAGTGCTACTGGGATTAAAAATCTCAAAGTTGATCCAGACTCAATACAGTCTACAATATTATTTATAAGAGATAACTCTTTATTCCCTTTTACACTTAACTTCACTCTATCGTTACTTTCTCTTCCTTCTTCTTTTTTTACTTCTACTCCTAAAGCTTCCATAGATTTAGTGGTAGCCGTAATATCATCAGAAAATATAATATTATCTATGATACTTTTCCCTTCTGCCAATCCAGCACAAATAACCGCTCTATGTGCTAAACTCTTTGAAGGAGGAATCTTAACAGATCCCTTTAGTGCCCCAGGATAAATTATAACGTCCTTCACCCTATCATCTCCTTATATAAATTTCTGCATTTCTTCCCTTTTCATTTTGTGAATAAATCCTTCTCCTATATGGGTAAGAAGTATAATATTCATAAATTCGCCTTTATTTTTCTTGTCTAAGGCTACAGCTTCTAATATTTTTTCTTTCTCATTAAGTTCTATTTCATATTCCAAATTATATTTTTTAATAACTTCCTTTATATTTTCATAAGTTCCACTTTCAGTTATACCCATTTCTTCACTTTTTACAGTTATAGCGTACATTCCTAAAGCCACAGCCTCTCCATGAGTATATTTCTCAAAATCAAAATATTTCTCTATTGCATGGCCTATAGTATGCCCAAAATTCAAAAGCATTCTATCCCCAGTATCCTTTTCATCCTTTTCTACTATCTCTTTCTTTATACTGCAGCATGTATAAATTATGTATTCCATATTAGAAAACAAATCCTCTTGCCCATTATATTTCATTAAATTGTCAAATAAGCCTTTATCCCTTATACATGCATATTTTATTACCTCTGCCATCCCATCGTATAAGAATCTTTTATCCAAAGTTCTTAACACATCAGGATCTATGAATACAGCTTCTGGATGATAAAAATTTCCTGCTAAATTTTTCCCTCTTGGCAAATCTACAGCTACCTTGCCCCCTATACTGCTATCTATTTGAGCTAAAAGAGAAGTCGGAATTTGAACAAACGGTATACCTCTAAGTAACGTAGCAGCAGCAAAACCAGTTAAATCTCCTATGACTCCTCCACCAAGAGCAATTATTAAATCTCCTCTTGTAATTCCAAAATCCAATAATCTATCATAAACTTCTAATAATACCTGAATAGATTTACTTTTTTCACCTGGTTTTAATACAATTTTGCATACTGTAAAATCATTTTCTTCTAAATTCTTTTTTAACCCTTCACCGTAAAACTTATCAACATTTTCATCCGTTACTATTGCTATTTTTTTACTTGTGGATATCTTTTTTATTTCTTCTCCCATAGAACACATTAGTCCTTTTTTAATATATATAGGATAACTTTTTTCAGCAAGATTTATACTGAGTTCTTTCAACTAGGACATCTCCTTTCTCTTTTTACTTGCTTTCTCCAAAAGCTCTGTAAGCAGAGATTTTTCATCATTTATTATAGCATTTTTAACCATTGCTATATTTTTTTCAAATATTTCTATTTCTTTAATCAGATTATCCTTGTTTCCCATAAAAAGCTCAGTCCATAATTGAGAATTAATCTGTGCAATTCTTGTAAGTTCTCTATAGCTGTCTCCCGTATATAATCCTGTATCTATCCCTAACTCATCACTATTAACCAAGGATACTGCTATAACATGTGGAAGTTGGCTTGTAAAACCTATAATTTCATCATGTTTTTCAGGAGTAATTGTAACTACATTTTTAAAACCAATTTTTCTTATAAGCTCCTCCAGAAATTTTATATTTTCTTCTTTATTTCTTTCTGTAGAGGTTATTATATAATTAGCTCCTTTAAATACTTCTTTAGAAGCAAATTTCAACCCTTTCTGCTCACGTCCTGCCATTGGATGTCCAAAAATAAAGTCTAAATCTTCTCTTAAAATATGGTTTACTTCTTTTACAAATTCACTTTTTATTCCAGTAACATCCGTAATAACTGCTCCACTCTTGAAATGTTTAATATTATCCTTTATAAAATCTTTAACCAATTTAGGATACAAACATATTATTACCAAATCTGATTCTTTTAATGGAATATCTGCCTTTACATATCCTTTATCTATTATCCCATTTTTTTCAGCATCATGAATAGATTCTTCATCTATATCAACTGCATAAAGCTTTTTAGGATTCAGTTCTCTAATGGCCATGGCATAAGACCCACCTATGAGTCCTAAGCCAACAACCGTTACATTTAAATCTAATTTTTCCACAATTACCCCTCCATTAGATTTCTTTATCCACAGCTTTTGCAATACCTCTTAATGAATTCATTAATGCATCAAATTTTTCTGGTTTTAAAGATTGTGCTCCATCACTTTTTGCATTGGCAGGGTCATTGTGTACCTCTATCATTAAACCATCCGCTCCAACTGCAATTGACGCCTTAGCTAATGGTTCTACAAGCCACCACATTCCTCCAGCATGACTTGGATCTATTATTATAGGTAAGTGGCTTAATTTTTTTATTACAGGCACAATACTTAAATCCAGTGTATTTCTTGTATATGTTTCAAAAGTTCTTATTCCTCTTTCACAAAGAATTACATTTTCATTACCCTCTGACATTATATATTCAGCTGACATTAGGAATTCCTCTACAGTAGCTGATAACCCTCTTTTTAAAAGAATAGGTGTCTTTGTCTTACCAACCTCTTTTAGTAAATCAAAATTCTGCATATTTCTTGCACCTATTTGAATTACATCAACATCCTCAACAAATTTTTCTACTAAACTTGGTGACATTATTTCAGTAACTATAGGTAATCCAGTTTCTTCTCTTGCTGCTTTTAATATTTCTAACCCTCTTTCTCCCATTCCTTGGAAGCTGTATGGTGAAGTTCTTGGCTTATATGCTCCACCTCTTAAGAATCCAGCCCCAGATTCTTTAATTCTTTTTGCAATTCCTATAAGCTGTTCTTCACTTTCTACTGAACAAGGTCCTGCCATTACAGCAAGCTTAGTACCACCAATAATTTGATCTCTAACATTTACTATAGTATCCTCTGGATGGAAAAGTCTATTTGCCTTTTTGTAAGGTTCTTGTACATGTAATACTTTATCTACCTCTATATCAGCTTCGATTTGATTTGGATTGATTGCACTTGTATCCCCCAATAAACCAAGTACACAATATTTATCTCCTTGCCATAAATTTACTGTTACCCCTTTTTCACTTAATTTTGCTCTCAATTTTTCAACACTTTCCTTTGATGCACCTGGATTCATTACAATAATCATAAAAATAGCCTCCCTATATAATTTTTTATAAGAAAAGAAGACCCGTTAATGAGTCTTCTTTTAAAATCTTTTATAGTTATATGTTTAGATTTATATAAACTTATATCTATACCCTAGTTTAGAATAAAACACTCATTAGAAATAGGAATTATTGTTTTTTCACAGAACAAAAAGCTAGCGCTAAAATAAAAGCCCAAGCTAAAGTAAAAATAAAATTGTTCTGCTATTCCCTTTCCAATAAGATTTCTCATTTGTTATTCCCCCAAATTTATATGTTTTTAGTTATTGTGTTAAATTATATCACTTTTTCTCATTATGTCAATATAATATTTGTAAAATTTCAAATATTATTAACACTTTTGCACATTAATTAATATAATATAGTAACTCCACGATATTTCAAAATAGACAAGCTACATCATCCTATATGGCAGGAGGTGATTTCTAAATGGGAAGAGGTTTAATATTACTACTTCTAATCTTAGCTAAATGTGGATGTGGTCGCGGTTATGGTAGAGGATGCGGCTATGGATACGGTAGTGGAAGCTGTGGTTGTGGTTGTAACTGCAATAAATGTGGCTGCTGTAGTTGTGGATGCAAAGACTGCTGTAGTTGTGGATGCAAAGACTGCTGTTGCTGTGATGACTGCTGTTGTAAGAAGAAGCATAAACATCATAAGAAGGATTGTGATTGCTGCTGTTGCTGTAAAAATTATGGTTATGGCGGTGGCTGTGGTCCTAGTGGCGGATGTGCCCCTAGCTGTGGATCTAGTTGCGGCTGTGGATCACTTTTTGATTGGTTCTGCTGCTAATAAAAAATTTAAAATAGAAGGTGACAGGATTAGAAAACTAATCCTATCACCTTTATTTAATTAAACCTTTTTCTTTTAAAAACTCATTAGCAACCTTTCTAGGTTCTTCACCTAACTTATCAACTTTATAGTTAAGTTCTCTCATAGTTTCTTCATTTATCTTTCCTGCTAATTTATTTAAAATCTCCTTTAATTCTGGATACTTTTCAAGTGTATCCTTTCTAACCATTGGTACTGCATAATACGGAGGGAAGAAGTTCTTATCATCTTCTAATGTCTTTAAATCGAAAGCTTTTAATAATCCATCTGTTGAGAAAGCATCAATAACATCAGATTCTTTATTATTTACAGCTGTATATCTTAATCCACCATCTACTGGCTTTAAGCTTTTGAAATTAGTATTATATATTTTTTTCAATCCTTTATATCCATCATCTCTATCTGAAAATTCCATAGTACATCCTAAAATCAATTTATCACTTACCTTTGCAAGGTCTGATGTAGTTTTAAGATTATACTTTTCAGCTGTATCCTTCCTTACTGCTAATACATAGGTATTATTAAATCCTAAAGGGGCTAACCATTCTACATTATACTCTTTGTCAAAATATTCCTTAACTATATTATAAGTTTTATCTGCATCAGTTATAGGCTCTCTTTGCATTATGCTTACCAGTCCAGTTCCAGTATATTCTACATAAGCATCAACATCTCCAGATTTCACCGCTTCCCATACTACACTCGAACCACCTAAATTCAATTTTCTTTCAACCTTTAAATCAGTATCTTTTTCTACTAGATCAGCAAGCATATTACCTAAAATAAGCTGTTCACTAAAATTTTTAGATCCTATTACAATAGTATCTTTCTTACCATACATTCTACTTCCTACGACACCTGCTATAATAACAACTACTAAAACCGCAGTAGTCACTAGTACTTTGTTTTTCTGTTTGTTATTTCTTATACTTCTTCTCTTTTTTTGTTTTCTAGCTTTATTGCTATCTAATTTTATACCTTCTGGAACAACTGCATCCTCAATCTTTCCAATTATAAAGTCCATTACAAGAGCAAGTATACACGCAGGTATTGCACCTGCTAAAATCATATAATTATCTACTCTCTGAACTCCTGTAAATACTAGATATCCAAGACCACCCGCCCCTATAAAAGCCGCTATTGTCATAAGACCAACAGCTGTAACTGCTGCAATTCTTATACCAGCCATAATAACGGGAAGAGCTAAAGGTAATTGCACCATTTTTAAAGTTTGTGCTCCCGTAAGTCCCATTCCTTTTGATGCTTCAATCATATCAGGATTTATATTTTTAAGCCCAGTATATGTATTCTTTACTATTGGGAGTAGTGAATACAAAAATACCATAACTATAGCAGGCGTACTACCTATTCCAAGAACAGGAATCAAAAATCCCAAAAGAGCAAGACTTGGAACTGCTTGTATTACATTAGCTATACCTATTATTGGACCAGCCAAATTCTTTTTCCTTGTTATTAATATTCCAAGAGGCACTCCTACTAATATGGCAACTATAACAGCAGCTATAGTAAGTCCTAAATGCTGTAACAACAATTCTATTACTTGATCACTTCTATTAGCTAAATATGGAAAAAATTCTTTCATTATAGGCCGACCTCCTCTTCATCTAAAAACTGTCCACTGAGTACATTTATAAGACTACTTCTGGTAATAAGCCCTATTAATTTATCATCATTATCTACTACTGGAATATATCCAACATGCTTTTCATTCATCACTTTTAATACATCTACAATAGAGTCATCCTTATTAACTACAATAACTTTTTTTTCCATCAAGTCATTTAAAGTTAACTTTTTCTCTCTATTTTTTCTTATATCTTTTAAAGTAGCTATCCCTTTAAGTTTATTATGTTCATCAACAACTATAATGCTGTCAACATGTCTTTCATTCATTATTTCCGCAGCCTGAAGCGCAGTCCTTGTTCCTAATGTTTTTACTGGTTCTTCAATTACTATATCTTCTGCTTTAATAAATTCTGGTTGATTCCAAATTCTGTTTTTACCTATAAATTCTTCAACAAATCCATGACCAGGATTTTTAAGAATTTCTTCTGGAGTATCATATTGGAGAATTACACCATCTTTCATTATGCAAATCCTATCACCTAGTTTTAAGGCTTCATCCATATCATGTGTAACAAAAACTATTGTCTTTTTTAATTTCTGTTGTAAGTTAAATAATTCATCTTGAAGTGCATTTCTTGTTATTGGATCAAGTGCACTAAAAGGTTCATCCATTAATATAACCTCTGGATCTGTAGCAAAAGCTCTAGCAACTCCGATTCTTTGCTGCTGTCCTCCACTGAGTTCACTAGGATATCTGTCAATATATTTTTCAGACTCCATTCCTACCATTTCCAATAACTCATAAGTTCTTTTATTTATTTTATCTTCATCCCAGTTCTTCAAGTACGGAACCAAACCTATATTGTCACCAACAGTCATATGTGGAAATAATCCTGTTTGCTGTATTACATACCCTATATTTCTTCTAAGCTCAATAGTATCTTTTTTGCTTATATCTTCACCATTTATTATAATCTGTCCTGATGTAGGCTTTATCAGCTTATTTAGCATTTTTAACGTTGTAGTTTTTCCACATCCACTAGGACCTATAAGCACAACTAATTCCCCTTTGTTTATCTGCAAATCAATGCCCTTCAAAACATGGCTATTCTTAAAGGATTTCTTAACATTTTTTAGCTCTATCATATACTTCCCCCTTAAAACAATTATTTATATTAAGCTAGTTTATACATAACTTATAAAAATTATTTACAAACAACTTTGCTTTTTTGTGAAAGTTGTTTTTTTCATACAACTTTATATTAACACGGAGGTTGTTTGTTGTCAAACATATTGTAAATTTATTGCAGTTTTTAAAGATAAGTCTTTATTTATCTTTAAAACTTTTTATAAATCTGTAGGCTTCTTCACTTGAGAATATAATTCTTCTCCTCCCGCTAAACAACTTGTTTTAATAATAAAGTTGTATATTTTGTGCTAATACAACATACAAATAATTCTAATTGAAAATTGAAAGTTAAGAGTTAAAAGTTAAAAGTGATGGATGTTTTGCTAATACAAAACTAGAATTTTAAAAATAAAAAGGTCTAAATATAGATAATTTCTATATTTAGACCTTTTTATTTTTAAGTTTTTATGTAACAAAAACTCCCTTCACTCTCCACTTCCAACTCTCAATTATCAACTAGAAAATTACTTCACACTTTTCTTATTTTATTCCCAAAAATCTTTTTACTCTTTCCACAGCTCCTGTATCCCCGACTACTATAATTTTATCTCCCTGTTTAAATTCCAAATAGGGTCCTGGCGATATTAAAATTTGATCTTCTCTTTTAACTCCTATTATTGTACCTCCAGTATTGTGCCAAAATTCACTTTCCCCAATAGTCTTACCCAATATACTAGATGAATTCGGCACTTCAATTTCAATAGGCTCTATTAAATCTGTATTTTTAAATCTATAAGAATAATCAATAATTTTTTCATTTACTTCTTGTATTTGCTTTTCTAAGTCATTCCTATCCTGAAGTAATTTCTTTATACTATTTCTTAAAGATCCTATGCTTTCCTTTTCTTTAAAGCTTTCCACAAATCCATAAGCCTCTTTTGTAGATTTAATTATTATTCCACTACCTTTGTTTACTTCAACTACCCCTTTATCTTCAAGCAACTTCATGGCTTTTCTTATAGTTTCGGGTGAAACATTGTACTCACCTGCTAAGATCGATCGTCCTCTTAATTTTTCTCCTTCTTCTAAATATCCCTTATATATTCTTAGCGCAACATCTACTGCTATTTTTACATAACGGGGCATTTCTATACGTTCACCCATACTAAAACCTCCAAAACTACTATAATCATATTTGCAAATATGATTATAGCATAAAGTGAACTGTAATTCAGTTGAAATTTTTACTTCAGCTAAATTTTAATTGAACTTATTTTTAAATTAGTTAAACAACCATCTTTTCACTCCATTTTCCACACCTATCTCCAAAACATCCAACCACTGCTGCTTCATCTTTTATATTTACTACTTCACATCTATTAGGACATCCTTTGCATTCAAAACTTGAAGAAATAAAATTTCTATCTGCAATATCAAAACCTTTAAAATTAGTTTTTCCAGATTTTTTTGCGGCTTCTGCACCAATCATTGCTGCACCTATTGCTCCCATAACATCATAATTTTCAGGAACATATATGTTAAATCCCAACGCATTTTCAAAAGCTTTTTTTATACCCTTATTGGCTGCAACACCGCCCTGAAAAAATACTTTTTGTTCTATATCTTTTCCCTTTGCTACATTGTTCAAATAGTTTCTTACAAGTGCTTCACATAATCCCATAATTATATCACACTGATCATAACCTAACTGCTGCTTATGTATCATATCTGATTCTGCAAAAACTGCACATCTTCCCGCAATTCTTACTGGAACCGTTGATTTTAGAGCATAATCTCCAAATTGTTGAATAGGAATTTCTAATCTTTCTGCCTGCCTGTCGATAAAAGAACCTGTTCCTGCCGCACATACCGTATTCATTGCAAAGTCAGTTACAACCCCATCTTTTAATGTTATTATTTTAGAATCCTGACCACCTATTTCTATTATAGTTCTTACATCCTTATCAACATAAAGAGATGCTATAGCATGTGCAGTAATCTCATTTTTAACTGCATCTCCTCCAAGTAATGAAGCTGCAATCTGTCTTCCGCTTCCAGTAGTTCCAACAGCATCTATTTGTTTACTGTCGTATTTATCCTTTAAGATTTTCAATCCTTCTTGAATAGCTTTTATAGGCTTTCCTTTTGTTCGTAAATATATTTTTTCAACAACCTTCATTGAATTGTCTATAAGTACAAAGTCTGTGCTTACTGAGCCAACATCAACACCCATATAATACATGTGTTTCTTTTCTCCTTTCAAGTAAATCTAAAAATGCTTCTATTCTAGTTACATAGCCTCCTTCTCCTGTCATTTCATCTACCACAAGACTCATTATAGGAAAATCTTTATCTTTAGAAATTGCTGGAAGTATAGCCTTTGATATTATTTCTGGCATACATCCCATAGGAAATATCTGAATGGCTCCATCTAATTTATTTTTATGCGCCATTACAGCTTCTCCTATGCATTCTCTGGCATGACCACCTATGTAATATGGAAGATATTCTCTTGAAGCCATTCTCAAGTCAATAGAATTAGCCTTTATTACTTTCATTGCAGCATCCTTTGCCCACCAGCTAGGTGTAAGCTTTCTTTTACTGCAAACACCATAATCCATAAGCTTTTCTTCAATATTCAAGTTAGAAAATTGATCTATTACGGTGTAAATCTCACCTATTACAGCTACTTTTATTGGATTTTTATTTTTATCTATTTTTACACTATCTATCTTTTTCTTATATTCTTTTAAAAGTTTCATTGCTCTCATAGGGTCATTAGTAGCAAATACCTCTCTTTTACATTCATTGAGTATCTTCTTACACTCTCCCCTATTAACTTCGTATCCAGCTAAATAATGAGCTTTTTCTTCAATTTTATCAATTAAATTTATAGCTTTTAATGCCCTTAGAGTAGCTCTTGTTTTTTCGCCTTTATTTTTTGTACTTCCAGATACTAGCTCACCTATTCTTCTCATAAGTTCTTCAATTCCAATGCCTTTTGGGTAATCCATAACAATAAACTTCACGTTATACCCCATTTTCTTCAAAATATTCATTTGAAGTTCACAATACTCTCCAAATCTACATGGACCACAACTTCCAACCAAAAGAACAGTATCTGCTCCCTGTTCTATACTTTGTAAATAATTTCCCATCATTATTTTGAAAGGCAAGCATATTTCTTCTGGTGAACAAGCTGTTCCTATTTCAAGAGCAGTTTTATTATTTACAGGTGGAACTATGTATTCTATTCCTAGTGCATCAAAAAATATCTTAGCTGCTATATAAACATTACCCATGTGCGGAAACGTTACTTTCAAGCTTTTTCCTCCTTTCAAGCATATCTGTAAATGCCTCTATTCTAGTATTAAATCCTGCTTCACCTGTCTGTTCATCTATCTTTAAAACAAGAAATGGGAAATCTTTAATTCTGTCCTTTATAAGTTCTATAACTACAGAATCTATTCCACATGCAAAGGATGATATGTAAACTAACCCATCTACTTTTTGATTTAATGCAAGATGGACAGCAGCTCCATATGAATTTCTTGCAAAACTCCAAAATGGTTTCTTAAAAAGCTTATTAACTTCTTCATCTATGGCTTCTTCTTCAACAAATTCTTCTGTTATAACTCCCATTCCAAATTTATTAAGCTTTTCTACTATATTCATATTTATATATTTATCATATACATTATAAGGATGTCCTAATAAGGCAATATTCATTTTATATTTACTGTCATTTATTCCACACACAAAATTTTTTTGTGCACTTTTAGCTTTAATATAAGCCATATCAATAGCATGTAGATTACCAGTTATCATAAATCCTAACTTTTTTACCCATTCATACAATCCCTTTTCTGTATTCATATATAGAGGTAATTCTGTAATCTGAGGCATATCTTCTATACTGTACTTAATCATTTCAGGAAGACCACAGAATTTAGGACATATGTATTCTTCATCCCTTATGCGCATAATTCTAGGGATAATCATAAGGTCACATTTATCTTTTATACTAGCTACATGTCCGTGAAAAATCTTAATTGGCAAACAAGCCTCATCAACACAATACTTTACTCCATCATTTAGTATCCCTTTATTTGTATCATAAGAAGTAATAATTTCAGCTCCAAGTTCATTTATGAATGTTTCAATAAATGGATAGTATTTAAAGTATAAAAGACCTTTTGGTATTCCAACTTTCATATTTTACCTCCTTCATTACACTCCATAGACTCACATCTTATATTATTGAACAACTACATACTTTTTATTCATATTTTATTCAATAACAGTAAATACAATTGAATAATATTGCTACGCAATATTATTCAAGCAACTAGTAGCCAGCTCCCAGTAACTAGTGAAGGATGTTTTGCTATCCCAAAGCCTAAATTTAACTAAAAAAGAGTAAGAACATATAAAATTTCTATGCTCTTACTCTTTTTTATGCTTCTTTTTTCTTAATTTATTTTCTCAAATATAAACTTTAAATACTAATTAAGTACAGATTTTTTATCTTGAAAATATACTATAATAGCCATTAAAATTATTATGCTACCACCAATAATACTTAATATGTCAGGAATTTCATTCCATATAAAAAAGCCTATGATAGCTGAAAATACTATATTAACATAATTATATATTGCTACTTCTGAAGCTGGTGCATATTTATATGAATATGTTAATGCAAACTGTGCCACTGCTGCAAAAACTCCTGTTAAAACCAAGTACATAAGCTGTAACTTAGTTGGTATTGCAAAATTAGCTAACATAAAAGGAATCGTTCCTATTACTGACACAAAAGAAAAATAAAAAACTATTGTTGCAGGATTTTCTCTATTTTTTAAAAATCTTACTAAAGTATATGCAGCTCCAGCAAAAGCAGCTGATAGAAATCCTGCTATTGCTGGAACAACACTTAAATCCCATTGAGGCTTTATGACTAAAAGTGCTCCTAAAAATACAACAATCATGGAAACTATCTTCATAGGTGTTAATTTTTCTTTTAGAAATATCACTGCAAAAATAGTTATAAAGAATGGTGATAGTTTGTTAAGCATTGCTGAATCAGCAAGATTCAATTTACTAATGGAGTAAAAATAAAAAAATACTCCAGTAAGTCCAAGAAGTGCTCTTGCTATTAAATATTTTTGATTTTCCTTTTTTCCAAACATACTTCCACTGTTATTCTTTAATGCTCCAATAGCAACAAAAAGGCTTATTAGATTTCTAAAAAACACTTTCTCAAATACAGGAATATCTCCTGATAATTTAACCGCAGCTGCCATAAACGAAAAAAATAAAGCTGATACTAGCATGTATAATACTGCTTTTGATTTATTATTCATTATTTCCCCCCTTACCAAAACATATATTACCTTTAATTACTTTTTGTCTTCCCTTTACCATAATAAAAATTTATTCCTCCAGCGGATATTATTAATCCTCCACCTATAATACTTAATATATCTGGATATTCTTTAAAAACTACAAGTCCTAACAGTGTAGAAAATACGATAGTTGAATAGCTATATATTGATATTTCTCCTGCTGGTGCAAACTTATATGCAAGAGTCATATAACTTTGTCCACCTATCCAAAATATACCCATAACTGCAAGCATAATAATTTGTATGAAATTTGGAATTTTATACGTTATTATCATTATAGGAAAAGTTCCTATAATTGACACAAGAGAAAAATAAAAAAGTATAGTTGAAAAATCTTCTTTATCACCTAAAAACCTCAGCAAAGTATAGGCTACCCCTGAAAAAACCGCTGATAAAACGCCAGAGAACGCTGGTAAAATTTCTAAATTAAATTTAGGTCTTACCACTAAAATTGCACCTAAAAATACTAATAATAAAATCAGTATATGTACTTTACTTAAATCTTCCTTTAAAAATATGAAAGCAAATATAATCACAAAAAATGGCGATAATTTATTTAATATAGATGAATCAGCTAATACTAAGTTTGATATAGCGTAAAAGTTAGTCACTAATGCCAAATAACCAAATAAAGCTCTACTAATTAAATATTTACGACTTTCCTTTTGTCCAAATAAATTCTTTTTATTCTTTCTAGCTAAAATATATGTAAAAATAAGACTTGCTCCATTCATAAAGAACATTCTTTCAAACATAGGAATATCTCCAGAACCCTTTATCATTACATTCATAAAAGAGAAAGAAATAGATGATAACAGCATATACATTACCGCTTTCGATTTTTTCTCCATATTTATCCTCCATAAAATAAACATACTCTTTATTTTAACACAACATAAGAAAAGTGCGAAGCACTTTTCAGTAGCCAGTGACCAGTAACCAGTAGCCAGAAAGAAAAAAGAATTAAAGAATTTAAATTGATAAAAATAGACATAAAAAAGAGCAAAAATATAGAAAATATCTATGTTCTTGCTCTTTTACTTATTTAAATTTAGGTTTTGCCTTAGCAAAACTTCCTTCACTGGTTACTGGTATCTGGGCACTGGTTACTAGAATAAAATTGCTTCACAATTTTATTCTAGTATGCATTTTTTAGGACACGCCTTCGCACATTCTCCACATTGAATACAATCTGGATGACTTAAAATATCTCCTTTATAATCATATGGAACTATTCCCATAGGACATTTCTTTTGACATAGCTTGCATGAAACACAAGAAGATTCTACTGTTAATCCATTTTTCTTCTTTTTAAAGTGTGACACTGCTGCTGCTATGCTTCCCATAGGACAAAAATTACACCAAGTTCTATGATTAAAAAAGAAAGATAATACTATTCCAACTATAGTAGTTACAACAATCATCCTATAAAATACCATACCAATTCCAGCAGCATCTCCCCAATTTATATATACTCCACGTCCAAACATATAAAACATAAAAATTATAACTACACTTCTAAAGATTTTTGACTTTAAAAATTTAGGTACAGGCCTTTTATTACTAAATCTAAAAATTATATTGTCATAAAAACTACCTCTAGGACATATATTCCCACACCAAAATCTTCCTTTTCCCAAAACAGCCAATACTATTGGTCCTAACATACAGATAATAGCTCCTAATGCAATTCTTATATCAAACAATCCAGCAACGATAAATATCAACATTAAAATAAACCCATACTTTTTCCAATATTTTAATAATCCTTTCATCCTTTTCGCTCCTTCCGTTTTTATACCCCCGAGGGGTATAAAAGAATTTTAATACATTTTTATTTATCTGTCAATATATCATAACCGTTTATATCTACAAAAAACAAACTTAAAGACATATACTATAATCCTTAAGTTTGCTTTTTATTTTGTTTTATCTTTACTACGTGAAACTATATAAAATTTTTATTAATCTCTTTCCACTTCATCCTATACCCTTGTTCAATTATTTTTCTTTTAACCTCTTTTGCTGATATATCATCATAATTTTCCGAATCCAATATATCCTGCAAACTAATATTTACTAATTTACTTTTCAATCTTGGTTCATAGGTTATAAAAAGTTCCTCTTCTATTCTTGACTGGCTTTTAGTATTGTTTTCATCAATTATATGTTCTACAAAAATACCACATTTACTTAATGCATACCCTATTAAAATACTTCTATGACAATTTAATGGATTTCTTTCCGAGCATAAAAGTGCTATCTTTTGCCCATTTTCTATTTCTATCCTTACTTTTTCTATTCCTTTTTGGAATAAAAGATTAATTATAATCTTATCAAAATCCACCGCTCCCTCTTCATTTATTATCCATTTTTCCTTTATGATTCCACCTAGTTCTTTACCAGAATAAATGTAGTTTATTTCTTCTTCTCTTAATTTTATATCTAGAAATTCTCTGTTAAAAATTTTGGTATATTTATTAGGAGCATAAGATACTCTTCTTATGTCCATAATGCAGTTAATTTTATATCGTTTAATAATATAAATCAAATCTTCTAAACTCCTAGTAGAATGACCTATAGTATAACATACCATATCAACCAATGCCTCCACCTATAAAATATTTTAGGCTATTCCCCTATTCATATCTGCATTTTTAATTTTTGTCCAAAGCTTATCTATTGTCTCTTCTGGATTTCTATAAAACTCACTTCCATTTATCTTAAAAAATTTCCACCCAACTCTCTCAAGACACATTTGTTTTTTATACTCTTCTTCCCAATTATTTATCTTATTTATTTTATCCCCATTGCATTCTATTGCAAATTTATTGTTAACACCTTCTATAACAAAATCTATGTTATAATTTCCAACTACAACCTGTGGTTTAACTTCACAGCCCTTTTCCTTTATCATTCTATAAACATCTCTTTGGAATTGAGAACCAAAAATATTCTTCAAATCAATATTTTTATTCTGCTTCTCATTTAAATTAATACAATAGTTTAGTAACCTTGCACGTACACATTTTGAATTCAAATCCTCTAAATCTACAGAGTGAAATACCCACATTTGATTTCTTGCTCTACTAGCTGCCACATTAAATCTTCTTACATCTGCCTCTTTAGTAAGGGCAGTAAATTTAACATTGTTTGCAATAACCATAGATAAAAATATTATATCTCTTTCGTCTCCTTGAAAAGCATATGCATTTCCACAAACAATTTCTCTTTCTCTCATTTCTCTATATCCTATTTTCTTTATCAATAAACTTTCTATAAGCTCCGATTGAGAATCTCCTAAAAGAGAAATTACTCCCATAGTCATACCATTATATCTTGAATCCTTACAGCATTCAGCTATTTTATTAACCAAAGCTTCAGCTTCCTTAATATTTACAGGTTTTACTTTATCTCTTTCACCATCTACTCTTACTGTTTTGATTGCAGAACCTAATTTTTCACTACTGTTGAATCTTCTAATAGGTATAATTTCCCTTCCATAACAGAGACTGTTGCTAAATTCAATTATCTCTGGTACACACCTAAAATGTTCTTTCAACATAATCCTATTTGGAAATATTCTAAGGGCAGTATTATAAAGACTTGTTTTCATGTCAAACCATTCCGAATGGGGTATATTCTTCAAATATTTATCTATAAGTTTTTGTATTTTGTCAACATTAACTCCTACAGCTTCAGGACTTATCTGATTATCGTCTCCAACTATGATAGCTTTTTTACCTCTAAACAAGGCTGAAATACCAAAAATATCGCACTGGCTGCTTTCATCAATTATTACTACATCAAACATCTCTTGTGATAAAGGAAATTTTTCAATAACTTTATCTAAAGGCATTATCCATACTGGAATTATATTCTTGCAATTTTCCATTTCTCTTTGTGCTAATTTTCTATACATATCCGATTGCTTACCAGTACCCTTTCCTATTCTTTTAACAGCATCAAGCCATGCATATAAGCTTCTTTTTTCTAATTCTCCTACCTTATTTATTTGATTGTACCATGTCTTTTTAGCTACTATTTTTCTGATAAGCTTACTCTCTCTATTCTTTTCTTTTTCAATCTTTTCATCTATTTCATCTATTTCGATTTCATGTGCCATTTTCAAAATGTTATCTAACTGTCCCCATCTCCATGCAAAACTAAAATTTTTATATTTTATCAGCATATTTAATTTATCTTCATCATTGATAATCTTTTCAACAAGTTTAGGACAATCTTCATTTATTTTCTGTAACAAATCATTTATTTCTTTAAAAATTGGTGCCATTTCCTTAAACTTGTCTAGTTTTACATAAACTTTTTTTACAGTTCTAATATCATTACAACGTATAGCTTGTACAGTTTCTTCAAAACCTTCAATACCAGAAATATTTTTTTCTAAATTTCTGATGTACAGCTTTAAGGTTTCATATTCATTTATGCATTTTATACTTAAAATACCTTGACTTAAATGACTATAGGTTTCTTTACTATGCCAATCCATTTCATTTAAAAATGCAATATTTCTCATAGAGATAATAATCTTATTTTTAACTGAATTATCCCAATTTATCAAGGTATCTATTTTGTTCATCTTCTCCTCTAAATTAGCTAATACACTTAAATTAATTTCACCTATTTCTTCTCCTTGATATTCTCTCATGGAACTATTCCAAAGTTTTCTAAGACAGTGTTCAACATAACGCTGTTCAATATATTTTTTAGCTATTTTAGCTTGCTCCTTGTTTTCTATCGGACTATGATCTACTCTGCACTTTTCCAGTATACTTTGGCACTCAGGATGTAAAACCTTAAATAATTTGTTTATCTTTCCTTTTTGTTGATACTGCTTATATATAATGCTATATCTTTGTGCTAATGCAACAATATCTATATTCTCAGGTATCTCAATATAATGTCCATTGATTTCTTTTACAATACTGCAAATTTTTTCAACATAAGAGTTGCATCTTAAAATCATCTGCTGAAGTACGACTCTTACAGTTTCACTTTGATAAGAAGATTGTAATATATTCTCCCACCATGTGCCTTGTATTTCTTCCAGAAACCTCTCTGCATTTTCTAGAAGGCTTAAAATCCTGCTATAATCATAATCAACATTATAAGATACGCACCAATCCTTAATTATATTTTTATAATGATGATAATTCTTTTCTAATTGTAAAAATCTCTCCATTTTAGAAACAAGTTCTGAGCATGAAGGTATATTATAAAGTAAATTTTCTATCTTAAAAAATTGTATTAAATCTTCTTTATGGATATTGCTTAATAGATATATTAATCTTGAAAATTTTGCATCTGTCATAGGACACTTCTGAACAGGTTTTATATTATCTTCTATCCATGAATACCTGTTTTCATTTTCCTTTACCCATTTAGCTATATTTAGTAGTTTATACTGTTTTCCATAATATTTTATATTTCCATTTTCTATTTTCTCAGCCTTCTTAAGTTTATAACATAATTCTTTTTGCTTATCTCTACATTCATTAAGCTCTTCTTCCAAAGTTTCCCTCTCATCGTTTAATTTTCTTATATCCCACGCTAAACTTTCTGTTGTTTTTCTTATATAATAATCTACTTCCTTTAATATTTCTGCATCATTCCCTAGCATATTTATACATAAAGGTCTTATTTCTTCTGGTATCTTTTGTGACAACACCTTAAGTGCTTTATCATTCTGACTGGTTACTAAAACTCTTTTCCCATTGGCTAAAAGATGACAAATCAAATTGACTATTGTATGACTTTTTCCTGTACCCGGAGGTCCTTGAACCACCACTCCAAAGCTCTCAGCTATCCTTTTAGCTATCTCTCCCTGTTCTTCATTATAAGGAAGAGGAAATAATAAATTTTCATTTATTCCTTTCCATTCCTCTAAAATCTCATTACTTTGTTGTATTTCTTTATCCTCCACTAAAGCTTTAACAGTTTCCGGAATAAAATCCTTTTCATCTATTTTTTTAATCATGTTATTTAATTCGTCAATCCATTTATTATTGCAAAATTCTCTTTCATTCTCATTTTCACCTCTTAAATTCTTTATGTTTTGAAGATAAGTAACTACATTTTTAAGCTTGTCCATAGCGTCCATATTAACACCCCCAACGCTCCATAGATTTCACTTGATACTTTTACATTTTTTTCCTTTTGTTATGTTATATTATACCATATTATTCCAAATAATCATATAAAAAAAATGCATATCTTTTCGACATGCATTTCACATTTCACTTCTACTTACATGAATCTCTTTCTATAAGTTCATATGGAAGAATAAACAATTCATTTTCAATAGGTTCTTTGTTTATTTTTTTTATAAGCATTCTAGTTGCTACAGATCCCATATCATATAAAGGTTGAGCTATAGTTGTAAGCTTAGGATAAAAAATAGCGGCTCCGTAAGTGTTATTAAATCCCATAACATCAACATCTTGAGGAACATTAATATTATTATCTCTTAAAGCATTTATTGCTCCCATAGCAATTTCATCGTTTACACAAAATACAGCATCTATGTCTTTTGTTTTTTGTAAAATTGCATTCATTGCATCATAGCCATCATCTGCCTTAAGTGAATACTTACAAAAATAAGTTAGATTTTCATCATATTTTAAATTATTTTCCTCAAGTGCTGCTATATATCCTTTGTGCCTAACAGCACTAGCATTTATAGCATCTTTATCAGTTCCTATATATGCTACTCTCTTATTTCCCTTTTTAACCAAGTAATTCACAGCATCAATACCAGCCTGCTTATTATCTATAACTACACTTGGAAATTCACTCTCCTTACCGTTAGTTTCAATCAAAACCAATGGCATATTAGAATTCTTTATAGTTTTCACCATATTTTCTTCCAATGAGTTACTTATATAAATAACTCCATCCACCATCTTTTCACCAAGAACTCTTAGATACTCCATCTCCTTCTTAGGGTCTAAATCTGTATTGCAGAGTATTATATTATAATCATAGATGTTTGCAACATCTTCAGCACCTCTAACTACTTCCGGGTAAATTTGATTTGATATGTCAGGGATTATTATTCCTATTGTTTTTGTTTTTTGAGTTTTTAAACTTCTAGCAACTATATTAGGCCTATAATCTAATTTTTCAATTGCTTCTAAAACTTTTTTCTTAGTATCTTCATTTACTACGTCTACATTATTTAAAACCCTTGATACTGTGGCAATTGATACATTTGCTTCTCTAGCGACATCTTTTATTGAAGTTGCCATATTACCAACTCCTACTTTCTTTATTTTTTTAATCCTATTATACAATATAAACTATTTAAAATACAAGCGTGTATTTATAAGCATGTAAATATTTACATGCTTTAAGTATTAATTCTATTTTTAAAACATATCCATATTTTTACATCGAATTAAATATTTCATAATATTCATAATTATGTGCTTCTATATAAAATAGGCTATCATAAAAACACCCATACGGATTATTTAAGAATTAAATTTGAAACAATTCACATACTATATGTATAAAAAATAAGTTTTATAATTTCATTTCTATGTACTTAATAAAATAACTTTACAATATTGAGGTGATGATATTATGAATGAAGCACTTATAGTTTCTGTTAGAGGGATAATAGCTTTTTTTACATTACTTATATTTGCTCGAATTCTTGGCAAACAGCAACTAGGTCAATTAACCTTTTTTGACTACATAGTTGGAATAACTATAGGTTCTATGGCATCTACACTTACTACTGATTTAACCAGTACGGCATGGTCTCATTGGATAGGTCTTCTAGTATGGACATGTGCCTCTTTTATTTTACAGATAGTTACTTTAAAATCAAAATCTGCTGGTGAATACCTTGATAGCAAACCAACTATTGTAATAATGGATGGAAAGATTTTGGAAGAGTCTATGAAAAAAACAAGATATCGTTTAAGTGAACTTTTAGAGCAACTACGAAGTAAAGATGTTTTTGATTTAACTCAAGTGGCTTTCGCAATTTTAGAAAAGGATGGTCAATTATCAGTGTTAAAAAAACCTGAATTTCAATCTGCAACTCCAAAAGATTTAAATTTGAAGCCAGATGCCAATATTATAGGTACCGAATTGATTTATGATGGAATCATCGTAGACCAAAATCTTAAAAATATTAATAAAAACCGTAATTGGTTAATATCCCAACTAAAAAAACAAGGAATTAATGATTATTCTCAAGTTTTTGTAGCTACCTTTAATAGTCCTGATAAATTATATGTAGATCTATATAAGGATTATATTCAATAAAGGAAATTTTAATTTACATAGAGTTTTTACTCCATATAAATTTCCAATTACAAAAATATTAGAATGGTTCGCAGTACTATAAAATTATTATTAAGTTATTAATGAAAGGAGTAAACCCATGAAAAAATTTTTACAATATGTTTTTCCCATAGCAATTATAATAATATTCATACTTGTTATGTTAAGTGGAAGTTACTTCAAAAAACCTCGTAATCCTTCGGAAGATGTAATAGGTTATGTTACAGAATTACTAGAAGATGTACAGAGAGATAACTGGAGTAATGCTGAAGATAATGTTACTAAATTAGAAGTTGCCTGGAAAAAAATCTCTCGTAGAATACAGTTTAGTGTAGAACTTGTTGACATTTTTGATATAAACAACAACATAGCACGTCTTAGAGGAGCAGTCATTGCAAAAGACAAAACAAATGCTTTTATGGAATTATACCAAATTCAAGAAAATTGGGATTTATTAACACCTTAATATATAAAAATGTACTCTTTCAAGATATAAAATCTTAAAAGAGTACATTTTGTTTATTTTTTAATTTTCCTTTTCAACAGCTATCTTAAGTTCTTCACCATTGATTTTAAATTCATTGTATTCTTTTTCTAAATCGTAAGCTACTTCTAGAGATAGTGTTTCTTTCTTTATGTGCTCTTCAAATTTTCTAATTACTTGTTCAAGCATTTCATTTCCTGAAACATAAAGTTTTATTTTATCCGCAACTTCGAATCCACTATCTTTTCTTAAATTTTGAACCTTACTTAAGATTTCACGTACATATCCTTCTTCTTTAAGCTCTTGAGTAATATTAGTATCTAAAATTACTCCAACTTCACCTTCACCTGCAAATGCAAAACCTTCAAGTCCTTGCATTGTTACAAGTAAGTTTTCAGAAGTAAGCTTAATTTGGTCTTCACAACCTTCAACATCTACAAATACAGAACCACCATTGTTTATAGTTTGAGCAAGCTCCATTTGATTCTTTTCACTTATAGCTTTTCTTATTCCTGGTATAAATCTTCCATAAGCTCTTCCCAATACAGGTAGATTTGGTTTTATTTCAAAATTAACGTATTTTGAAAGATCTGCACCAAATTGAACCATTTTAATATTAAGTTCTTCTTTTATTATGTCTCCATAATATTCTGGAAGTGATTTTGTGCTAACAAGCATTTCTGAAAGAGGCTGTCTGTTCTTTATATTTGCTCCATTTCTAGCACTACGTCCAAGTTTAACTATTTTGTATGCTAAGTCCATTTTTTCTTCTAGCTCACTGTCTATAGCACTTGCATCATATGCTGGCCATTTACATAAGTGAACACTTTCCTCAGCATCTTTATCTAAATTAGCCACCAAGTTTTGGTATATATCTTCTGTCATAAATGGTACGAATGGAGCTGCAATTTTAACAAGAGTTGTAAGAACTTTATAAAGTGTTGTATATGCTCCAATCTTGTCCTCTGTAAGCTCCGTAGTCCAGAATCTTGCTCTGTTACGTCTGACATACCAGTTTGAAAGTTCATCCACAAACTCTTCAAGTTCAAGAGCTGCTTGAGTAATTCTGTAGTTATCCAAATGCTCTTCTACATCTTTTATTAATGTGTTAAGTTTAGACATTACCCATTTATCCATTACATTTTCTGATACAAAATTTTTGTATTCAGTTGGATTAAATTGATCTATCTCAGCATATAAAACATAGAATGAATATACGTTCCATAATGTGCTTAAGAACTTTCTTTGAGTTTCTTTTACGTCATCCTCAGAAAATCTTGTTGGAAGCCATGGTGCACTGGCAGTATAGAAATGCCATCTTGTAGCATCTGCTCCTTCATTCTCAAGTACATCAAACGGATCTACTACATTTCCTTTTGATTTTGACATTTTAAGTCCATGTTTATCAAGAACGTGACCTAAAACTATACAGTTTTCATAAGAACTTTTGCCAAATAATGATGTAGATATTGCAAGTAATGTATAGAACCATCCTCTAGTTTGGTCTACTGCTTCTGATATAAATTGTGCTGGGAAAGTCTTATCAAAAACTTCTTTGTTTTCAAATGGATAGTGATGTTGAGCAAATGGCATTGAACCTGAGTCAAACCAGCAGTCTATAACTTCTCCAGTTCTAGTCATTTCTTTTTGGCAATGCGGACAAGTAAGTTTAACTGCATCTATATATGGTTTATGAAGTTCTATTCCATCTGGAACATTTATTCCTTTTTCTTTAAGCTCTTGAACACTTCCTATACATTCTCTATGACCACATTCACATTCCCATATTGGCAATGGTGTTCCCCAATATCTGTCTCTTGAGATACCCCAGTCAATAACATTTTCAACGAAATTACCAAATCTTCCTGTTCTTATATTATCAGGATACCAATTTATGCTATTGTTGTTTGCAACAAGTTGATCTCTAAGTGATGTCATTCTTACAAACCAGCTGTCCTTTGGATAGTAAAGAAGTGGTGTATTACATCTCCAACAGTGTGGATATGAGTGAGTAAACTTCTCTGATTTATAAAGCGATCCATTTTCTTTCATATATTCTAGAATTTTAGGATCTGCTTTCTTTACAAACATTCCATTCCATGGTTCAACTGAATCTACAAATTTACCTTCTAAATCAACTAAATTAATAAGTGGCAAGTTGTATTTCTTTCCTGTTTGAGCATCATCTTCACCATAAGCAGGTGCTGTATGTACTATTCCAGTACCATCAGTAAGAGTTACATAATCTCCATGAACTACATAAAAAGCTTTTTCTTCTGGAACTTCAAATTTAAATAATTGTTCGTATTCAGTTCCAAGAAGTTCTTCTCCTTTAAATTCTCTTACTACCTCATATTCTCCTTCTAATACCTTATCAGCAAGCTCCTTTGCAAGTATTAGATATTCTCCATTATTTAATACTTCTACATAGTCATAAGCTTTATTAATTGTTAAAGCTACGTTACTTGGTAATGTCCAAGGAGTTGTTGTCCAAGCTAATATATATTTATTGTCTTCACCTTTTACTTTGAATTTAACAAATGCAGTAGCTTCTTTTACATCTTTATATCCTTGTGCAACTTCGTGAGAAGATAAAGCTGTTCCACATCTTGGGCAGTAAGGTGTTATTCTGTGACCTTTATATAAAAGCTCTTTTTCCCACATTTGCTTTAATGCCCACCAAACTGATTCTATATAATTATTTTCATAAGTTATATATGGATTATCCATGTCAACCCAGAAACCTAGTTGTTCTGACATTTTTTTCCAAAGACTAGTGTACTTGAATACACTTTCTTTACATTCTTTTACGAATTTTTCTACTCCATATTCTTCAATTTGAGGCTTACCTGAAATTCCAAGTTTTTTTTCTATTTCAAGCTCTACAGGAAGTCCGTGAGTATCCCATCCAGCTTTTCTTAGAACCTTATAACCCTTCATAACCTTATATCTTGGAATTAAATCCTTCATAACTCTTGTAAGTACGTGACCTACATGAGGCTTACCATTGGCTGTTGGAGGTCCATCATAGAAAGTGAAATATTCACCATCTTGATTTAAATTAAAGCTTTTTTCTATAACATTTTCTTCATTCCAAAGCTTAGCAATATTTTTTTCCATATCTACAAAATTTGTAGATGCTTCTACTTTGTTATACATTATATTATCTCCTTCCCGTAAACTCTATTTATTATCATTTAATTTTCATTATTAACAATAATACCCATTTTATTACCATTTATGGCATTTATTGTTCAATTTAAATTAAAATTTATAATTTAATACAAACTAAAAAAGCTACGCCCATAAGGACGCAGCTGTATAAACTACCCATAAACCACCTATGTGAAAATTTCAAGTACTATCATACTCTATTTCTTAACGCGAAATAACGGATAAACTTACTCAACAAATCTCTTTCAGTTCTCAGCTCCCAGGTGATTTTCCTTAAACCTTAGCTATGGGTTTCCACCATTCCCCACTCTCTTTAAGCATACAGTTAATTACTTTTCCTGTTCCTAGCTTTTATTACTTAATTTTTGTCAGTTGAAACTATAAATTTACTGACCAAACCACTATAATTATATAATTTTTCAATTGTATTTATTATATTACAACATTATTTTATTGTCAATTTATGTTTATGATATTTTATCATTAGCTGTTTTTTAATAGTTAAGATAAATATAAGTCATTGAAACAGCATTAAATATAGCAAAAAAGACTGGATTATACCAATCTTTTTTGCTCATAATATATCATTTAATATATCTAATATGTTATATAATCTCCCAGCCACTGCCAGGTATGGTATAAACTGAAATAAAGAAAATATGAAATATAGTCTCCTAATCTTGATTAGGTATGTATGAACCCTTACCGATTAAATTTTAACATTAATATGTCGTTTTATCAATAAGTTTTTACTTATTTTTAATTATTATACTAATATTATATTCATTTTGTATAAATAAATCACAATTTCAATGAAATTTTAAGCTTATGTTCCAAAATTTTCATAAATTCTTCATCTACTGTTGCTATATGTCTGCCTAATCTTACTTTTGAAACTACTTTTATCTGCTCTGCCAATATTGTTCCTGTAACTTGATTTTTCTCCCCGTCTTCTAACTTGTAATCACTTTCTCTTAGTTCTATATGTACTGCTATTTTCTTAGGTCTATTAGATATAGGTGCAATTATAGTAGTAGGAGAATTTTTGTTTCCTGTATCATTTTGAATTATTATGACAGGTCTTATTTTATTTTCTTCCGAACCAATATTTTGACCTAGTTCACATGTCCAAATTTCTCCTCTTCTTGGAACAATTTTAGAGGTTTTTACTAAGTTATCATTCATCTTTATCTGCTCATTTACCCAATCCACATAGTTATAAATGCGTTTAATATTATATGCTCTCTTTTTTAGATTATCCAGATTGTTATTTTCTTGAAGCTTACTCTTAATAGTGTATATATATTCTTCTAATATATCATCAATGCTTTTCACTTTACTTTCTATAAAGCTTAGTAATTCTTCGTCATTCATACTATTAATGTCGTTTCTCATATAATAATCCCCCCTTTTATTATAGTAAAATGAGACACTTATTACTTTAATTTATAAAATTCTATAACTTACCCCAATATCCTCTCTTATATATGTTTTTTTAAAATTTCGTATGTATACTCTATTATTTCAGTACAAGATACACCATTTTTCTTTAATTCAATACAATTAAATGTTCCATAGTCTTCTTTTATTTTATTCATAACTTCTTTAGAAATGGTTCTAACTTGATTAGATTCCTCTGCTGAATCTCTACCTTTTATTGCTCCTACAGCTATCATTGCCCCTGTAATAGCTCCACATGTACTTCCTACAGCCATTCCACCACCAAAGGGTGTTGCCACGGATACAGGTATATTAAGATTTTTTTCTTCGTTAAGTGCTTTTATTATAGATTCTGCACAATTGTATCCTTCTTTATAAAACTCTACTGCTTTTGACATATTTAATTCCTCCCATATTATCATTTGTATATAAAAATTAATTGGTTAACTATAATGTATACATATAAAATAACAGTTACATATACTGGCCAGTTAATAACCTTCTCATCATTTCTATGCAGTTCTTTAGGTTCCATTCCTCTTCTTCCATGAATTTTGATGAGTTTTTGAATCAATATTATCACAATACCAGTACAAATTACTGCTAAAATTAAATAAACCAAAACTAAATTTATCTTTTCACTAGTTGTAAGTGCTGATAATCCTGCTTGTTGAGCAGCTTTAACTCCTTCATTTGAAGACTTAAGTAAGAAAGTGCTTAGTTCTGCTAAAAATAGTTGAGTACCATTTATAACAAAATGGCATATCATAGATGAAAATATTGACCCAGTAATTCTAACTAGATATGCAAATATTACACCTAAAGCAAAAGCATATAAAAATTGATTTCCATCCATATGTATTATCCCAAAAAATAATCCTGTCATTATAGCCGATTTTCTTATTGCTATATTATCATAACCTGCCAATATAATTCCACGATATGTTATTTCTTCACAAATAGCGGGTGTTAAAGCTATAACTCCAAGTCTTATTATGAAAGGTATATTATCAAGTTCACTGACTATCTGACCAATCCTGTTTGGAAACACAAACTGAGTTATCAAAGATAAAAATGTTGCTATAGGCATAGCTATAAGTCCTATGGCAATAACTATAAAAATAGTTTTTACTCCTATTTTTTTTAACCTTAGAGTTTCTATTACGGATTGTCTTGTTAAAACAAAATATATTATAGTAGGTACTAGCAGCAAAAGTATTTGAGGCATAACAAGATACACAGGAAGTGATAATTTCAGTTTTGTAAATATAGGTATAAGTTTCCTTCCACCTACTGAATATAATATTAACAGTATCATTGCAAATAAATTTGAATAAAATACTCTGTTTTTCTCCACACAACTCCTCCTCTCTCTACTATTTTTATTATTTCAAAAAAATATACTATAATACTAACATAATAAAGGAAGAGACATAATATTACAATACATTTTGTAATTCTTATATCTCTTCCCAGTATTTTTTTATTTTACTATATTTATTCTTTTAAGCTTTTCTCATCTTTATTGTTCTTATTTTCTCTTGTATTAATCAAGTGTTTTCATAATTCCTCTAGCTATAGCTTCTGCACTCTTTTGTTGATACTGTGGAGATTTTAATAATTTTTCCTTTTCAGTATTACTTAAAAATTCTAATTCCACAAGTGCTGAAGGTGCTTTTGTATATTTAACTACATATACTCCTCTTTCCTTCAATCCTCTGTCTTTTCCTCCTGTTGCAGCTACTAATTCATCTTGAATATTTTGCGCTAACTTTATTCCATCACTTCTATTGTTTCCATATAAAGTTTCAATTCCTGAAGTTGAAGGACTTCCATCTATACTATTAGCATGAATAGATACAAAATAGTTAACATTTGCTGTATCTGAAATATCACAGCGCATTTTTAGCTCTGCTGATTTATTAGCTGGCCATGGTACATTATCACTAGTTCTTGTATATACAACATCAATTCCATTTTTAACAAGAATATCTCCAACCTCTAAAGCCACTGCCAATACTACATCTTTTTCTTTAGTTCCACCTGGACCTACAGCACCCGAATCATATCCTCCATGTCCTGGATCTATACAAATTTTATATTCTGGAGTCCCATCAATTGAAACTACCACTGTTAAAGTAACTGGCTTATTATAGTTTTTTACTCTTCCTTGAATCACGTAACTTCCAAGCTTACTTGTATCTATACTATTTACTTCCCATATGACATCAGCTTGTACTACTGCATTATTACTGTTAACTGCTGAAATTTTAGTAGGTAAAAAATATTGTTCTCCCTGCTTTACATTAACCCTAACATCATTTGCTGAAATAATAGTGTCATTAACGCTGCTGTTTGAATAGCTCACAACACTCTGTGCTATTCCATTTACAATTTTTTCTTGATACTCTGAAGTATTAAGTAATATTTCTTCTTTTGGATTAGATATAAATCCATAATAAACCATAATTCCTATTTCATCAAAATTTTCTAGCATCTTAAAGTTACTACTTTCTTTCGCACCTCTATCTTTTGCATTAGTATTAAATATTACATTTTTTTGAACATTTTCAGCTAACTTCTTACTTGCACTATCACTAGGTGAATAATAAGTTTCTATTCCTTCCCCAACTGACTCGTTATAATAATTACAATGTAAACTGATTAAAGCTTCTGCTCCGCTGTCGTTAGCTATTTGTGTTCTCTTGTCTACGTCAACATCTTGATTCCAAGAAACTGAATCAGTATTTCTTGTATAAGTTACCTTTATTCCTTTACTTTCTAATATTTTTCCAAGTTTTAAAGCAATAGCTAAATTTACATCCTTGTCTTTAACACCTGCGGTACCGTTCAATACTTTTAGGTTTGATGCACTACTGGCGTCTATACAAACCTTAGTAATTTTAGATATATCAGTATTTGGTGCTTTATTAACTATTACCTTTAATGTAACAGTTCCACTATATCCAGATACTGTTCCTTTATAGTAATAAGTCCCTATTTTAGATGTATTAACAGTTGCCTTGTCCCATTTTACACTAACACTTTTATCTGTATTGTCGCTCATTACAGCTTTAACAGTTGTTGGCAGTGTATATTTTTCTCCTTGATATAAGAGAGTTGTTATATCCTTTATATCTTTTATATACATACTTTGCTTTACATCCAAGTATTTCAGTACGGCAACGGCTATAGCAGCTGCACTATTCTTTTTAAACTCTTCACTATTCATTATTTTTTCTTCTTGTTGATTAGTTATAAAACCTAAATCCACATAAATTCCAGTAGCACTTACACTACTTAGGGTTTTGTATGTACTTTCTTTTATACCTCTATTGTGAAGATTTGTTTTACTAGCTAATTCATTCTGAACGTATGAAGCTAATTTTTTAGATTCATTATTACCTTTTAAATAATAAGTCTCTGAACCAGTTGCAGTTGGAGCTGTTGATGAATTACAGTGAACACTGACAAGAACATCAGCTTTAGCATCATTAACAATTTTACTTCTCCTACTAATACTGTCACCACTGCTCCATGAAACTGTATCAGTTTTTCTTGTGTAAACTACCTTAACTCCATTTTCCTCTAAAATTTTCCCTGCTTTTAATACAACATCTAAATTTATGTCCTTCCCTTTAACTCCTGAAGGTCCAACTTCTGCTCCTATATCATTTGCCGCTCTTCCTGCATCCAAAGCTACTATGTATCCTTTTTGTCCTGCCGGCTTATCTGGATTAGTTTTTGTTGTGAAAATCATTTTAGTAGGCTTGGACAATTCACTGCCTTTTACAGATTTAATTCCTTCTTTAACTAATAAAGTATAAGTTTTTCCATACTCATATCCATTTACTGCAGAAATCCGTACAGATTTATTATCCTTGTAGTCAATCTTTGTATCTACCTTAGAATTGCTGTCATTTAAAACTACAATAGTATCTTTTCCATCAATAGAAGATTTGTCAACTTCATCACTAAAATTAATAGTCCATACCTTGTCAATATCTATATTAATTTTACTTTCCATTTCTAAATATGTACTTGCAAATACATTTGGAGGCAAACTCACCCCAATGACCAGTATCATAACCATAAACATTGCAATTTTCCTTATAGTACCCAAATATCTCCCCTCCAAATTCAACATATATTTATATTTTATTTTATATGGATAAATAATGCAATTAAATTAACACACTTATCAAATATTATTAAATATTTCTTTTAAACCACAAATTATCCTTAATTATATTTACGAAAAAATATATCAATAGTTCAGTTATTTATATATTTTTAAATTAATTTTTATGAGAGTAAAATTATGTCATACATTCAACTCTCTATTTATAAGTACATATTACTTATTTCGTCATTGATTATGAAATATTCAGTATAATATTTTTTTATCCATTAATATATTTTCTGTAAACTTCTTTTTAATCCTTGAATATACACCGTATGAATTATAACATTTTGTAATATAATAAGTGTAACAAAAAAGTTAATATATATACATACGTTATACAATGTAACATTTTTGGAAAGGAAGTGTATTTAGTGGAAATTACTTGGCTTGGTCATGCATCTTTTTTAATTAAAGACTCAAACGGTAGAAAACTTTTGACAGATCCCTTTGATAAATCAGTTGGCTACCATACTTTTGATGAAGAAGTAGACTTAGTATCTATAAGTCATCATCATTTTGATCATGATTACATAGAGGAGCTTAAAGGTAATCCTGAAATTATCGATAAGGTAGGTCTATTCTACTTATGTGATATTCCGATTGAAGGAATCCCTTCTTATCATGATAATTCAAAAGGCGCTAAACGAGGTGAAAATATTATTTTCACCTTTGAAATGGATGGTTATAAAATTTGCCATCTAGGTGATTTAGGTCATGAGCTTTCACGAGATTATATAACAAAGCTTGGCAATATAGATATTTTACTTATTCCTGTAGGTGGAAATTATACTATCGATGGAAAAGACGCTGCTAATGTAGCTAAATTCATCAACAGCAAAATCATTATACCTATGCACTATAAAACACCTAATCTAGCTTTTCCACTTGATGGAGTTGAAACATTTATTACAAGTATGAAAAATGGGGAAAGAATAAATGACTATACTCTCAAAATAGAAGGAGAACTTGCAGGTAGGAATATGGTTAAAATTTTAGATCCAAAACAATAGAATAAAATTGTGTAACAATTTTATTCTATTAACCAATCCCCAATCCCCAGTCACCAGAGAAGGATGTTTTGCTAATGCAAAACTAAAATTAGAATAAATTAAAATAGACTTAAAGTAGATATAATCTATCTTTAAGTCTATTTTAATTTATTTTTATCTAATTGTTCTTAATTGTTTTTATCTTTTTTCTTTACTCTGGGGATTGGTGATTGGCTACTGGGGAATATAAGAATGTTGCCACATTTCAGGCTTTCTTCAACATTTATAACTCTCTGATTTCTGGAGCCTGCATATTTGCTGGATCCTTCTGTTAAATCTTTTTCAAATTTTCCGTCTACAAGAACATCTATATGTTTTAAAAGCTTTATTTTATACTCATCATTACTTTGTAAAATTTCTTCATATGTATATCCTGTATAGCACCATAAATTTAACCCTTGTTTTTTTACTCGTTCTGCCAATACATAAAGTTCTTTAGCCTGTTCAAATGGCTCTCCTCCTGAGAAGGTTACTCCATTTATTAATGGAACATTATGATTAATTCTATTTAGCAAATCATCTATATTGACTTTATCACCATAGTCAAAAGCCTGCATAGGCTTATTATGACATCCTGGACAATTATGTTTGCATCCTGAAAGAAATACAACACTTCTTAATCCTCTGCCATTTACCATAGAGTTATCCAAAAAACCCGCAACTTGTAATTCCATTATCTCACCAGCTTTTTTATTGATAAGTGTTGATATGTTTTTCACCATTATGCGAAGTTCTGTCTTTACGTTCTGCAACTTTCCCAGCACCAAATCTCTCATCTAAAGAAAGATATCCTGTAACTCTTGAAATTCCTTGTATATCTTTACTTCCACATTTAGGACAAGTATTTTTATCTGCTTCTATTCTTTCTCCACATTTTCTGCAGTATTTTAAATGGAAATTGATTCCTATATAACTTATATTAGTATTCTTATATGCATAATCAATTATAGTCTTTACATTTTCAGCTTCTGGATATCCATCCATTTCAATATATGTTATATGTCCTCCATTACATATCTTATGAAAAGGAGCTTCTAAATCTATTTTATCTTTTATAGATATTTTACATGATACTGGAACATGATAACTGTTAGTATAATAATCTTTGTCCGTAACACCTTCTATATTTCCAAAAACGCTCTGATCTTGAAGTATAAATTTGCCTGAAAGCCCCTCTGCTGGAGTTGCATAGCAAGACCAGTTCAAACTATCTATTTCTCTATATTTGTCACAAAATTCTCTCATATATGAAACTATTTTAATTCCAAGTTCATAAGATTCCTTACTCTCTGCATGATGCTTACCTACTAAAGCAGTTAAGGTTTCTGCAAGTCCTATGAATCCAATTCCCCACGTACCTTGTTTTAAAATAGCTTCTATCGAATCTTCAGGAGATAAATTTTCAGAACCTCTCATTAAGTGCTCACCTGCTACGAAAGGTAAATCTTTAACCTTTAATCTTTTAAGTACATTATATCTATGCAATAGTGATTCTCTTGCTAATTCAAGTCTATTCTCTAAAAGAGAAAAGAATTTATCTACACTTCCCTTAGCTAATATTCCAACACGTGGTAAATTAATTGTGGCAGGTGCTATATTTCCACGTGCTTCAGGACCTGGTTCACCATTTACATTTGACATTATATATGTTCTGCATCCCATTGTAGCAGCAATTACACCTTTATCATAATATTCCTTATTAAAATCTGCATCTAAATTCATAAACATAGGGTTCATTCTCTTACTTGCAACTTTACAAGCAAGTTCATATAAATAGTAATATGGATCTGTTTCTTCTCTGTTTACACCATTCTTAACTCTAAAGATTATATTAGGGAATATAGGCTGCTCACCTTTACCTAATCCTTTTTCATATTCTTCTAAGAAAAACTGACAAACCATTGCTGCATCTTCATTTCTAGGAAGTCCTAAATTAATGGAACTGAAAGGAACCTGAGAACCTGCTCTGGAATGCATAGTATTTAAATTATATACTATTCCCTGCATGGATTGGTGAACAATCTTTTTCACCTTTTTTTCTACTATTCTTTCAATATCAGCACCAGTATTCCCAAATTCTTCTCTATACTCATTTAAAATTTCCTGTCTTGTCATATCAACAAAAGGTGCCATGTCATTATCAAAATCTACGTGAGATTGTCCTCCGAACATATCATTTTGTGTGCTTTGTAACAATATACATGACAACTCTGCAGCAGATTCTATTCTTTTTGCTGGAAGTATTGTTCCGTAACCTGTATTAAATCCTCTTCTTAATATTTTTCCCGTTTCTATATTTAAGCAGTTTGTAGTTAAATTATAGCTGTCTAAATCATGATAATATATATCTCCGTTCTCATGAGCCTTAGCTAAATGTTTAGGCATTATACCTAAATTATGCCATTTATTTGATTCACTTGCTATTCTAAGTAATTTTGAACTGAAATTATTTCCCACATTTGCGTTATCTCTATCAGTTTCAACTCCTATATTTTTGATACTTTTCATTAAATCTGATTTTATTTCTCTGATTTTTGTTCTTTCTCTTCTATAATTTGAATAAGCTACGCCTATTGGTTTATGCCCATTTTGTAGCAAAATATCTTCAACAATATTTTGAATTTCTTCTACTGTTATTTTTTCATATCCTTTGTTTTCTATCTGCTCAATAACTCTTTGAGTAAGCTCAATAGCTTCACTTTCCTTTAAGTTAAAAGCTATCTCTTCTGCAGAACCTTTAATCGCATTAGTAATCTTGATAGAGTCGAACAAAACCTCTCTACCGTCCCTTTTCACTACATATAGCATTCATTCTACCTCCAACCACAACATATTGTACACGGCATATTATACTCTACAAAAAATTTTATATCAATTTTTAAATATACCATATAAAATTACTACCCCCCTATATGGTTTATATACCTTCTTTTTCTTCTGTTTTTTATACATATAGTAATGTTGACATGAATAACTTAACTTTCTAATTTTTTCACTAATCTTCTAATAATTCTCACAAATAAATCAATCATAAAAAATATATATATAGAATAAATTATTATATCTTATAATCCTATAAAATGGAGGTGTATTAATGAGTTATACAACTGAAGGTCAGCCCCAAGGATATCCATATTTCTATACAAATAAAATTCGTGAAGCATTGATAAGTGAGATAGTTGCTATAAATGGCTATGCTTATCACATAGCGCACTCTGACATTAAAGATATAAACCAAGTATGGCATCATATTATGGAAGACGAGAAACGGCACTATGGAATGTTTTTACAGTTACTTAGAAAATACGATCCAGTACAATATGCTAAATATATGGAATCAAAAGAACATGTGAAGTTAAGTAAAAATTCCAAATACCTAAATGTATATGGAAAACACTCTGAAGATTTAATATTAAACTTTATAAGAAGTGATATAAAAGGTGAATTCGAAGCAGTAATCTTATACGAGCAAAACGCTTTTGAATCACCATATAAGGATATAAAGGAAACTTACATTGAAATCGCAGGAGATGAAAAAGAACATGCTGAAGAACTTACATTGGTACTTATGCATTATGATAAAGACAAATACGGACCTATAGAATAATGTTGCGATGCAACATTATTCTAATTCCCAATCGCCAATCCCCAGCATAAAGAAAAAATCTAAAAACAATTAAGAACAATTAGATAAAATAGACTTAAAGATAGATTGTATCTACTTTTAAGTCTACTTTGTTTTATTTTAATTTTAGTTTTGCATTAGCAAAACATCCTTTTCTGGGGACTGGGGATTGGTTACTGGTTACTAGAATAAAATTGCTCCGCACTTTTATTCTAGCGGGTATTTCACAGTTGGCACATACATACTGCTATATGGTGGTGGCGGTATAAAAATGCCTTCTTTTTTAGGTAGTTCTATTTGTTTATCTTCTCTTAATAATATCTTATTTCTTAAATCTTCTCTACCAAGCTCAGCTATTCCTGTTACTGCAACATATATATCGGAAATTTTATACCATGTAGGATAATTCACTGCTCCTGTTGGAGGTAAATAGAATATTTTTTGAAATGTAGTTACTGACTTTTTAGTAGCTTCTCCATAAATACCATCTACTATTACCTTAGGTATAGCAGGATAATTATCTGCTATTCTATTTAAGTATCTTTGTACTGTTCTTACAGGTTCTCCACTAGAACCTAATTTTAAAGTATATCCCGGATAAGACATTGGAATTCCTGAAACCTTTTTTGCCGTAGTTAATTCTAAATCTGAACCATAAAAATTAGTTAATATTTCATAAGGAACTCTACCAGCATCACCCAAATATTTACTTCCCCACTGAGTAAGCCATCCTGGACATTGAACTTTTACCCCATCGCAATATTGAGATAATAAAGGCTGTTTTCTTCCAGGTCTTTTCATATATGTGGAAAATATATCATCAACAACTCTGCTTATATTAGAATAAATATTTCTTCCATATGAAAAAGCATGGTCAAAAGCAGTAGAACTAGTTATGTCAAAATTCTTTCCTTTTCCTCTGTACCATTCTGTATATATTCTATTTAACGTAAATGAAATAATACAATATACATTTGCTCTTATTGTACTTTCTGGCCAAGTAGAAAAAATTTCACAAGATGCTACATTCTTAATGTAATCTTTATAACTTACAGTATAATTAGGTGCAGAAGGATCATCTGGAACGCCTGCATGAACAACAATGAGTCCTGGAACTACTGGCTGTGGTAAAACTACTCCTCCTGTTGGCTCTGGAAGTGGTTTATCCGGATTTTCCGGTATTTTGGGTGGATATTTTCCAACTAATGTATTAGGTTCAACATTTATTATTTCTACTTCATTTACCTGTCTTGTAGTAGTTATTGGTGTAACTTTACATTGTTGAACAGCTAAAGTATTAGGATATATTTGACATCCTCGCACAACTATATCCCTATATCCCTTTACTTTTAACTCCACATCACAAAGACTATATGGTGATTTATCTGATGGCTTCATTGAATTATCTATTGGTGGTGCATCAAGCTCTAATTCACTTGTTTGTCCCGAAGAATCAGTAGTAATTTTTTGTTCTTTTTGTCTACTTCCCTCTTCAGCTCTGGGTTTAACAATTACTTCAGCATCAGGAATAGGAACATAAGTGTCTTCTACTATAACCTGTACTTGCAGCCTCCCTTTTTGTGCCATTATTTTTCTCCTTTTAGAAATTGCTCCAATAATAATAATATGAAACTAATATAATAATTGTGACCTATCTCTTATTTTTATCTTATTTTTTCAAAAACCCCTTTCAAATCTAATAACCCATATCCCCAAGATCTATTTGGATAAACATCTCCTGGTCTTTTTTTAGTTCCTCTTATTAAATAAGTTTTTACTTTCGTTGAATACAAAGTAGGATCATTTCCTTTTACAATTCCCCACTCCAAAATAAGTGCCACGGCTCCAGCGGTAACTGCCGCTCCTACACTGCTGCCTGAAACTCTAGTTGTTCCTCCTCCCCTAGATACAGTCAAAGCATTTATTCCCCCAGCTGCTAATTCTGGTTTTAATGTATGTTCTCTTGTAAATCCTCTTCCAGAAGCTGCTACTATTGTTTCAGTATTTTGATTGTAATACGCACAAGATATAACTCTTTCACTAGTAGATGGTATAGTCAATGTAACATTTTGAGAAGGAGCTAAAAATTTAGTACCTTCTTTTAATAACTCTCTTTGATACAACCAAGCATCATATCTTCCATTTATTACAATGTCTCCATAAAGTGTAAATTTCCAAATTCCTCCCCTAGCATTTCTTATATCTATTCTTATAACTTCATCCCCCGTAATTTCTTCCGGGAAAAAATATGCTATTGTTATAGTGCTTCCCTCAAAAACAAGCTTTGATATCTCCGTCTCACCAAGCTTTGCTGGAATCTTACCAATAACTTCACCCCCAGGAGATGTTACCCCTACTGATACCTTATCAGGCTTATTGCACCAAATTTCAAAGGTTAAATCTCTCTGCAAAGGATCTACCTGAATTTCCATAACCTTTTCTTCACCACTTTTTTCAAAATTGCCTGAAGCATGAGTTTCTCCATCTGCTTGATTGCCGCAGCCTGTTACTACAATAATTCCTCTAACCTTTGATATTTCGTCTATATATCTTTCTACTATTGCACTTCCGTTATGTGCTCCTTTATTAGTCCCTAAAGGTACATAAATAACTAAAGGTTTATTTAACTTTCTAGCCATATTATAAATATACTTAATTCCTAAAATTACTTCTGCTGTACAATAAGTTGGAATATCAACATCATTTATTCCTTCTAATGATAATGTATTCTTCTTTGCTTGCTGCATCTTTACTACTACAAATTCACAGCCTGGAGCAGCACCTTTAAGCTCAGGATTCCTTCCTCTTGCCCCTATTATTCCAGCCATACTGGTTCCATGACCATTTTCATCTTTACTGTTTACAATAGCATAAGGGTCTTCTCCTTGTTTTTTTGCCATAATAGCTTTATTAATCTCTTCTCTGGTATACTCAGTTCCAACTCCTAAAAATTCTGGTATACCTTCTCCTTTTACAGTTTGATCCCATATGCTTACTATTCTTGTTGTATCATTTTCATACATAAATTCTTCATTTAAATAATCTATGCCTGTGTCAATAATACCAACAAGTACTCCTTGCCCTGTTAAGCTTAAAACAGGACTTTCATGGAATTGTGATATATTTGCTGCATCTATAGGAGATATCTGATTTAATGTATATATACCAGGCTCCTCTACAAATACTATTTCTTTTGTTTTTTTAAAAAACTCATCAGCTTTGTTTATATCAACTGATATAACTGCATATCTGTCATCTAAAATAAATCCACAGGCATACTCTATATTCATAAAGACTGACTTTATATCACCTTCATATTCTACAATATAATTCCTGTAGTTTTCTTCATAAAAAAGCTCACTGCATCCTTGTCTTGTTCCTTTATTTCTAGCCCCTCTTTGAACAGCCACTTCCATTCCCTCTCTTGCACAAAGCTCACCATATCCCCATGTAGGTCCTGGGTAAATAACATCTATTCGTTCTCTTTTCGCTCCCTTTAGCATGAAATATTTAAGTCTGTCTCCGTACATGTATGGGTCATTTGCTAAAACCAATCCCCACTGCATAAAAAGTGCTGCTGCTCCAGCAGCATGAGGTGTCGCCATAGATGTACCAGATAAGCTATCATATCCACCTCCAGTTATAGAAGATAATATTTCTTCCCCCGGTCCCATAACATCGGGTTTATCTCCACCTATTTTACCTCTTCCTGAAAAACTAGATAAAGAATTTGTTTTATAATTATAACTTCCAACAGATATAACGTTGGAAACAGTAGCTGGAATTCCTAGAGTGTTAAAAGGATCAGGCTTTAAGAACTTTGTATTTGGATTCAATCCTTCTGAAATAGGCATCCATATGTCAAATCCTCCAACTGTCTCTCCTTTTGAATATATGTTTATATTCCAAGTACCTGCTGTTAAAAATCCCGTATCTACACTTAAACTTATTATTATTTCTCCATTTATATCAAAAGGTTTAGGCCCACTGTTGTAAATAAAACATTCATCTCTACCTATGTTTTTTTCATAATATCTACCATTTTTCAAAGCAATAATTCCACTGCTTGCTCCTCCTGGATTCCTAATCTCTATACTTATATCAGTTAAAAACTCCTTATAAAATTGTAATATCAAGCTTTTTTCATCAGCAGCCACAGCCATGGAAAGATTAACACTTTCCCTTAAAACTCCTCCTACATGATGAGCAGCAGCTCCTTCATTTCCTGAGGCTATTACAAAACTTATTCTTTCCAAGCTGCAAATTGTTTGTATATACTGTTCAAGAAGACTATTTCCATTATGAGCTCCATCATTTGTACTAAAGCTTAAGTTTATTACCAGAGGTTGTTTTAACTCCTTACTTTTCTCTATTAGAAATTTAATCCCTCTCATAAGCTGAGTAGATTTTGCATAACTAACCTTACCGCTTCCTGTCATTTTCACCATGGCAATACTTGATTTGTATGCAACTCCATAATAAATTTTATCTATATTCCCTCCAGCACAAGCAATACCTGCAACATGAGTACCATGTCCCACAACATCTCTCTGTGAAACTATACTGTAAGGCTCAGGGGAATTTATAGCTCTGTTTATATCATTTTTATTCCAAACTTTCCCTCCTTGCGAAAGATCATAAATATATTCTATTCTTGTACTTCCTTCTTCGTTTTTAAAAGCAGGGTGCAAATAATCAATCCCTGAATCAATAAATCCCACTAAAACACCTTCACCAGTAAGATTATACAAACTCCATACTTCAGGTACACAACTAGCTCTGTTACTTCCTAAATCTGAGGTGAATAAAGTTTTTGGAAGTTCAATATACTGGATTTCTTCAATAGTAGATACCTTGGGTATATCCTCTACCGCTATTGTAATTATTCCATATCCAAATCCTAAGTTTTCAAAAATTCCTCCTATTGCTTCTACTTGCTGTTTAACCTTTATACGTTCATCTCCAAATAATATAACCAACTCTATTTTTCCCGTTAATATCTCATCATTCTGGGAAAATTCCGCTATTTTTGCTTTAATGTTACTTGGAACATTTAAAAGTAAGTTTAGTAATCCATCTCTATTTTCCGTAAATAGCCCTCCTTAAATTAATTCATTAATTATATTTATGAATTAAACTGTACAAATAGAAAAAGCTTAAAACTTTTTTCTAAGTTTTAAGCTTTGATCTATTCTTCCATAGAAGCAATTTTTTCTTAATGCATAATAAAAAATATTATAATTTTATTTCCACTCTATCAAGCTTAGCTAGAACTTTTATCTCCTTAATCCCGATAGTTTCAGTTCTTAAGCTACCTTTATTGCTTACCAAAAGCAATTTAGTATTATCTAATTTTTTTATTTGTCTTATTTTTCTTTCACCATTATACTCAATAAGACAAATTGAATTATTCTCAATTTCATGAGTTATATGTGCAAAAGCTATATCTTCCTTTGATATTCTAAATCCTATCATATCATCATCTTCTATTTTCAAAAACAGAACCTTATCCTTTGAATGGCCTTCAATTTTGTTATTCATAATAGGCATTTTTCTTCCCTCTAAAATCTTACTCATATCATATCCATAAACAGGTACAGTTTTTAAAACAGAACTAAATGCATCATTCCAAACATCTTTTATTTTCTCAACAGGAGCACTTTTCCCTATTTTCTCCTGTTTACCTTCTTCTAGTGCTTGTTCCTCAAAAGACATTGTAATATCATTTAAATCTTTTCCTAAAATTTTTGATATTCTGTTTATCAAGCTTTCATTTGCAACTTTTCTTCCTAGCTCAACATCTTTTACAAAACTCTCAGCAACCCCTAATTTCTTTGCTAATTGTTTTTCAGTTAGCTTTGAAGCTAATCTGACTTCTTTTATCTTGTCTCCAATTCTACTCATAACTATTCCTCCGATGTATTATTTCTCTTAAATGCTTAACTATATTTTAATATAAGTAATCCTTTTTTTCCATTAATAAAGTATATATTTTACACAAAAACCCTCTGCAAAATATATTTGCAAAGGGTTCTATATCTATTTACTACATTTTTTCAGGTTCTGGATACTCAACTCCAAAAGTATCAACTGTTACTTTTTCCATAACTTGATCTTCATATGGTCTGTCACTATAGTCTGTCTTTGTATTAACTATTTTATCAGCAGCTTCCATTCCTTCTGTAATCTTTCCAAAAGAAGCATATTGTCCATCAAGATGTGGAGAATCTTCTACCATTATGAAAATTTGACTTCCTGCTGAATTAGGAGCCATAGTTCTTGCCATTGATAAAACTCCTCTAGAGTGTATCAAATCATTTTTAAAACCATTGCCAGTGAATTCGCCTTTAATTGAATATCCTGGGCCTCCCATTCCTGTTCCGTCCGGATCTCCTCCTTGTATCATAAAGCCTGGAATTACTCTATGAAAAATTACGCCATCGTAAAATCCTTTTTTTATTAAGCTAATAAAATTATTTACTGTATTAGGAGCAATTTCTGGATATAATTCAGCCTTCATAATATCTCCATTTTGCATTTTAATAGTTACTATTGGATTCATAATTTATTCTCCTCTCTTACAACCAATTCTCTAAATATTAAATATGTTACACTAAATTATACCATAATATACCCCATTTTTAACTAAATAAAAAGATTTTAAAAAAGTTTCCCAAAAACATTCAATGAATTTTTTCACTTGTCCAATTTATATTCATGTGCAAATCATTTACTTCCTTATCTAATTTAATAAATAAACAGCCTTTGGGAAGTATTATTAAAACTGAATTCTTTAATATATTACACTCTTCGTTTTCTAAAAGCTCATTTGTTTCTATCTCTAAATTTCTCTCATCTTCCTTTTCCTCTTGTTTTATTTTTACATTAAAAATCCCTATTTTATCTAGTATTGTAGTTTCTTCTATGTCCTTATATAATTCCTCTTCCCCTCCCATAAGACAAAGCTTATTAGGAATATCTTTATTTAAAATTTTTATCTCTTTTATTGTGCATATACTATTACTATCCTTAGGATTGTTGATAACTATATAATTGAATTTTTCTGATTTTTTAATGTGAATGTTATCCTCTTTTTCTCCTATTTGTTTTTCTCCTATTTCATCTCCCTTTTTTAAAACAAACACTTTCATTTCATCACCTTATTTCTATGGTTTTTTACTTTCTATAATAATAATTTATTCCACAGATTAGGTAAGGTGATAGATAATAGAATAAAATTGTGAAGCAATTTTATTCTACTCACCAGTCGCCAATCTCCAGTCCCCAGACAATGACGTTTTGCTAATGCAAAACTAAAATTAAAATAAAGCAAAATAGACTTAAAGTAGATATAATCTATCTTTAAGTCTATTTTAATTTATTTTTATCTAATTGTTCTTAATTGTTTTTATCTTTTTTCTTTACTCTGGGGATTGGTGATTGGCGACTGGGGAATATAAGAATGTTGCTTTACAACATTCTTATTATTTCTCCTCAATATTTAATAATCTATAAGAAATATCTAAAAGTTCTTTTTCATCTGAAGTGTTAAATATTTTAATTTTTCCTTTTTTAGGATGTGAATTAATAGATTTATTAGATACAAGCTGCCTTCTTAATTGAGCAGCAGTTCCCATACTACCATCTATAATATGAACTTTTTTTCCCAATACCTTAGATAATTCCTTTCTAATAAATGGATAATGAGTACATCCTAATACTACCGAAGATATTTCTTCAGCTTGTAATTCAAAAAATCTTTCTTTAATAAAATTATTTATTTCATCACCTTCAGTTACCCCTTTTTCTATAAACTCTACAAGTCCTGGGCAAGGTAAAGGAACAATATCCGCTTTGCTTTTATATTTCATCATAAGATTGTTAAACTTTTTTTCTGCTAATGTCATAGGCGTTGCCATTATTACAATCTTACCTTTCTTATTTAATCCTACAGCTGGTTTTAATGCTGGCTCTATACCTATTATAGGAATATACTTATATGTATTTCTCAACGCCTCAATGGCAGCACTTGTAGCAGTATTGCATGCAACTACAATAGCTTTAACATTATGAGTTAGTAAAAAATCCACTGCTTCAAAGCTTAATTTTCTTACTTCATCAACACTTTTAATACCGTAGGGAGCATTCTTAGAATCACCAAGATAAACAAAATCTTCATTTGGAAGTAATTTCATAGCTTGTTTCAAAACGCTAAGTCCTCCAACTCCTGAATCAAAAAAACCAATAGGTTTATCCTTAATATACATCGTTTTAACTGATTTACAGTGTGAAGTACTATAAATCAGTTCCACCTCCAATCTTTCCACTATTATCCTAATAAATCATGTAAATAATTTTTAATACTTATTTGAATAATATATATATATACGTTGCAAAAATACTATTCATTGTATTAAAACTTAGTTAAAGTTTTTTCATAAATTAATCATTGAACAATGAACATTGATAATTGAAATATATATCCATTTTTTAAATTAAAGCTAGTTATATATTTAATTTTTTTTACTTTTTAAATTAAATATATATACAAAATTTATCATAATATAAATTATACTTCACAAATTCTCTCAATACTACCTTTACAAATTTCTTTCAAAAGCTTTATTTAAACCTTTACATTTTAATTCTTTATCAAAATTTTATTATTTTATTGACAGTTTGTTAATTTTATAATAGAATTTTTATATAATTTTCAAAATAATATAGAGTAAAATGACAAATATAAAATATATATATCCACAGTTTTGTAATTAAATTTAAAGGGAGGAAAATTATGTTTAACGATTTGATCTACACAATTTTAAAGTCTGAACATTCAGAAGCGTCTCTAAAAAATATCCTTACTGAGCATCCAGAAATTAAATATGTATCTCTTATAGGTATTGATTACTCTGGAAATGATACAGACGAAAAAATTCCAATGAGAATTTTTTTAGAAGATATAGAGGGCTTTTTAAAAGGGGCTATACAAACTGACGGTTCATCAGTAGTTCTTCCTGGGATTGCTACATTAAATAATGCTAAAGTTGATATGATTCCAGATACTGAAGTTAATTGGTTTGTTGATTACAATTTTGAAAACATTGATGAAGAAACTGGAAAGCCTGTCGGAACACTTAGAATTCCTTGTTTCTTAGTACATGACGGTAAGGCAATTGACTCAAGACACATATTGAAATCTTCGATTGCTAATATTGAAGAAAATCTTATGAAATTTTACAAAGATTATCCTGAACTACTAAAACCATACGGAGCAACACTTGATGATGTAGAAGATGTTTCTGCAACAGCTGCTACTGAACTTGAATTTTGGGTAAAAACACCTCAAGAAAGAGCACACATTGAGGAGCTTTCAACCGCTCAAGTACTTCAAGAACAATATTGGACTAGAACAAAAGGTTCTGTAAGAACGGCTCTTGAAGAAGTTCTTGTGTTAATGGATAAATATGGTTTAGAATCAGAAATGGGTCATAAGGAAGTTGGTGGAGTAAAAGCTACTCTAACAGAAGACGGAGACTTAACACATATCATGGAACAATTAGAGGTAGACTGGAAATATGCAGATGCTCTACAAGCTGCTGATAATGAATTATTCGTTAGAATATTAGTTAGAGAAACTTTTAGAAGACATAAATTAGACGTAACTTTCCTTGCAAAACCAATCGATGGTATTGCCGGAAATGGAGAACACACTCATTTAAGTATAGCATTAAAACTAAAGAACGGAAAAAGAATAAACCTATTTGCATCTACACAAAACCATTTCTTAAGCATATACGGATATGGTTCATTAATGGGAATTCTTAAAAACTATGAAGTTATAAATCCATTTATATCTGCTACTAATGATTCACTTAGAAGATTAAAACCAGGATTTGAAGCACCTATATGTATAGTTACATCACTAGGTCACTCTGTAGAAGTTCCTTCAAGAAATAGAACTATTTTATTAGGAGTTATTCGTGATAACTCTAACCCTCTTGCAACCAGATTTGAGCTTAGAGCACCAAATCCTCATACAAATACTTATCTTGCTCTTGCTGTAATGTTCATGGCATGCAATGATGGTATAACTTATGCAATTACTAATCATAAGACTGAAGATGATTTACTTGCTGAACTTTCTAAAGCAGATGGAGTTGCTACTGATTATCTTGAAAAAGATAGAGCTTACAGAAGCGAAGAAGATGTATTTGAAGATTACACTGAAGAAGAAAGAAACAAATTATTTGGTATCGCACCAAAAACAGTATATGAAAATCTTTTAGGTTTTGAAAAACATCCTGAAAAATTAGAAATCCTAAAGTCAGGTGATGTATTTACTGATAAAATACTTAACAGTTTTAAAACTGCTGTTGAAAGAAGATGGATTACAGAAATAACTGGAAGAATAATTCCTAATTATATCGATAAAATAAGAAGCTGTAAAATGCTTCATAACGCAGAAAGAGCTTCTGATATTGATGTAACTAGATGGAAAAAAGTAAATGATTTAAGAGAATATTTAATGAAAGATTCTTCTTTAGCTAATTCTTTATTCACTAGACTGTGTGAATCTGTAGAAAAGAATGATTTTACTACTGTATCTGAACTTCAAATTGAAATGGATGCTAAAATAGAAGAACTAAGAGAAGCTTATATTCAATATAAAAAGAACCTTTTAGACATATAATGTAAATTAATAAACCAAAATTATTTAATTAATAAACCAAGATTATTTAATTAATAAACCAAGATTATTTAATTCATAATCTTGGTTTATAGCTTTATAAAGTAAAATATTTTTACTTTCATTAGTTGTTGAAGTTTCATTATATTAATTTTGGAATAATATAGAAATATAAAAAAATTATTACTTAAATTATTAAGAAGCATAATTATAAAGTGTTTTTTTTGAAATTTGCAAGTTATTTTTTTAGAATATGCAATTGAAATAATCAATTAACTAATATATAATAGTAGTATTAATATTTTTGCATAAAGAGTATTGTATATATTGCATTATTTTCATGCAATATATTTCTATATACAAAAAGGAGTGAATGAATTGGTTAAAAAATTCAAGAGAATTCTAGTAGCAAACAGAGGAGAAATTGCTATAAGAATATTCAGAGCTTGTAATGAATTGGGTATAAGGACTGTTGCCATATACTCAGACGAAGATAAGTGTTCTTTATTTAGAACTAAGGCTGATGAAGCTTATGAAATCGGAAAAAATCAAGGACCTATTGAAGCCTATCTTAATATTGACGAAATAATAAACCTTGCTTTAAAAAAAGGTGTAGATGCAATCCACCCTGGTTATGGATTTTTATCTGAAAATGCTGAATTTGCACAAAAATGTGAAGAGGCAGGCATTGAATTCATAGGACCTACCGCAAATATGATGGAAAGACTTGGTGATAAAATAAAGTCTAAATTAGTTGCTCAAAGCGTTAATGTACCAACTATACCTGGAGTTGAAAAACCTGTTACATCAGAAGAAGAAGCTATAGAATTTGCCACCGCGTGTGGATACCCTATCATGCTAAAAGCTGCTGCCGGCGGTGGTGGACGTGGTATGAGGATAGTTAGAAACCAAGATGAATTACTACCTTCTTTTAGAAGTGCTAAAAATGAAGCAAAAAAAGCTTTTGGTATAGATGATATTTTCATCGAAAAATTTCTTGAAAAACCTAAGCATATAGAAGTTCAAATTTTAGGAGATAAACACGGAAATATTGTACATTTATATGAAAGAGATTGTTCTGTTCAAAGACGTCATCAAAAGGTAATTGAATTTACTCCAGCTTTTGCTCTTCCACAAGAAAAAAGAGATGAGATTTGTGCCGATGCTCTAAAAATAGCTAAATCTGTAGGATATAGAAATGCAGGAACTCTAGAGTTCTTAGTAGATATGTATGGCAATCATTATTTTATAGAAATGAATCCTAGAATTCAAGTTGAACATACTGTAACTGAAATGGTTACTGGTATTGATATTGTTCAAAGCCAAATTTTAGTTGCACAAGGATATTCTTTAGATTCTAAAGAAATAGGTATATCTTCTCAAGATGATATTACCCTTAGAGGATATGCTATTCAATGCAGAGTTACAACTGAAGATCCTTCCAATAATTTCGCACCTGATACTGGTAAAATTGATGTTTACAGAACAGGTTCCGGGTTCGGTATACGACTTGATGGTGGAAATGGTTTTACAGGAGCTGTAATCAGTCCATACTATGACAGCTTACTTTTTAAAACTACCGCTTGGTCTAGAAGCTTTGAAGATACTATAAGAAAATCTCTACGTTCTTTAAAGGAATTAAACATTTCTGGTATAAAAACTAACGTTGACTTTTTAATTAACGTTTTAAATAACCCAATATTTGCAAAAGGTGAATGTAATACAAGTTTTATTGAAACTGAAAAGGAATTATTCAATATCACTACAAAAGCTGATTCAGAATATAATATACTTAAATTCATTGGTGATGTAGTTATAAATCAAACTCATGGAACAAAAAAAGATTTTGATGTACCTGTTGTTCCTAAAATTGAAGCACCTGGAGACTTAAAAGGTACAAAGCAAATACTTGATAAAAAAGGTCCTGAAGGTCTGGTTAAATGGATTAAATCACAAGAAAAATTACTTCTTACAGATACAACTATGAGAGATGCTCATCAATCGCTAATGGCAACTAGAATGAGAACTGTAGACATGGTTAAGGTAGCAAACGCAACCTCAGTGCTTGGAAAAGATTTATTTTCTGTTGAAATGTGGGGCGGCGCAACCTTTGACGTAGCTTATAGATTTTTAAAGGAATCTCCTTGGACTAGACTACAGGAATTAAGAAAAAAAATCCCTAATGTTCTATTCCAAATGCTGATAAGAGGTTCTAACGGTGTTGGATATAAAAACTATCCTGATAATGTAATACGAGAATTGATTGATGAATCAGCTAAATCAGGAATTGATGTATTTAGAATTTTTGACTCCCTTAACTGGCTAAAAGGAATGGAAGTTGCAATTGACCAAGTTATTAAAAACGATAAGGTTGCAGAAGCTTGTATTTGCTATACTGGGGATATTTTAGATCACACAAAAGACAAATACTCTATAGATTATTATGTTAAAAAAGCAAAAGAAATTGAAAAAATGGGTGCTCATATACTTGGAATTAAGGATATGTCTGCTCTATTGAAACCTTATGCTGCATACAAGCTTATTAAAGCATTAAAAAATGAAATATCTATACCAATTCATCTTCATACTCATGATACAACTGGAAATGGAGTTGCAACTGTCATAATGGCAGCTGAAGCTGGAGTTGACATTGTAGATACTGCATTAGACAGTATGTCTGGACTTACAAGTCAACCTGCATTAAACTCTGTTGTAGCAGCTCTTGAGCATACTATGAGAAATACAGGCATAGATTTAGATGGAGTTCAAAGACTTTCAGATTACTGGGCTGCAGTAAGACCAGTTTACGGTGAATTTGAATCAGGATTAAAATCAGGTTCTACTGAAATATATAAATATGAAATACCAGGAGGACAATACTCAAATTTAAAACCGCAAGTTGAAAGCTTTGGTCTTGGCCATAGATTCAATGAAGTTAAAGAAATGTATAAGAAAGTAAATACTATGGTAGGCGATATTGTTAAGGTAACTCCTTCTTCTAAAATGGTAGGTGACCTTGCAATATTCATGGTACAAAATAATCTTGCACCTGAAAATATAGTAGAAAAAGGCAAAGATATGGCATTCCCTGATTCATCCTTGGCTTACTTTAAAGGAATGATGGGACAGCCTGAAGGTGGATTTCCTGAAGATCTTCAAAAAATTGTTTTAAAAGGTGAAAAGCCTATCACTTGCAGGCCTGGTGAACTTCTTCCACCTGAAGATTTTGACTCAGTTGTTAAACATCTTAAGGATAAGTTTGACATTGAACCTACTAAACAAGATATTCTAAGCTATACACTATATCCAGATGTATTTGAAGATTACCTAAAATACATTAAAGAAAATGGCGATCTTAGCCTAATGGGAAGTGATATCTATTTCCACGGATTACGTGAAGGAGAAACTTGTGAAATCAAAGTAGCAGAAGGAAGAACTTTAATCATAAAGCTTCTTAAAGTAACTAAAGTGAATAATGAAGGCTTTAGAACTTTAATATTTGAAGTTAATGGAAATAGACGTGAAATTAAAATAAAAGATAAAACTACAAAAGCTGTTGCTGCGGCTGATGCACTCCAAATGGCTGACCCAGATAATCCTCTTGAAATTGGTTCAAGTATACCTGGTACAGTGCTGAAAGTACTTGTACAGCCTGGAGATGAAGTTAAAGAAAATGACAGCTTAATTATAATAGAAGCAATGAAAATGGAAACAATCATTACAGCTACAACAAGTGGAACAGTAAAATTAGTAAAAGTTACAGAAGGGCAGCAAGTTAAATCTGGAGAACTCTTGGTTGAACTTAACTAAAGCTGCATTTCCCCTTATTTTAGAGCGTATGTCATATAAAAACATACGCTCTTTTTTATTGCTCTCAATTGTAATTACTGAATTCACTTGGTAAATAACCTGTATACTTCTTAAATATCTTTGAAAAATACCTATAATCTGGATAACCTAATTTTAAAGCAACTTCTGCCACTTTTATATTCGGATTTTGAAGATACTCTATTGCTTTTTCCATTCTCAGCTTTGTAATATACTCTACAAAACTTATACCCAATATTTTTTTTATTCTTCTGCTTAAATAGCTTTCACTTAAATATACTTCCTTAGCAACATCCTTTAAAGATATATTTTCAGTATAATGTTCATTTATATATTCTATGGCTTTATTTAGTCCACTTTCACTGATATTTATATTTTCTAACTTTATATATCTAAGCACACTGTTAATAATTCCATCTACCCATTTATATAATTCGTTAATCGTATTCAATCCCTCTACTTTTTGGTAGGCCTCAAATTCTCTACCCAGTACCTTCTCTACAGATATATTATGTTCATTTAACATTTTCAAAGCCATTACAACGATTTCCAAGCTTACTTGCTTTATGACTCCATAACCTATATTATTATCTTTAAATACCTTAAAATACATATTATTCAGTTGTTTACTTGTTTTCACCTTATCTCCAGCCTTTAAGCTTAATTTAATCTCTTCTTCCGCATTTAAAATATAAGTCCATTTCATTAAATTTTCATGCTTTAAATCTGTAAAATAATTGATACTTCCTCTACCTTCATATAATTTATTTTTTAAGGCTTGTTTACTTTCATTGTATATTTTTTGTATTTCGTATATAGATCCAAAATCAGATACCCCAATAGTAATCTTATTACCTAGTTCTTCTATAATTTCCAATCTAATATTCTCAAAAATTTTTTCAATATCTCTTTGAACTAAGTTACCCAAATCTAATATTACAGCCATAATATTTTCATGGCATTCTACTATATACTGGGGAATTCCAGTTAAGCATTTATGAATCTTCTTTTTAATATACTTATTTTGTTCATATAAAATATCAAAACTACCTTTTCCTAATATCTCCTTATAATTATCATTTTCAATACATCCTATAACTATTGATTTTAAATCAATACTATACTTTTCAATAAACTCATCTAATTCAATACTGCTTATTATCTTTCCCCTCATCATATCTAAAAGAATTTTTTCTCTTGCAATATCAACCTGCTCTTTGTTCCTCTTAAATTCATTGTAAACTTTCTCAATTGAACTCATTAATTCTTCTTCATCTACAGGCTTTAAAATAAAGTCAACAGCATTTATTTTTACAGCTCCTCTGGCATATTCAAAGTCATCATATCCAGTTACTATAATAAATCTGCACTCTGGTAAAAATTCTTTTATGTTTTTAGCCATCTCTATTCCATTTATTCCAGCCATACTTATATCCGTAACTACTAAATCCGGACGTATTGCTTTAGCTATTTCTATACCTTCAAATCCATTAGATGCCTCACCACAGATTTCACACTCGTATTTTCCCCAATCTATAGTTTTTTTCATTCCTTCTCTAGCTAAAACTTCATCATCTACTATCATTACTTTAATGATTTTCTTCACCCTCTTTCCAATCATATGGAAGGATTAATTTAACATATGTTTTGTCATATATTCTATCCAAGTACACTCCGTATTCTTCTCCATAATGCAGTTTAACTCTTCTATCCACATTATTCATTCCAATACCTTCACCCTTAGTACTTTTGTTTTTTATTCCAATACCATCATCAATAATTTCAAAACAAATATTTTTTTCACTCTTGTATCCTTTTATCCAAAGTTCCCCTTTTTCCAGCTTAGGTTCCAACCCATGAATTATGGCATTTTCAACTAAAGGCTGTAATAAAAGCTTTAAAATTTTCTGTTCTAATATTTCTTCCTCTATTTCAAAACTTACACCGAATTTTTCTCCATACCGTATTTTTTGAATGGTCAAGTAATTATTAATCTGATCAATATCTTCTTTTACAGTAACTACATCCCCTTTTTTACTTATACTATACCTTAAAAATTTACCTAAAGAAGTAGTCATTTTCACTACCCCATCATTCTCTCCAAGCTTAGCCATCCATTTTATAGATTCTAAAGTATTGTATAAAAAATGAGGATTTACCTGAGCTTTTAAGTTTTTATATTCTGCTTCTTTCAAAAGATACTGCTTAATATACACCTCTTCAATTAGCTTGTCTATTTCCCTTACCATCTTATTAAAACTCTTTCCTAGCTCTCCAATTTCATCATTGCTTTTTATAGAAAAGTTTACATTCAAATCTCCCTTTTCAACCTTACGCATAAGTCTTGAAAGCTCATTTACAGGCTTTGAAATACTCTTAGACAAACCAAGAGACACTATGATTGCAAAAACTCCTAAAAATATAAGTACAAATATAAAGGTCTGAATAATTACTTCTTTATCCTTATACATTACTCTAACAGGCACTGTTTGAACTATTTTAAACTCATTATTCGCAAGAGTATTAAAATAAGCCATATATTTTTCTCCTTCTATGCTGCATACAAATCTCCCCTGCTTATTATTTAAAATAGTATCTAAATAACCTTCATAAAACTTAAAACCCGTCTTATCCTTGTGCAGCTTATCAGTGATTATCTTACCTTCCCTGTCTAATATATGGATATTATTTCCTTCATATATCTCCGTATGTTTTAAAATATTATCAAAATAATCATCATATATATCTAAAAAAACATATCCTAATTTTTTACCGCTGTCTCTATCTATAATTTGCCTGCATATAGCCAGTACAACATCTTTTCTTTCTTTACCATCAACTCTTCTATGAACATAAAATACCTTATTATCTCCAGCTGAATCTATTTTTTTAAAAATATCATTGTGTAACTCTCCATAAATAGGTGAAAAATATTCTTGAGTAGTAAATCTGCTAAAGGGATTATTTACCCCTGTTATGTATACAGGTATATCAATTTTTTGATTAGCTACTACACTGGTAATTATAGTATATATACTCTGAGAATCTTTAAATTTTTCACTATAGCTAATATACTTATTTTTCTTTAAAATTTTCTGAATTTCTTTGTTTTCAGCCATAAACTCAATAATACTTGAAAAATTATTTATGGAAGAATCAATAAAAGAACTCATTATTTTTATATTTTCATTTATTGAAGTATTTATTTTTTTATCTATTAAACTTGAAGTATTATAGTAATAAAAGAATGTCAATATTATCAATGGTAAAAACCCAACTAGTATGAATGCTTTAAAAAGTCTTGCTTTGAAATTTACACTTTTTATCATTTTCACCTCTTTGTACCCACAGTTTAATTCAAAATAATTATAGCACAAAAAACTCATTTTCTATATAAACGAGCCTTTGTGCTATAAATTGAAACTTAATTCAAATGTAGTATTTGTACTATATAATTGTAACTCTTATAATTTCTTCAAAAACACTTAAATCCTGAACTATTGTCCCGGGCTTTATATATCTTGGAATTAAAATTGTATACAAACTTTTTTTTGAACAAGCAATTTCTTCATTCACTTCATTATTTTCTTCATCATCTAAAGAATCTTCCTCTAAAGAAAATTCTATATTTTTGACTTTAATATTTCTGATTTCAAAATATTCTGACACTCTATCCACCAAGTCTTTTTTATTGTAATATTCCATCTCAATTTTTACTACATTAGTCTTGGCAAATAATTTCCCTTCAAATTTCTTTAAAGATGCCAATACTCCATAAACCCCTATTGCTGAAAAAATACTCAAAAGATAATATCCCATTCCTACTGCAAGTCCAATGCAAGCTACTACCCATATAGTGGCAGCGGTAGTGAGCCCTTTAACGGAACCTTTATCCCGTATTATTGTACCTGCTCCTAAAAAACCTACTCCAGTTACTACTTGTGCTCCTATTCTCCCTATATCAGCCTTAAGTGCATTAGCTAGCTGTGGATCTTGCGCTATCATCTTAACTGTATCCTCTACCATATAAACTTGTATCATAGATATGACAGCTGCTCCAACACAAACCAATATATGAGTTCTGAATCCCGCTGGTCTGTTTTTAAACTCCCTTTCATATCCTATAAGACCACCAACTACTATAGCCAAGCCTAATCTAATAATTACCTCTTGCCACTGCACCTTTTCATCCTCCTTTCTTTATGTTTTAAAAAGAGTACTATGTATTATCGCCTAATACTATAGTACTCTTTAGTTTTACCAACAATGTTTAAATAATTATAAAATGTGAACATTTTCAGGTAAGAAACTTATTCTTACATCTTGACCTTCCTCAAACACTTCTTTTCCTTGTGGATTCGTGTCTTGAATTACTATATCTTTATCGCCTACTTTAATTACATAATCTTGATATGAACCCATAAATGTGGATAAAGTAACCTTTCCTTTTAAAATACCTTCTCTACCTACATTTACCGCTTCAGGTCTTAACACTAATTTGCAGTTATCTCCTGATTTTTTATCACCTTTATAAGCTACATTTATTTTTTCTCCATATACTTCTATTGCTGCTGAATCACCATCTTTTGAAATCATCTTACCATCAATAAAATTAGCTGTTCCTATGAAATCAGCAACAAATTCTGATTTTGGCGTATAATATACCTCTTTTGGCGTACCTACTTGTTCTATTATTCCTTTATTCATGATGATTATTCTATCAGACAAGCTCATTGCTTCTGATTGATCATGTGTAACATATACTGCTGTTATACCTACTTTTTTCTGTATCTTTCTAATTTCCGTTCTCATATATACTCTTAATTTTGCATCAAGATTTGATAATGGCTCATCAAATAATAGCACTCCTGGTTTCATAACAAGTGCACGTGCAAGTGCAACTCTCTGCTGCTGTCCTCCTGACAATTGATTTGGATATCTGTATTCCATACCTTTTAGTCCTACTAAATCAATTATATTCTCAACTTCTTTTTTTATTACAGCTTTGCTTAATTTTTTAAGTTTTAACCCATAAGCCACATTATCAAAAATATTGTAGTGAGGGAACAATGCATATGTCTGGAAAACCATTGAACTATCTCTCTTATCTGGAGGTAAATCATTAATTCTGTCTCCCCCTAAATATATTTCTCCTGAAGTTGGAATTTCAAATCCAGCTATCATTCTTAGTGTAGTTGTTTTTCCACATCCTGATGGTCCCAGCAGTGTTACAAATTCCCCTGGTCTTATATCTACCGAAATATTATCAACAGCTTTAAATTCACTGCCATTTGCTCCTATATATGTTTTGTTAAGATTTTTTATATTAACACCTTTACTTCTCTTTTCCATTTATATATTCTCCATTCTATCATATTCTTGATTAGTACTTAACATTACATTCCTTCCTTGCTTATTCCCATTCTGCTTAATAATAAGTTCATTATAGCTACTGCTACATAAACTATAATAATAAGTATAGTAGAATAAGCTGCTGCCACTCCAAATCTGCCAGCATCAGTTTGAGCTAATATTTGAACTGTAAGTAGATTGTATTTAGCTGACACAAGGAATATTACCGCACTTACTGCTGTCATACTTCTAACAAAACTATAAACAAGTCCACTGAAGAAGGCTGGCTTTATTAATGGTAAAGTTACTGATGAAAATACCTTTGAAGTATTAGCTCCTAAGTCTGAAGCTGCCTCTTCTATTGCAGGATCTATTTGTTGAAGAGCTGCTACCCCTGATCTAACCCCTACTGGTAAGCTTCTCATAACAAAAGCAATTATAATTATGGTTCCTGTTCCTGTTAGTAATAATGGTTTAGTATTATAAGCTAATATATACCCAATACCAATAACTGTTCCTGGTACTGCCATGGCAAGTAATGAACTGAATTCTACAAAACCTTTTCCGAAGAATTTCTTTCTTACAATAAGGAATGCTATTATCATAGCCATTACTCCTGTAATAGGCGTAGCAATTACTGATAGTAATGTAGTATCACTTATTGGTTTAAGTCCTAATTCAAATACATATCTAAAATGATCTAAAGTTAAAGAATAATTTACACCCCAGATTTTAAATAATCCACCAAGTGGAATTAATACATAAAGGGATAATATAAATATAGTTATTATTAAGCAAACTAGGCTTAAAGGATAAACTATTTGCTTTTCAGCAATTAACTCTCTTTCTCTCGAAGCTTTTCCTGTTACAGTAACATAAGATTTTCTTTCTAACCAATATTTTTCAAAAACAAATATAAGTATAGTTATAAGTAATAGAATAATTGCTATGGTAGCTCCACCCTGCATATCGTAATTACCTATTGCTTGTAAATATATTGATGTAGCAAGAGTAGCATAGTCCCCTCCTATAACCATAGGATTAGAGAAATCAGCTACTGTTTCTATAAATGTCAATAAAAATGCATTTGCAATTCCTGGAGCCATAAGTGGAAGTGTCACTGTAGTGAAAGTCTTCCATCTAGATGCTCCCATATTTCTTGCTGCTTCTTCCAGCGATACATCTATATGCTTTAATAATCCATTTAAAAGCAAATATGCTACTGGAAAAAATGTCATGGTTTGTACAATTACCAAACCTTTAAATCCATATATATTTGCATTTGTTAAATTTAATAATTTATTAGTAATAAGTCCTTGTTGTCCAAAAAGCATCAAAACTGATAATGCAAGAACAAAAGGTGGTGAAACTATAGGTAATATTGAAACTATATTAAACATCTTTTTCAAACGTGTTTTTATATAAGAATCTGTATACGCAAAAATAAATCCTATTAATGTTGAAAGAAATCCTACTGTAATTCCTAATTTCATAGTATTTCCTAAAGTTTTTCTAAATTCTATATTCTCAAGTATGTCCCCATAAGCCTTCAATGTAAAACCTTGATTTCCTATAAAGCTTTGTTTCAGTACAGAAAATAAAGGATATAAAATAAAGGTTAAAAGCACTAAAATAGTAAATATAATTGTGGTTAAAAGTAATGGATCTCTCCATATTTTTTTCATATCAGTCAGGTCATTTTTCAACTTACTTTTGTATTGTTTAAATGCCATTTATATACTTCCTTTCATTTTTTTGATGAATATATGGTAAAATTATCATCATTATTACAAATCCCACCATCTACAGGATGGCGGGACTATTAAACTCTTATTTATTTGTTGCTTTATGCCATGCTTCAACTAATCTTGCTCTGTTTTCACCTGCAAAAGTCATATCATAGTTTATAAGATTAGTATTTTTTAATTGTTCAGCTTCTTTTGGTGGCTGAGCATCTGGGTTTGTTAAGAATTGGAAAGAACCAACTGTTTGACCAAGTTCTTGTGCTTTCTTACTTAAAGCCCAATCAACAAACTTCTGAGCAGCTTCCATATCTGGTGCATTTTTAATTATTCCTACAGCACCGATTTCATATCCAGTTCCTTCTGATGGAGCTGATAAAACTATATCTTCATATCCTTGCTTTTTATATTTAATTCCGTCGTGCATGAAGCAAATTCCAACCATTGCTTCTCCCATACCAGCCATTTGTGCTGGAGCTGAACCAGTCTTTGGATATTGCTTAATTTGTCCATCTAATTTCTTTAAATAATCCATAGCTTTGTCTTCTCCCCAAAGCTGTACTAAAGTAGAAACTAATGTATAAGCTGTTCCTGATGAACCTGGGTTTGCAACAACTATTTGTCCTTTGTATTCTGGTTTTAATAAATCTTCCCAAGACTTTGGAACTTGTACTCCTTTTTCTTTTAATAGTGCACCGTTGCAAACAAATCCTAAATAACCATTATATATTCCTGTCCAATACCCTTCTTTATCCTTAAACTTATCTGGTATTTTTTCTGCATTTGGTGAAACGTATTTTTCAAGTAATCCTTTTCCCTTAGCATCTATAAAAGTATCTGCTGGTCCACCATACCAAACTGAAGCTTGAGTGTTACCTTTTTCAGCGGTAATTCTTGCAAGAATTTCTCCACCACTCATTCTTACCATGTTAGTTTTAATTCCTGTTTCTTTTTCAAATTCTTTAATTGCTTTTTGCGCATGATCTTCCATAAGTCCTGCGTAAATAGTTAATTGTAATTGTTTATTATCTTTAGAAGTCTCTTTTTTAGAATCCGAATTTCCACATCCCGCCAAAATTCCAACTGACATTAACATTGTTAAACCTAGTGCCAATATTTTCTTCTTAACCATGTTTCTCCCCCCACATTTCTTTAATTTTTTGTTGATAACATTTACATTTCATTATCCAACCTCTTAGCTATATTATAAGTGCATTTTCTTTTCTATAAATAATAATGAACAAAATAAAACACATGGAGGTAAAGATTTTAAACATATTTAAAAAATAATATGTGACAATCAATCTTACTATTATGATAAAAAACTATTGGTAAATAAGTTATTAACATTGTTTGAGTGCTCATAATAAATCCTCCCTAATTTTCATTTTATAAATCCCCATTATATTTGTAACTTTCTATAATAAATGCTTTATAGTCAACTGTGTATTTAATTCCTGCTTTCCAACATACAATCATCAGGTACTAGGTACAGAAATTATATAATGTTTCTTTAATATAAAGTATATAATTTTATTCTATATGTTATATATATAATAGAACAACTATAATATAAAGTTAATAAATTTTACGCTAACTTACTTATATCCTCAATCTAAAACTAAAATAATAGTAACCAAAAAAATTAATACTACATACTATATATTATAAAAAGAATAAAGGGGGTGTCTGTATGACCAGAAAAATTCTTCAAACAAAAGTAATAGTAGGAAGAGGAACAGCTCAATTCTTTTTAGAAAAAGATATTGCTTTTTTACCACCTATCCCCCCAGTTTTTTATGTAAAAGAAATCAAAAAGTGGGTTGATGTTTATAATATGAAAGTAATACCTGGCAAGGTAATCTTTAATGCTTGGGTATGGAAAGATATAAATTATAAAACAGCTCAATATGTATGCGAAGGTGGAAATCAAGTAAATGGTCCACTATATCACAGTACAACAAAAATGCCATTGGCAGGATTTGTTGATATAACACCAGTTCCAGGAGAAGAAATTTTACCAACTGACGAAGCTGAAGTATTAGAAGCTTTTGTAGAAGGTGAAAAAGATCACTGGAGTGATGAAGTAGATGTAGGAAAAGGAGTAATAGCTTATAAAAAGGTTCATGAAAAAATGGTTATAAAAATTACTTTTAAAGTTGTAAGGATAGAACATGTTCCCGTAGAAGTAGGTTGCTAAGACAATAAATATTTAACAAATAAAATGAGACAAGCCCTTTAACTTGTTTATCAGTAATAACAAAAACAAGTGTCTAAATATAGTGGGTGTCTAAAAAATTAGACACCCACTTTTCATTACTTAAACTATTCTATTTTTTATTGAGATAAGCTTATCAATTAGATGAATATGTCAACACTCTACTATGTCCATATGTTCATTTCTTGTAATCTTAACATTAATTTTAACAACCATTCTTTCAAGAATTTTTTGATAAGCTATTTCACCGAACTTGGTATTAATCGAATCACCCCACTCGTTATTCTCTCCTTCTACGTACGCTTCTACTACTTCACAAGTATCCTCTTCATTAATTTTCTTACCTGAGTCAGATATTATATCAACAACTCCTGAAAATAGAATTTTTGATTCAGCGCAATATATTCTACCGTTTATAGTATCATCATGAGTATAATCTATTGTTTCATAATTTATAGTTTTAATAACACAACCGTCAACAATTACTTTGTTTGATATTATTGTTTTGTCATAAATAATAACTTGTTTGTCAATATCTTTTATGCGCCAAATAGGTGGATTAGGTGGTGAAATTGTAATTTCTTTAATTACTAATATTTGTGTTGAACCTTCTCCAACTATTATTGGTACTTCAATTGTTTTTTTGTATATATTATTTTTCATATTAACATTTTCAAGAACATTTTTTTCTTTAATAACTTCATAATCAGATGTATTTTTTTCAAGAAGCTTATTAGAATCATTTTCAGTCAATGTGTTTTCTCTTTTTTCATCATGTGAATTTTCTTTAGACTCATTTGTTTTATTTAAAGTAAGAGTAACTTTTATTTCTCCCAAAACTTGAATTTTCCAAAATAATTTATTACGTTTTGATTGTTTTGAATTTTCCACACTAAACCTGCAAGTAGGTCGTGATGTAAACATAGCTGATACTTGTATATCTTCATTCTTAATTTGATTCTCTTTTAATATATCTTGACAATGAATAATTTGACAAAAAAGCTTTCTTATAGACTTTACTTTATACCTGTTTTTATTTTGTTTAAAAACAGTACTATAAAAAATAAAGATATCATAATCACCAAAAACAGCTACATCTGTTTTAGGCAATATCTTAGTAAATAAACTTAAAGGGCTTACTTGTAGCTCTACTATAGTTGAATTATGTAAAGCTTTAAGCTTAATATTCTTTGAAAATGATTTAATCCTTTTACCCAGAATAATTGTTGACATAATTGTTTTTATCTCCTAATTACAATTTTCACTCTAAGTATTCTTTATCAGTTGAGTTAATTAAGAACTAATAGTTGTTATTCTATGCATAATAATTATTAGTCTCTCAATTAATTCAACTAATTAAATTTCACTTTACATCTATATATTATGTGGACATTTTGAAAGATATTACCCCACTAATACTGAATACGCATAAACTGGTTTCTGATAAACTAATTTTTAAGATGCGCCTTAAAAATTAGTTCATGTCCATAGTTGGTAGGATGCGGATCTATAGTTCTATTTAGTAAATCAAAATTTGTTAAAGGCTCTTTCCCATCATATTTATGAAATTTAGTATAAACATCAGCAATTTCATAATCATAGATACTATTTCTAATCTCTACATTTATTTGCTGAATTAATTTTTCAAATGTATCATATAAAACAGGTGTATCTGTTTTTAAAGGATTGTATAAGGTCATGACATATATTTTTGCATCTGGATTAAGGTTATTAATTTCTTTAATAATTTTTGGCCAATCCGCCTTAAAGTTTTTAACCCCTTCATTTAAAGCTTTCATCAACTCAGTATCATTTTGTAAAGTTTCTAATTTTTCTTGCCATTTAGAATCTGCCCTTACAGCTTTTGTCAACTTTGCAACAAAATTCGTTTCTTTTGAATTTAAATTATACTTAGATGCAATAGCTTTTATAACTGATGATAATAAATTGTTACCTCCAATACTAATAGTAATTACATCAGCTTGTCTAACATAGTTACGTATCTTGTCCTCATTTTTTAACTTATCTAATAGATGACTGCTTTTATAACCTGGAACAGCTAGATTATTTAGTTTCAATTGATTATACTGTTTTGTTGATATCAAGTAATCTTTGAAAAGATCAACATAACCTTTATTTAAATCAGCACTTAATCCAAAAGCAATAGAATCTCCTAATGCAATATATTTAGTTTCATTTTCATACTTCATAGAATTTTTTTCTTCCAAGTAGCGAAAAGCCATTATAGCATATATAAGTTTTTCATTATAATCCACATCCTTTGGATTTAATTTATACTTAGAGACAACATATTTAATAATAGGCAATAGTAATTTGTTGCCCTCCTGACTTGCAGTAGTTACTTTAACATCTTCTTGATAAGTAAATGCTTTGGCTTGTACAGGAATGAAAATCAATAAACCTATTAACATAAAACAAATAAACTTTCGTCTGCCCATATAAAAACTCCTCTTTACTAAATTAATTAATTTTTACATTATATATCTATATTACTATCACAATAAAATAAGAATGTTGCATCGCAACATTCTTATTTTATTTTTTTCAAAACATTAAGCAAATATTCAAAGGTTCTTTCTGTAGAAGAAATGCTTAGTTTTTCTTCAGGTGTATGAACATCGAACATATTTGGTCCGAAAGAAATCATATCCAAATCACCTAAAATATCTTTTAGTATTCCACACTCAAGTCCAGCATGAATTGCTGTTACCTTTGGCTCTTTATTGTACATATCCTTATGCACTTTTACAAAAACATCTCTAATGTATGAATCTGCTCTGTATTCCCATTCTGGATACTCAGATTCCAAAGTCATTTCAGCTTCTGCAAGTTTAGCTGCAGTTTCTATTCTCTTAACTATCTCATATTTCAAACTTCTTACAGAACTTCTTATAGCACTTTCAAATGTAATTTTATTATCATCAGTTGTAACTACACCTAAGTTAGTAGAACTCTGAACAAGTCCTTTGATATCCATGCTCATAGTCTGAACTCCACTAGGTATTAACATTAATAAGCCTATAATTTTGTCACCTAATTCTTTTATAAATGTCTTTTCTACCTTTTCTTCCAATTCTTCTATTTCAACAATTACTTCTGGATCTGAAACTTTTAATTCCTTCTTTAAAGTTTCTTTCCATTTTGCTGCTAGCTCTTCTAAAGCTAACTTATCGTCTTCTTTTACTAAAATAACAGCTTCTGCGTCTCTTGGAATGGCGTTCATTTTAGCCCCACCGTTAATTTCAGCTATATATATGTCTAAGTTGGAATTCAAATCATTAAGTACACGTCCAATAAGCTTATTGGCATTTCCTCTTTGCTTATCTATTTCCATGCCTGAGTGTCCACCTTTTAAACCTTTTATATTAAGCTTTAAAGGCATAAATCCTTCTTTTACATCTTCCTTTTCAACATTAAGCCTAACTATATTTCTAACTCCACCAGCACAGCTTGCTAAAAGTTCTCCTTCTTCTTCTGAATCTATGTTTATTAAAATCTTTCCTGAAAGATTGTCTTTTTTTATACTAGAAGCTCCACTCATACCTGTTTCTTCTTCTGTAGTAATCAATACTTCTAGTGGAGGATGAGAAATATCTTTACTAGATAATATAGCTAAGCAGTAAGCAACTGCAATACCATTATCTGCACCTAAAGTAGTACCTGCTGCTTTTACGAAATCCCCTTCTACTCTTATACTAAGTGGATCTTTCTCAAAATCATGTTCTACTTCTTTATTCTTTTCACATACCATATCCATATGTCCCTGTAACATTACAGTAGGAGCATTTTCATACCCTTTACTTGCCGCTTTTTTTATTATTACATTTAATGCTTCATCCTGTATAACTTCTAGATTATGCTCTTTTGCAAAGTTTACTAAATAATCACTTATAGCTTTTTCATTTCCAGAACCTCTTGGAATTCTTGTAATATCTCCAAAATACTCAAAAACTAAATTTGGTGATAAATCTTTTAATACTCTATCCAAACTACTCATCCTCTCCCATTAAGCACTAATTTGTTTAACTTTGTTTGCTTTAGGCTTTCCATCTTTATCATAGAATATTCCTCTAAGCATTAAAGCTAAAGCTCCATCCCCTGCAACAGCTGACATAGTTGCTGCACCTACCATTCGTCTTTTTCATTTTCACATTCTTTCTTTTAACATTTTCCATTTATTCACTTTAAATTATATTATTACATGATTTTATTGTCAAAACATATATTTGACGATAAAAAAATAAGCCACTCCTTCGAATGACTTATTTTAAAATCAAGTTCTATATTCTCCATTAATTTCCACATATTTATAAGTAAGGTCACAGCCCCATGCTTTTGCACTATATTCTCCTTGATTCAAGTTAATATATATTACTACCTTCTCCTGCTCTAAAATCTCTGATGCTAATTCTTCATTAAATTCTAGATTCATTCCTTGTTCAAAAACCTTTATTTCTCCAGCAGAACTTCTAAAGTTCACATCTACTTTGTCCGGATCAAACTCTCCACCAGAATATCCTACAGCACATACAATTCTTCCCCAATTTGGATCACTACCAAATAAAGCTGCTTTAACCAGATTAGAAGAAACAACAGACATTGCGCACAACTTTGCACTTTCTATATCTTGTGCATTTACAACTTCTACCTCTATAAGCTTTGTAGCTCCTTCTCCATCTCTAGCCATTTTCTTTGCAAGTTCCTTATTTACAAAATCTAATGCCTCTTTAAAAACTATAAAATCTTCATTTTCACTATCAATCAATTTATTTTCTGCCGCCCCATTAGCTAGACAAATCATCATATCATTGGTACTCGTATCACCATCTACTGAAATCATGTTATAAGAATCTTTTACGCTTTCCTTTACCGCTTTATTAAGCATAGCTTTACTTATATTTGCATCAGTAACAACAAAACCAAGCATCGTTGCCATGTTAGGCTTTATCATTCCAGATCCTTTTGCCATTCCACTTATTAATACCTTTTTACCATCCAGTACAATTTCTACTGTTATCTCTTTTGATTTTGTGTCTGTCGTCATTATAGCTTGTGCTGCATCTTTTCCACCTTCATCAGATTTCAAAGAGCATATCTTCTTAATTCCTTCTTTCATAATATCCATAGGTATAGGAACACCAATTACTCCCGTTGATGCCTGAAGTACATCTTCAGGATTAAGCCCTAATTCTCCAGCAGTTATTTCTGCTATAGTTTTTGAATCTTCAAAGCCATTTTTACCTGTACAAGCATTAGCCTGACCACTGTTAATAATTATTGCTTGAGTATTTTCATTTTTTATATATTCCATATTTAAAAGTACTGGTGCCGCTTTAACCTTATTTGTAGTAAATGTTGCCGCCGCTACAGCCTTCTTTTCACTATATATAAGAGCTAAATCCTTTTTTCCGCTTTGCTTAAGACCAGCTACAATACCTGCTGCCTTAAAGCCCTGTACATCAGATATGCTCTTGTTTTCTAATATCTTCATATATATTCTCCCTCCTTATTAGATTGCCATTGAAGGCATATTTATACCTTCTCCTTCTTCTAATCCAAACATCAAATTCATATTTTGAACTGCTTGCCCAGCAGCTCCTTTTATCAAGTTGTCTATTGCTGATACTACAATAATTCTGTTAGTTCTTTTATCTACTCTTATCCCTATATCACAAAAATTGCTTCCTCTGACATTTCTAGTTTCAGGCAATGTTTCTACAATTCTAATAAAATAATCATTTTTATAAAACTCTTTATAAACTTTATATATCTCTTCTTGTGACATATTATTTATAAGCTTTCCATAACAAGTAGCTAAAATTCCCCTATTCATAGGTACTAAATGTGGTGTAAAGTTCAATACAATCTTCTCTCCTGCAGCTTTTGACAATTCCTGTTCTATTTCTGGAGTATGTCTATGCCCTGCAACCCCATAAGCTTTTATTGATTCATTACATTCTGCATATAATGATGCTGTATTTAAACCTCTTCCTGCACCAGACACCCCAGATTTTGCATCGATTATTATTGAATCTGTCTGTATTAGTTTGTTCTTTAATAATGGATATAATGCTAATATACTTGCCGTTGTGTAACAGCCTGGATTGGCAATAAGCTTTTTATCCTTAATTTCATTTCTATACAGTTCTACAAGCCCATATATGGACTCTTCCAACAGTCCTGGACATTTATGTTCTAATTTATACCATTCTTTATAACATTCAATATCTTCCAATCTAAAATCAGCTCCTAGATCTATAACCTTAACTCCCTTTTCTAAGGCTTTTTGTGCTATATCAAAAGACTTTCCGTGTGGAAGTGCTATAAATAATACATCTATCTCTTCCAATCTTTCTTCTGCTTTACTCATATTTATACATTTATCATCAATAATACCTGTATAATTACTGTATATTTTTGAAAACTCCTCATCTGCATAACTATGAGAAGCTAAAAATTTTATTTCTACATATTTATGATTATTCAAGAACCACACAAGCTGCTGTCCTGCATACCCTGTAGCTCCAATAATTCCTACATCTATCATGAAATCCCCCCTAAAAACTATATAAAAAGATTATACACTTGTATGAATATTTATGCAATGTTTATTTATATTTTTTACAGTTTTCCATAACACTTTTTATTAACAAATTATTTTTTTTAATAAACCTGTTGCATATTTATTAAAACTAAAGTATAATTATTCACAAGTTAATAAAAATAAAATTTGGATTCTATACTCCAGATTTTAAGAAGGTGATTATAAATGTCAAAAAACAACATAATGAAAACCTACGGAAGGTTTGACGTTAGCTTTGAAAAAGGTATAGGCACAAAATTATATGATGAAAATGATAAAGAATACTTAGACTTTGTTTCTGGAATTGCTGTTAACTGTCTTGGACATTCAAATCCTGTTATAGTAAATGCTATTAAAGAACAAAGCTCAAAGCTCATGCATATTTCAAACTATTACTGGAACTCAAACAGCATAAAGCTTGCTGAAAAACTTTGCGAAAATAGCCATCATGATCAGGCATTTTTCTGCAACAGCGGAACAGAAGCTGTGGAAGCAGCTTTAAAGCTTGCTAGAAAACATGGTAAACTCAGTGGCATTGAAAATAAAAATAAAATTATATATATGAAAAACTCCTTTCATGGTAGAAGTATGGGAGCACTATCAGTTACAGGACAAGAAAAATATCAAAAAACTTTTGCTCCTTTAATTGGAGGCGTTGAAGCCGTTCCTTTTAATGATATAGAAGCTATAAAACAAGCTATGGATGATACTGTTTGCGGTGTTATCTTAGAACCAATACAAGGTGAAGGTGGTATTATTTCTGCTAATGTAGATTACTTGAAAACAGTAAAAAATCTTTGCCAAGAATTCAATGCTATTCTTATTTTTGACGAAATACAATGTGGTATAGGAAGATGTGGAAGCCTTTTTGCCTACGAGAAATTTGGTATAATACCTGATGTTATATGTATGGCTAAAGGTTTAGGCGGTGGATTTCCAATAGGAGCTGTTCTTGCAGGAACAAAAGCTTCTTCAGCCTTTGTTCCTGGGGATCATGGGACTACCTTTGGAGGCAACCCATTAGCTTGTGCTGTATCCTATGCTGTTCTTACAGAATTAATAGATGGTGGGGTTATATCCTCTATTGATGAAAAAAGTAAGTATTTGTTTGATAAAATTCATAAGTTAAAAGAGAAATATCCTATAATTAATGAAACAAGAGGAATGGGGCTATTAGTAGGCATAAATATTTCTACTGATACTAAAACATTTGTTACAGAATGTTTTAATGAAGGTCTACTGGTTGTAAGTGCTGGTGAGAATATTATTCGTCTTCTTCCACCTTTAAATGTTTCATTAGCTGAAATAGATTCAGCACTATCTATTTTTGAAAAAGTTTTACTAAAATTAAGCTAATTAACTTTTTATTGAATATTTCCCCGAAAGCCTCTAACAAACAAAGTTAGGGGCTTTCTCCCCTTTATAAGAGTAAATTACATAAAAATTCATTGGTTACCTTAAAATATTATAAAATGTATATTTTATAGTGATATAATTTATATTAAAGCAATAATAATTTATAACATAGGGGGAATTTTTATGAACATTCAAGTTAGAAATCTTGTGAGAAGCTCATTATTCTTAGCTATAGCTGTAGTTTTTCAAATGACAGTTAAACAAACTCCTGTAGTTGGTCCAGTAGTAAATGCTGTTTTGCTTCTTACTACTTATATCTGCGGAATTCCTTGGGGAATATATGTAGGAATCCTGACTCCACTTTTAGCCTTTGCTACAGGCACTTTAAATGCAGCCCTTGGACCCTTCGTGCCTTTTATAATGGCTGGTAATGCTATATTAGTTTTCTTTTTTGGAGTATTCAAAAGTAAAGAAAAGTATGGCAAATACTTAGGACTTATTATAGGCGCCCTACTTAAATACTTATTCCTATATTTATCTGCAACTAAATTAGTTTCTTTATTTAAATTGGGAATTGCTGAAAAATTAGCAAAAAAGCTAACAGTAGTAATGGGAATACCTCAATTTTATCATGCACTTATAGGAGGAGCTTTTGCTGTATTGATTATTGAACTTTTGAAGAAAAGAAAACAAATTGAATAATATAGGAAAAGTGCGAAGCACTTTTCAGTAGCCAGTGACCAGTAACCAGTAGCCAGAAAGAAAAAAGAATTAAAGAATTTAAATTGATAAAAATAGACATAAAAAAGAGCAAAAATATAGAAAACATCTATGTTCTTGCTCTTTTCCTTATTTAAATTTAGGTTTTGCCTTAGCAAAACTTCCTTCACTGGTTACTGATATCTGGGTACTGGTTACTAGAATAAAATTGTTACACAATTTTATTCTATTTCGCTGGAATGTATTGTCTTATCCAATGTGCAAATCCCTGAGGATTTCTTGTTTGAATATATACTCTACCAGGTCCTCTAAATCTGCATACAAGGGTTTCTCCTGAAGTAATTGAAGATATCCAACCCTTTGATGCCTTTTCTATAGAAAAATCCATATTTTCTGGCCATGCAACAAGATGCTGGTTGTCAATAACCATTTCTTCACCTGGGTTAATATCCATTGGGTGAATTGATCCATAAGAACTTACAAACAAAGTTCCTTTACCCCCTACTTTAAGTACGAAGAATCCTTCTCCTGAGAAAAGTCCTTTTGCAAGATCCTGCATCTTAGTTGATACATTGAGACTATCCGAACCAGCTAAAAATCCATCCTTTTGAACTAAATAATTATTAAAACCATCCATCTCTAAAGGCATTATATCACCAATGCCATTAGGTGAAAGTAAAACTTCTCCATTTCCTCTGGAAGCTCTCAAAGTCTGGAAGAAAAACTTTTCTCCTGCCAGCATTCTCCCTATTCCTCCAAATAGACCTCCTTCCAGCTTACCATCTACATCTATAGTGGAACTCATTGCAACCATAGCTCCTGATTCTGCTTTAATGGACTCACCATAATCAAGCCATACTTTTAACATAGTATTTGCACCTTTATACAACAACTCATGCTTTACTGCCATATTAATCCCTCTTTTCATTAGTTACTTAATATTACTATTTCGACATTTTTTTCTGTATACCTTTATATATACCTTTTTTATCGTTATTAAATATTTAACATTTCTAACTTAAAGTTTAAGTTTATTCCCTTACAAATTTAAAATATAATATATATATCTGCTAATGTATGGAGGTGTAACACTTGTCTATTATAGAATTTGAAAATATTTATTTTAATGATGGAAAGAAAAATATACTTGAAGATATAAATTTAAAGGTGGAGCACGGAGACTTTATTTCCATAATAGGTCCTTCTGGTGGTGGAAAAAGCACACTACTGAAACTAATAAGTAATCTTGTAAGTGCTAGTAAAGGTTCTATTAGCTTTAAGAATAAAGATATTACGCAATACTCCCCACTAGAAATAAGACAGCAGTGTGCTTACTGTTATCAGCTACCTTACCTATTTGGGAATACTGTATTGGAAAATCTCGCTTTTCCTTATGAAATAAGAGGAAAAAAAATTCATTTTGATAAAATCTATGAATTACTCTCTCTCTTTAAAATGGATAAAGACTACATTGATAAAAACGTAGATAAGCTGTCTGGCGGCGAAAAACAGAGATTGGCTCTTATTAGAACCCTTATATTTAAGCCTGAAGTATTATTATTAGATGAAGTTACTTCTGCACTTGATACAGATAACACACTTATTGTTGAAAATATAATAAAAGACTTAAACAACAAAGGAACTACTATTCTTTGGGTAACACACAATATTGATCAAAGTAAAAAACATGCTAATAAGCTTTTAACTATTGAAAATGGCAAAATAAAATCCCTGGAGGTGTTAAAATGAGCAGTACATCAATAAGTATTCCGTCTTTGATAGCAGCTTCATCTTTAGCTTTGATATCCTTAGGATTCTCATACTCTCAAAATTTAAAGCTAGAAAAAGAAATTATTATAGGAGTTATTCGTGCTGTAATTCAACTTATCGCTGTGGGATACATATTAAACTTTATTTTTGGAATGGAAAATCCTATATTCACTACCCTACTCCTTTTATTTATGATTTTTAACGCATCATTGAATGCAAAAAGACGTGGGAAAAATATAAAAAACAGTTTGATAATTTCTTTTATTTCCATAGCTTCTGGTTCTATAATAACTCTTTCTGTGTTAATTTTTGCAGGTGCTATTGAATACAAACCTTATCAAGTAATTCCTGTTAGTGGAATGATTATAGGAAACTCTATGAATGCTATAGGACTATGTTACAAACAGCTTATAACCAATTTTAAACAACAGCGAAATGAAGTTGAAGTGAAGCTTGCTTTGGGTGCTGATATTCTTCCTTCTTCTAAAGAGATAATTAAGGACAGTATTAAAACAGGAATGATACCTACAATAGACTCCATGAAAACTTTAGGAATAGTTTCACTACCAGGTATGATGACAGGACTTATCCTGGCTGGTACTTCTCCTTTAGAAGCTATAAAATATCAAATAATGGTAACTTTCATGCTGCTGTCGACCACAGCAATTGCAACCTTTATAGCCTGTTATATGTCATATAGGACCTTCTTTAATAGCAGAAAACAGCTTGTATAATTGGTGATTTTAATATAGAATATATTAGGGTGGTGTATATGTTAAAAAGAGATTCCTTCAAAGGGAAATTTACCCAGAAATGGTTTCTAATATTTGAAATTGTTTTTTCAATGATAACTGCTCCTTTTTTACTTTATTATGGTCCTTTTGAAAATGTAAAAGCTACAGTAGTAGGCTCTGCCATGACCACTTCAACTCATCAGTGGATTGCTACTATGTTTTTATCACAAGAACATATAAGTGAAATTCTTAAAAGGAATACAGTTAACAATATAGTTCAAACAGATATAAATAAATTAAATGAGCGAATAAGCAGCAAAATAAATAATAATCTTAAAGATACAAATGAAATAGAGAGATACTATATCAATGGAGATAAATTTACGGGTCACCTTCTTGTAATTAAGAATCCCAAAAAAGTTAAAGTGGGATATTCGCAAAAATTAGGTGAAAGCGGAGAAACCACCAGTGAAATTGCTGAACGTTATAATACTGCGGCTGCAATAAATGCTGGAGGCTTTATTGCAAATTCTGTTGATCCTGAAAGCACCTCAGATTCTAGCGGCAGTGCTGCTGGAATAATAATTTCTGACGGTAAGATAGTTTACAACAGCTTAAAAGAAGGTGAAAAAAGCTGTATAGCCGGTATAACCAAGTATGGAACCTTAGTAGTAGGAAATCATACTGTGGAAGAATTAAACAATCTTAATGTTACAGAAGCAGTTTCCTTTGGACCATGCTTAATAGTAAATGGTGAAAAAACTATAACCTCTGGTGATGGCGGTTGGGGAACAGCCCCTAGAACTGCTATCGGCCAAAGAAAAGATGGAAGTATTCTTTTACTAGTAATTGACGGTAAATATATAGGAAGACTTGCTGTAACTCTAAAGGAATTACAAGATATATTGTATGAATATGGAGCATATAATGCTATTAATTTAGACGGTGGTTCCTCATCTACAATGTACTATAAAGGAAAAGTAATAAGCAATCCTTATAAGTCTTCAGGTGAAAGAAAAATACCTTCTGTTTTTTATGTAGAACCTTCACCAACAGAAAAACAACCAAATTAAAAGAAGAAAAAGAATGCAGTTATCTCTGTATTCTTTTTTTATCTATGGAAAAATATAGCTTATAGTGATATCATTATACACAAATAAGTATTTACCTAAAATATAATCATAAAAAGAGGTTTTATGAAATGAAAATAAACTACCAAAAAATATTAGATAAAAAATTAGAAGAACTTTCAGCTTCCAATGAAGTTCCTTCCCTTCTTTTGCACAGCTGTTGTGCACCATGCAGCAGTTATGTTTTAGAGTATCTTTCCGAATTCTTTAATATTACAGTGTTCTATTATAACCCTAACATTCATCCAGAATCAGAATACGGAAAAAGAGTGGAAGAACAAAAAGAATTCATAGAAAATCTTCCAGTTAAAAGAAAGATAACTTTTATTGAAGGAAAGTATTTGCCTGAAGAATTCTTTGATATAGCTAAAGGCTTAGAAGAAGAACGCGAAGGTGGGCTTCGCTGCTTTAAATGCTATGAACTAAGATTAAGAGAAGCAGCTAAAAAAGCTAAAGAATTGAATTTTGATTACTTTACAACTGTATTATCTATAAGTCCACATAAAAATGCTGAAAAAATAAACGAAATCGGAGAAAAATTAGCACAAGAATTTGATGTGAAATTTCTTAATTCAGATTTTAAAAAGAAAAATGGATATAAACGTTCCATTGAATTAAGTAAAGAATATAATTTATATAGACAGGATTATTGTGGATGTGTTTATTCTAAAAATGTAGAAGAATAAGGTTTCTACAACCTACTTTAGAAAAGGAGTGTTTTTATGCATTGGTTTGATAAACTTGAGAGAAAGTATGGTCATTTAGCCATAAGAAATCTCATGACTTATATTGTGGGTTTAAATGGACTTGTATTTTTTTTAACTTATATTAATCCATTATATACTGATATATTAATACTAAACCCTAATCTAGTTATGCAAGGGCAAATTTGGAGATTAATTACTTATATATTTATTCCTCCTGCCCTTTCACCATTTTGGCTTATTTTTGCACTTTATTTTTACTATATGATAGGAACGGGCTTAGAACATGAATGGGGAAGCTTTAGATTTAATCTTTATTATCTTTTAGGTATGCTAGGAACAACTATCGTTTCTTTTGCCTTAGGAACTTCGCTTACAGGCTCTTACTTAAATTTATCATTATTTTTAGCCTTTGCCCGTATTTATCCTAATTATGAAATATTATTATTCTTCATATTACCAGTAAAAATGAAATATTTAGCCATGCTTAACTGGATATTCATAGGCTATACTGTACTTTTTGAACCACTTCCATATAAGCTTGCTGCTGTTGTTTCTATTATTAACTATTTTATATTCTTTGGAAAAGATATAATTACTCGTACAAAAACTAACAGACAGACTTACTATAATAGAAAAAAATTTAATGCAAATATACCAAAGGAATCAACCTTCCACAAATGTACTGTCTGTGGAATAACTGAAAAAGATGATCCTGATATGGAATTCAGATATTGTTCAAAATGTAATGGACATTATGAATACTGCATGGAACACTTGCATAATCACGAACACATAAAATAAAAAATCTGTATCTTTTAACTTAAAAGATACAGATTTTTTATTCTACAGTATATTCTGTAAATCTAAAAGAAAGTCTCAATAAAATATTTATGAACAGACTTATCCCCAGTTAGTTCAGGATGAAAGGAAGTTACTAACATATTATCCTCTTTTGCAGCAACAATCTTTCCGTCAAGTTCTTTTAAAATTTCTACTCCATTCCCTACCTTTTCTATATACGGGGCTCTAATAAAAACCAAAGGTATAGGATTATCAGAAATCTCAGGTACATTTTCTTCAATAATAAAACTATCTAATTGACTGCCATAAGCATTTCTTTTTACATGTATGTCCATGACTTTAAGATGTGCCTCTTCTTGCTCTCCAATATTTTTGGCTAGAAGAATCATTCCTGCACAAGTCCCCCATACTGGTAGACCATTGTTGATTTTATTTACTAAAGTTTCTTTGATTTGAAAATCATCAAGCAGTTTTCCCATTGCTGTACTTTCGCCACCAGGTAAAATAATTCCATCAAGATTATTGAGTTGTTCTGCTTTTCTTATCTCAATACCTTCGTGACCTAGTGATTTGATTATCTCTATATGCTCATTAAATGCACCTTGAAGTGCCAAAACACCTATCTTTTTCATTTTAGTATCCTCTATTAGCCATTCTTTCTTCTTTGTCTATTGAATAAACATTGATCCCAACCATTGCTTCTCCAAGATTCTCTGATACTTCAGCTAGTATCTTTGCATCATTAAAGTGTGTAACAGCTTTTACAATAGCACTAGCTCTTTTTTTCGGATCTCCAGATTTGAAAATTCCAGAACCAACGAATACACCATCGCAACCAAGCTGCATCATCATTGCAGCATCAGCAGGAGTAGCAACACCGCCAGCCGCGAAGTTTACAACAGGAAGTTTTCCATGTTCATGAACATATTCAACTAAATGAATAGGAGCTTGTAGTTCTTTAGCAGCGTTCATTAATTCCTCTTTCAATAAACCTTGAATTCTTCTGATTTCAGAGTTCATCATTCTCATGTGTTTAACTGCTTCGATAACATCACCTGTTCCAGGCTCACCTTTAGTTCTAATCATTGAAGCACCTTCACCAATTCTTCTTAAAGCTTCACCTAGATTTTTAGCTCCACAAACAAAAGGAACTTCGAAAGTTTTTTTGTCAATATGCAGAGTCGGATCAGCAGGTGTTAAAACTTCACTTTCATCAATATAATCAACTTTAAGAGCTTCTAAAATTTGTGCTTCAACGAAATGTCCAATCCTTACTTTCGCCATAACTGGAATAGAAACAGCTTTTTGAATACCTTTAATCATTTGTGGATCTGAAGCACGTGCAACTCCACCATCTTTTCTAATATCAGCAGGAACTCTTTCAAGAGCCATAACAGCACAAGCACCAGCTTCTTCAGCGATTTTTGCTTCTTCAGGAGTTGTTACATCCATAATAACTCCACCTTTAAGCATTTGTGCTAAATTCTTATTTAATTCATATCTATTATTCATGTTAATTCCCCCAAATCATTATTTTAGTATTATATTGCACGCACAATTACAAATATCCCCTAGGTATATCTGTATTATTTCACAAGAAGCTCACCAGGTCAATTGTATCGATACGCCTTTTACCCCCCCACAATCATATTAACTATTTTTTCAATTAAAGGAGCGGGACTAGGTATTTTAACTCCTAAGCTTAATAAAACACTCAATACTAAAGCTGCTGTCATGGCAATAAAATAAATCCCCATTTCTTTTTTTTGATTATTTTTCAAAAAATCTCTACCTTCTAAAACCATAACTGTTATATAAAAAACTATTATAACTAAAGTCATTTTTACTACTTCACCTCAATAGGTTTTTGCATTAATGCACTACCTTTTATATTAATCTTTACCTGTACATTTGTATCTATTTTTTTAAATTCCTCTTCCCAATATGGTTGAATCTTTTTCCAGACCTTAGGCATATCTCTTTGTATCTCAGAACTAAAACCAAAGATGTCACTTCCAAATTTCGTCTGTACTTTATGTATAACATTATTCAAATTAGTTTCTACAAACTTTTCAGCATCTTCTGCTAGAATTTTTCTTCCTTTTTCATCTATAAAATTTCTTTTTTGGTCTAGTTCAGCTATTGCCACATCAGTTTCCACATTGATGTTTAATGTAATTTTATTATCTTTATATATAGGCTTAATCTTAGTCTTACTGCCTAAAATTTCTAAAGTGTTTGTATATTTAATTCCCTCCATATAACTCTCTACTACTATTGCTCCTGATTTTATTTTATCTTTTATAAATAATGTGCTCTTAGATTCATCACCATTTAACCACCCTACTAATTTATCTTTATTAAAAACATAACTTCCATACACTTCAAAAACTTTCTTATCATCATTTTTTACATTGACTATGGAAGGAACTATAGGCGAAGCACCTTCTTTACTTAAGTCCTCTATAAATCTCCATACATTTATAACTGGATATACTGCAGAATAAACTTGTGAAATTAATGTATTATTAATTTTATATGAAAGTACTTGATCTTTTGCTTTATCCGGATTATTCAATATTTCTCCTGCTGTATTTTCCTTTGAAACAAGTAATTTCATATTTCCTCTTGGTTCAGCATCTCTATTTATAAAATCTATAACAGGTATTATGTTTTCTTCACAAATCTTTTGGCTTATAATAACCACCTTTGCATGTCTCCAATAGATCTTTTTACCAGTTTTGGGTATACTCTTTCTTATAGCATCAAATATACTATCTCCCTCAGTAATAACAATTTGTGATCTCACCTTAGTTCCACCTTTTTCAGGGGTAGGTATCATAATCTCTTGTGTTAAAATATACTTGTCTTCAACTTTATCTATAGCTACTCCTGCTATATTAACTACATCTGAAAGTTCTTTATAATCCCAACATGCTGAAAAAGTAAAAGCATTTATCAATACTACAGATATTAACAAGGTTTTTTTTAAACATTTCATTGTTTATTTTTTCCCTTTCTTATAATAAATTTAGGCTTCTTTAGAGATAACCATGAACTTCTTATTACAGTATCTTTTGCATCTTCTTTGCTTATAGATGTAGTCTTTAACATATATTCTACTCCAAAGGATTTTAAAGACATTAAATAGAAAACTATCGCCATTACTCCTAATATATAACCATATAACCCCAAAATAGAGGCTAATATTAAGAAAATTAATCTTATTATTAATAATCCAGAATACATTTTTGGTAATAAGAAACAGGAAATTGCTGTGGTAGCAACTATTATTACCATAGGAGAACTTACTATATTTGCTGTTACCGCTGCTTCTCCTAAAACTAATGCTCCAACTATACTAATAGTTTGACCTATATTTTGAGGTAATCTGGTACCCGCCTCTCTTAATATTTCAAATGTTAAAAGCATAAGTAATACTTCAACTATAGTAGGAAGGGCCACGCCTTCTCTAGCTACTGAAATACTAATAAGTAATTTAGTAGGTAATAAATCACTATGAAAATTTGTTAATGCTACATATATAGCAGGTACACTGGTTGTCAAAGCAAAACCTATTATTCTTATTATTCTGTTTAAAGATGAGAAAATAAAATTTCTATAATAATCCTCATTAGTTTGGAAATACTCCATAAATATAAAAGGCATTGTCAACACATTAGGACTTCCATCAACCATTAATGCAATTCTTCCCTCCAACAATTTACCTGCTATCACATCTGGTCTTTCCGTGTACCCTATGGTATTAAGAACACTCCAAGGATGGTCTTTTATTAACTCTTCTATATAACCTGATTCTAAAATACCATCTATTTTAATTGTATCTAGCCTTCTATTTAATTCGTCAAGTATCTCACTTGATACTAAATTTTGTATATAGCAAATACATATCCTGGTTTTTGTTATATTCCCTAATTCTCTAAACTTAAATTTTAATTGCTCAGAATTAATCTTTCGCCTTATTAAAGAAATATTAGTATCCATAGATTCATTGAATCCTTCTCTAGGTCCTCTAACTACACCTTCTGATGCAGGTTCAGTAATATTTCTTATGCTCCAACCTTTTGCATCTATTATTAAAGCTTCTTTACTTCCATCACAAAGCAGTACTGTGTCACCACGCAATACAGCACTTATGATTTCTTTCTGCTCATCTGTACTTTTAATATTACATGAAGATAATATTCTATGTGTTAAAAAATCAGCTATACTTTCATCTTCTATATTCTCATTTATACAATTCATAATAATAGGTTCTATAACATATTCATTTAATAAGTCTTTATCTGTCATAGAATCTATAAAAATAATACAACAATTTATGCTATTATCCCTACTTCTAAATTCTCTATATAAAATAGTTTCATCTTCTTTAAAAATATCTCTAAAGTGCTGAATATCTTTGTTTAAAATTCCTGTAATAGGTACCTGTTGCATATTGGATGTATTATTCATACTTAAAACCTCTTTCAAAAATTTTATGCTTATTTTAAATTAATTTCAGATGATTTATTATTTATTTTGGCAATAATTATGGTTATAATAGGAAAAATAATTTGAAAAGGTATAATATAGTAAACCCATACCTTTGCATCCCACTCCCAAAACTCCATTGGAGAATCATACACAGTATAAGATAAAATACTCATAAGTAAAGAAATAGGTGTTATTACAAACTTATACTCCATACATTGAAAAATTTTAGCTATTCCTTTACAGGTGACCAGTAGATGTACACTTACTTTAAAAATTCCGCCTATAGTAAATACGATAGCACCTATAAGCTCAAGTCTAGTAAGGAATTCTCTTATGTTTATCAGCGAAATAGCTCCATATGCAGGATAATATATAATTTTAGCTGTACCAATCCCTAACGTTAAACCTATCGTTAAGGAGGTTATAAATACTATACTTCCTCCAATTAATAAACCTAAGATATAAACTTTATAAGAAGATTTATCTGTAAAATGAGAAAAAAAAACAGCAAATGCTATCATCTCTCCAAATGGAAATGTAAATTCTAAATAAGCTGCTTTTATAATTGGTTTTATACCATTATATAAAACAGGTAAAATCCTGTTTATATCCATATATTTAGTTAATAACACTATTGTAATAAACATAGGAATAAGCAGTATAGGTAAAAAAAACTCTGCACTTTTCCCTATAGTTTCAATTCCTGTCTTTACCATGTACATACATAAAATGCCAATACATGTTTCTATAACAATTAAGGGAGTTGCTTCTAACGTTGTTATATTAATAAATTGACATACATTTCTTAAAATTATTGCTCCATCTTGGAATAAATACCAAGTATATAAAGCAATTATTCCTTTACCAATAACCTTACCAAAACAAATCTCAAAAATATCAAATAAATCTTTTCCCGGAAACATATAATGAAGTTCCCCATATATAAGAATCATAGGTAATGCCATTAATATTGCCAAAAGAATAGCTAACCACATATCTTTTCCAGCTTCTATTCCCATTACTTTCATTGAAGAAGTTCCTATTAAAAATAAAACTATGGTAGCTATACCTTGTTTGTCAGAAACACTTTCATTACTCATTACTTAATCCTCCACATAACTTCTGACTAATATATTAGTATTTTAACCTAATTAAACAAATCTTATGATAAGAATGTTACGCAATAACATTTTTATATTCCCCAGTTGCCAATCACCAATCCCCAGCGTAAAGAAAAACATAACAGAAATTAAAAATAATTAGATAAAATAAAAAAAAACTAGACTTAAAAATAGAGTATTTCTATTTTAAAGTCTAGTTTGCTTTATTCTATCTCATCGTATTTTCTTTTAATATTTTTAAGATCTTGCCAAAAGCTGTTTTTCTTACTTTCATCTCTTAAAACTGCCGAGGGATGGAATGTACAAGTTAAATAACATCCCTTTCTTTCTATCCACTTTCCTCTATCTCTAGTTATTCTCCAATTAGGATCTATTATATATTTCATAGCTGTAGCTCCAAGACAAACAATTATTTTGGGCTTTATTAGCGCTACCTGATTTCTAAGATAGGGAATGCATGTCATTGCTTCATCTTCAAAAGGCGTTCTATTATTTTCCGGTCTACACTTACATATATTAGCTATATAAAAATCCCTTCCGCGAACTAAGTCTAAAGCCTGAACCCCTTTTTCAAACAACTGACCAGCTCTTCCAACAAAAGGTCTGCCCGTTCTGTCTTCATCCCTTCCAGGCGCTTCTCCTATAAACATCAGCTTAGCCTTTGGACTTCCTTCCCCAAAAACCATGTTAGTTCTTTTTTCTCCTAATCCACATTTATTACATCTATTACATTCTTCATATAATTCTTTCCACTGAAGCAAACAAATCACCTCGTATATAATCAATTAACTTAATAATAACACAAAATAAGAAAAAGTGCGGAGCACTTTTCAGTAGCCAGTGACCAGTAACCAGTAGCCAGAAAAAAGAAGATTAAAAATTTTAAATTCAGTAAAAATAAACATAAAAAAGAGCAAGGATATAGAAATTCTCTATGTTCTTGCTCTTTCTTTTATTTAAGTTTAGGTTTTGCCTTAGCAAAACTTCATTTACTGGTGACTGGGGATTGGCGACTGGTTACTAGAATAAAATTGTTACACAATTTTATTCTTATCTGTATCTGTTCGCCATTTCTCCTATACTAGTAGAATTAGTTCCTTCTCCCACTGCACCAAACTTCCATTCAGTTCCGTGTCTATATATCTCTCCTACTATAAGAGCAGTTTTGTTTGCATAATCATCAGTTAAGTTATATCTTAGCATTTCTTGATTATTAGAAAGATTTACAGTTCTTATGAAAGCATTTTTTATCATTCCAAAATGCTGTTTACGTTTTATACAATCATAAATATTTACAACAAAAACTAATTTTATTATATCCTGTGGAACCTTTGCAAGTTCAATCATAATTTGTTCATCATCACCATCACCATCACCAGTTAGATTATCTCCCATATGACGAACACCGCCACTTTTATGACTCAAGTTTCCAAAGTAAACTATTTCTTCTTTTGATTTTATCTTATCATTTGCATCCAACATAAATACTGATGCATCACAATCTACTTCTGGAGCACTTCCACCAAATAAACTTCCCAAAAGTCCTTTGCCTCCTGCGTGCTCTACTGGGTCCCATCCAAGACCAACCATTATTTTAGATAAACCAGTATTATCCTTTGTTAAGCTTATTCTCTGACCTTTTTGTAAATTAATAGCCATTCTTTATCCCTCCATTGATTAGGTACTAAGTTATATCCCTAGCACCTAGCACCTAGCACCTAGCACCTAGCACCTAGCACCTAGCACCTAGCACCTAGCATATTGTCCCTTACTCTTAGACATCTAATCCATAGTTTTGGCAAAGGGCTGCCAATCCGCCTTGAAATCCGCTTCCTACTGCACTAAATTTCCATTCTCCATTATGACGGTATATTTCACAGAATATCAATGCAGTTTCAACAGAAAAATCTTCTGATAAATCATATCTTAAAACTTCTGCTCCTGTTTCTTTATCAACTAGTCTTACAAAGGCATTTGAAACTTGTCCAAAGTTTTGACTTCTCTGTACTGCCTCATGAATAGTTACTGTTATTGCTATTTTCCCAATATTGTCAGGAATCTTAGAAAAGTCAATGATAATTTCCTCATCATCTCCCTCTCCATCTCCTGTTCTATTATCTCCAGTATGTATTACTGAACCACTAGGATGATTTAAATTGTTATAAAACACAAAATCCAAATCATCATTTACTCTTCCATTTTCTCCAACTAAAAAAGCAGAAGCATCCAAGTCAAAATCATATCCTCCTGAATACTTGTTTGTATCCCAGCCTAGCCCAATGATTGCCTCTTTTAACCCTGGTACTTCTTTTGTTAAATTGATTTTTTGTCCCTTCGATAAATTAATAGCCATAGTGTTCCCCCCGAAAAACTTTTATCTATCCAATATTTATTCCAAAATTTCCACAAAGTGCTCCAAGTCCACCTTGGAATCCACTCCCTACTGCAGTAAATTTCCATTCTCCATTATGGCGATATAATTCACCAACTACTATTGCTGTTTCTATACTGTAATCTTCACTTAAATCATATCTTATTAATTCTTCATTAGTTTCTTCGTTGAAAATTCTGATAAATGCGTTTGAAACCTGACCAAAATTTTGTCCTCTTGCTTCAGCTTCATGAATAGTTGCTGTGAAAGCAATTTTTTGTATTTGATCTGGTACCTTATTTAGCTCTATTTTTATTTGTTCGTCGTCTCCTTCTCCATCTCCTGTACGGTTATCCCCAAGATGAATTACAGATTCTGAAGAATGCTTTAGGTTATTATAGAAAATAAAATCACCGTCAGATATTACTTTCCCATCTGCACCAACTAAAAAAGCAGCTGTATCTAAATCAAAGTCATTTCCACCATCATATTTGTTTGTATCCCATCCTAATCCAATTATTACCTTAGTTAACCCTGGATTTGTCTTTGTTAAATCCACTTTCTGACCTTTTGTTAAACTAACTGCCATATTAATTACCTTCTTTCTTATTAATTTGGTAAATATATACTTAAACTTTCCTTTAGATACATATCTAAAAGAAAGTTTAATATTTAAAACTCTGTGTATTATTTTATCCTAATAATTTATTACATCATATTAATATTATATATATTATATTTTTAAAAATCAAATATTCAGACAAAAACCATCAACAGTTATATTCTTATTTTTACTTTATTATATTTGTAATTCTCACCTTAAAATCTGCAAACTAAAGTAAGCTTTCCACTCTTTCTAATATCTCCTCAGAAGCATTAATTCCACTTTCCTCCGTTAAAGAAATATGACCCTGCTTCAAAATCTTCTCTTCTATTAAGCTCTTTAATTCTCCATGAGATGCACATATTGCGTAATCTGCATTAATTAATAATGGGTAATCTAAAAAAGAATCCCCTGCGGATATGATTTTTTTCTTTTCTTCTTTATCTTTCAAATAAAGAAGAGCATCCCATTTATTAACTGGTTTTGGTACTATATATAATTTTCTTCCTTGCAAAGATACTGTCCAATTATTTTCTTCAGCCCAATCTTTAAAGTTAATAAATTCACTAACATTTATTAATTCTTTATCTTTAAAATGAACACTAAAAAACAATTCATCTCTTAAAACCATTTTATCAATCCATGAAGTATCCGTGAAACTGTTTAAAAATTTCTTTTCAACAAATCTATAATGTGTAATTTTATCTACTACTTTTCTTATAATATTTCTCCATTCAGTATCAACTTTTCCATTTATCAATATATTCCCACCATTGCTCACAATAGCATAATCAGGCTTTATATACTCACTAATCACAAAAATTCTGTTATACTGCTCTATGGTACGAGTAGTTACCGGAACAAATAAAACATTATTCTTCATTATTTTTCTTATTTTTTCAACTACACCACTTTTCATATAACTTAATTCTTTTCCAAGATATCTCTCAGCCAATACAATATCTTCATTCTCTTCTTCAATCAATTTCTTCGTATAAATTAATGTCCTATCTAAATCTGATGCAAAAATCATTGTATTATCCCCTTTGCTTTAGATTTTATAAGGCCACAACATGAATAGCTCATATTCTTATATACTTCTACTGGAACTGCTCTATCCTGCGCTAATATTAAAATATGTTTTAAGTTTGGATTGTTAATATCATTAACAAGTATCTTCCACGGCACACGTCTTAAAAGTACCCTAGTTGTTTCCCCTACCCCAGGCTTAACCAAATTAATATCTGTAATATCATATTTTTCTCTGATTTCATTTACCTCTTTAATTCCCTTGTTATAAACCTTACTGTCTATTTCTTCAATTTCTTTTTCATTAAAAGCTATATTGGAAAAACAAGTTGTTATGGTATCTATAAATAACTGAGAAACATCCTCATCCTGCCATTCTTTATAGTATTTTGCCCCATGAAAATCATGTTCTCCTATAATATCATCTCTTAATACTGTTCTGCTAACTAATCCTGATACTGTTGAATTTAAACACGCAGAAGGAATTAAAAAATCCTCACGAGTGCCATATAATTCTACACAATGAGCTGGATCTGCTAAAACAGCTAATTTATCACTTAACTTAATTTCATATTTATTATAAAAATCCGAAACTGCCTCATTTAGTACTTCATTTATAGCTCCTTTGCCTGTCCACCCATCTACAAACTGTATATCTTCTGGATTATGATACTTTAAAATATACTTTAAAGCATTCTCATCTATCCCCTTACCTCTGATTATTGATATACTGTAATGAGGAACTTTCTTTTTATACTTCATTTCTAAATATCTCTTTATCAAAATTCCTATGGGAGTTCCCGCTCTTGCCAAGGATACAATGACTGCATTTCCGTTCTTTTCCCTATATATAAGTTCTCCTACAACCGCAGCTGCCTTGGCTACTTTCTCTTTTGTCGAATCTAATGTTTTGTAGAATATATCCATATACTCTTTTGTTGGAAAATACTCTATAGGAAGCATTTCTGAATAATGTCCTCCATTTTGTATTATGTTCTCTCTCTCTTCATTATCCTGTTCCTTAATTAAATTTGAAATATCCTTCAAAAGAAATGTAACATCCTCCCTGGAATAACTTCCAATAGGAGAAGGTTCTTTAAGGTGTTGAAATCTCATTCACAAACTCCTCCTCTTTAGTTTTGTAAAATAAACAAAATTTATCTTTTCAATTCCTGCACTATAAAATAAGTTTATTAACTCATTTTTACTTTTTCCATCTATTTCTCTCTCTGTTACAAATAAAACTTCTTTGTACATATCCTGTCCAATATTATAAACATAGTTAATAACGTCTTTATCAAAAGGATTATTAAATTTAGCTGCAAATTTTATTGCATATTCCTCTTGTTTTCCAACATAAATTGGACTTCTAGTTGTAGATTGATATTTAGCACCTTCAATTAAAGAAGCCATTAACATAGGAATATACATAAATTCTTCCGTACCTAAAACAAGAACCTTTTCATCAAGGGGCTTTATTGTATTTACCAAATTGGATAGCATCTTTTCCATTTCTTTAAGCTCATCATGAGCAATTCCAAATCTGCCGCTGAAATCTAAATAGCTGTAATTCTTTTTATCTTCACTAGCTAGAATTCTCGTAAATTCTCTACAATTATTTATTTTGAAGAAATAATTTCTTACTACTACCCCTTCATTATTTATTTCGGTAAAATTCTTTTCTGCCTTTATTGCTGGAAAATCAACCTGATAAAATTCTTCATGAATATGTTCTATTTTCTTATGGCAAGAATTTTCATAGTGTATATCCATTCCTTCTATGGAAGGGCTGCTGCAAGTGGCTTGCCCATTCAACAAGGATACAACATTTATCTTTACTCCTAGCTTTTCTTCCAAGTCCTTGTACCTTTTAATATATTCCTCACTTCTCCAATCCAAAATAGAAGCTATTATGTACTCTTTTTTAGGATATTTATCATTAATGGCTTCTATAAGATTTAAAGCTGTTTTTCCCGTAGTTATTTCATCATCCACTAAAACTATTCTCTCAAATCCAGATAAAAACTCTTCCTTTAAAGGATAACAAAAATGACTAACAGCATGAGAATGTTCCTCTTCAAAATTAAAAGCTGACCTGCATTGCAATAATTCATCACGAGTAGTATGAATATAGTAAATGTTATCTCCTTTGAATTGAGCGAATACGCTGTTACCAAGAGCTGTGGCAGTTTCTGCAAAACCAACAAAAAGAGTATGTTTATTTAGGGAAATCAACTTACTATCTGCATAAACTAATGCTTCATCACTAAACTTGTCATCCTTTAAAGCCTTAGAAATGATAGAATAATTTATTTCTTTAATAGCTCCTATTTTTTCACCTATCATCACTCCTATAAGTCTCCCTGTCAGAATAGCCTGCTTGGGATTTACAGGTATGTGTTTTCCAAGAAGCTTGCTCACAAACAGAAAAGCTCTTTTAGGATTTTTTCTTGCCGCCATTAAAAACAAATCCTCTAATTCAAAATTAAATATATTTTCTGAAATTTGTATATCTACAGCAATTTTATCTAAAATACTTAGTGTTTTCTTCATTTTGTCCCCCTCTAGAATAAATCCACATAGCTTTTATCCTCATTGAACACTCCATATACATAAGCTCTTTTTAATATTTTATTTGCCCAATTAGTATGAGGATTAATTTCATTCATTTTATTGCTATATTTACTTTTATATGCACCTTTTTTATTAGCCTCAACAATAGCAATAGCATCTTCATACTCTTCTTTTGTAACAACATATAAAGCATTTACAATGGAAATATGACTTGGATGAATTATAGTTTTTCCAATAAAGCTGTTTGCTTTATCCAAAACCACCTCTTTAATAAGACCATCTATAGATTTTTCTAAATAATCTTCTCTTTTTTCAATTCCTCTTTTACCTAAATGCTCTACAAAAGGGCTTCTTCTTAACTGAGGTTTTAAAATTCTATTGTCTGGATTAGAATTAAAGTATTCCCATACAGGTCCTGATATGACATATTCCTCTTCTGCTCTTGAAAATATATTTACTATATCTGAAATACAATCGCTTACCACTTTTATATCATATATACTATTATCAATATTACGTCTTATAGAATAAAGTCCTAAAAAATCAGTTCCTCCAAGACGAACATTTAATACATATTCCTTATTTTCATCCAATAATTTCTTTATACTCAATAATTCTTTCATTCGAGTTTCTTTATAAATTATTGGCTTTGACTCTAAAATTGGCATAGCATATAAAGTATGAGATATCCCTTTGTTAAACTCTCTTAAAATTTGTAAATATTCTTTCCCATTGCTGCAATCAAATTTGGGAAAAGCAAAACCTGTTAGACATTGAAAAACATCTTTGTATTCTAATAATCTTTTAAACTGCTCTATATTTCTTACTCTTACAAATATTAAAGGCAAGTCCTCTTCTTTAAATTCTTCTTCCTTTATAGACTCTTTTATTTTATTGCAAACTCTTAATAAGTTATTTTCTGCCTCTTTTACTCTTTCTTCTGGTATTGAATCCTCTAAACATAAAACCATAGAAGTCAATCTTTTATATTTCTTCTCTAAAACCAACTCTAAAATATCCTCTTTTAAAGCTGGCATATAGAGAGTTGCCCCTAAGGCATAAGATAAATATTCCTTAGAAGTAATATTGGTAATATAGCTTGGTTCTTTATAAAATATATTTTTCTTTTCAGTATAATTTAAGTCATCAAAGAATCTCATTCTTCCCCCTCCACTCTTACATATTTAATTGTCCCCTATCATCTATTGCTAGTCAATATTTTTAACAATAATATTGCAATTATCAATATTCATTACTCAATGATCAATTTATTAAAAAACTTCAACAAAGGTTTAATAGACTAAATAGTATTTATTCCGACTTAAGTATTAATCTTATATTTACTTTAGTACTTAAATATAAATAAAAAATATGCTAACCACTATAAAACATGTAGTGATTAACATATTTTCTAAAACTTAAATTTCTCCAAAACCATCTCTAAATTTGCTGACTTATCGTTTAATTCTTTAGATAATGAATACATCTTATCATTTAATTCAATTTCCTGATACACCGAAGCAGTAACTTCTTCTGTAGCCGCCGTATTTTCCTCTGAAACCGCTGCTATATTGTTTATTGATCCGTTCAGAGTTTCCTTATCTTTATTTATTACATTTATGTCTTCCATAATTTCCTGCATTGCTTTCTCTATATTTTCTATTGAATCATCTATAACTTCAAAAGTATTTATGGTTGAACTTACTTGTTCTGATTCTGCATTAAAGGCATCTTTTACTTCTTCTGACATATTCATTGATAAGTTTATAGATTCATTTATTCCATCTAATATTTCTTTAATTTGTTTAGCTGCCTCTTCAGATTGGCCAGCTAATTTTTTAACTTCATTTGCAACAACTGCAAAACCTTTTCCTGCTTCTCCTGCTCTTGCCGCCTCAATAGATGCATTCAAAGATAATAAATTGGTTTGTTTGGCTATATGATTGATTTTATTCAATATAGTTAGCACACTTTTTGTATTATTATCTAATTGAGCAATAATTTCTGTGAACTTAGACATAGCTTGTGAATTATTATAAGATGTATTTTTTAACGTATTTATTGTATTTTTACTATTTTTTAATACATCCATAGCATTTTGTGTAGCACTGCTTACATTACTTATAGAATTTATAGTATGTGCCATTTGATTATTGAAATTACTTGAAAATTCAACACACTTTAATGTTTCTTCTGTCTGACTAGTAGAACCTTCCGCTATCTCTTTAACTGCTGCTTCAATCTCTTTAGAGGAAGTTCTGATATTTTCTGACAAATCATAAAGTTCAATAGAAGAAGCATTGGTTTGTGAAGATAACTCCGTTGTAGTTGCAAGCATACTTCTTAAATTATTTATCATACTATTGAAATTGTCCCCTAATTCATTTAATTCTTTAAGTTTATATTTATTGGATTTAACCGTAAAATCTCCTTTTGAAAGTTTGTTTGTGATTCCTATAATCTCTTTAATAGGTTCTGTAATTCTTAGGGATGTAAAAATAGAAACCATTATAGATATTAATATACATACTACCATTATGATTAAAGATATTAATCCTATGTTCATAGCAGTTGAATATAATTCACTCTGAGGAACTACAGCTATAAACTTCCACCCTGTTACATCTGATGTAGTATAAACTCCAAACATGTTTTTATTATCTTTATACTTAAAAGTTCCCTCATTGGAATTCACTATGTTATTGTAATAACTTGTATTCAACTTCGTACCTATTAATTTGGAATCTTTATGTGACATAATTACTCCATCTTTATTTACAATAAATATATATCCGGTTTTACCTAATGTAGTATCTTTTAAAACTGAATCTAAAGCTTCTACATCAAAGTTTATCTGAAGCATTCCACATTTTTTAAAATTAGAATTTTCTATTATAGTTCTTATTAAACTAATAGTTAAATTATCATCTAAATTATATACATCCTTATGAGGCTTGGACCATACTGCTTTCCCATTTTTCTCTACTGCTGTTTTATAAAAATCTTCATTCTGCACAGCTTTTAGCTTGTCTTTATTTGCAAGATTACTTCTATTTGTACTTGCATAATTTCCATTATCACCATATATATATATACTCTGTATAAATTTCGAACTACTTCCTGCAGTAAAGGCTTTTAAAATATCACATAGCTTTTCATTATCCATGAAATTTTCATAATAATCATCAGTATGCTTAGTTAATAATTGACTTAACTCTTTATTATTAAGAATTTGCATTGATATATTCTCAATATTCCCTGTTACCAAATCAATATATTTTTTATTTTGTTCTAGTACATTCATTGTTGAACTTTTAAATTCATTAGTTATTCTATTTTTAGTTATAAAAAAAGTACTTACACTGGAGGCTGCCAAAGATATAATAATTAACATACTAAAAGTTACTACCATATTTCTTAATATACTATTTCTTATTTTTAAATCAGAGGCTATATTTGTTTTTCTATTTCTTATTTTCTTATTTATTTTTCTGTTTTTTAACCTCAAATTTAATTTTTTCATAAAAATCCCCCTAATCATGATGTATTAAACCCACGTTTAAGAAATTTAGCTTACCCCTTTTTTATTGTATTGTTTATTTGTTTACACATGTTTTAAAAACATTTTATATTTTTTACTATTATATTATTATTTTCTACTATTATTTACCAATAGTCAACCACCTTTAGTTATTTATGTGCATTTAAATAAATTTTAATAATTATTTTGGTCACTTTGAACAATAAAAAAGTAGGAAATATACTTATCCTACTTTTCTAATAATGCCTTAATTAAGGCTAATCCTATTCTACTTCCTTTAGGTTCAGTAAATTTTATTGCATTTGAGAGAAGATTTAATATTATTCTATTTTCAATGCTATTTTAACTGTTGTACCTACACCAAAGCTACTTTCTATATATAATTTTCCACCATGCATCAATATTATTTCATCACAAATTGCAAGTCCAATACCATTACCTGCTTTGTTTATATCTCCTTTATAAAACTTTTTCTTGATATTAGGTAACTGTTCATTTTTTATACCACATCCAGTATCCACTATTGAAACAACAACATTCTCTTCTTGAATTGAAGTGTATATATTAATGCTGCCACCTTCATATGTAAATTTCAAAGCATTATCTAGTACATTTATAAAAACCTGCTTAAGTCTATTTTTATCGGCTTTAATATATGGTAAATCTATAATATTGTGCTTTAATTCTATGCCATTTCTCTCAGCTCTCGGCTGCATTTGTTTTAATATGTTAAATAGCAGCTCTTTAATCTTTACTGATTCAATATTAAGAGTAATTTTACCAGCTTGAAACCTGGAGAAATCTAAGAGTTCTTCTACTAGAGAAGATAAACGTTCACTTTCTTCTATTATAATATCAAGCCCCTCGTCCCTTTTAATAGTGTCTGTAAATTCTTTAAGCTTTAAAGTTAATGCCCACCCTTTTATAGATGTCAAGGGCGTTCTAAGTTCGTGAGATATTGAAGATATGAACTCATTTTTAAGTTTTTCATTCTTTAATATTTCCTGTGCCATATAATTTAAGGTATCTGCCATACTTCCAACCTCATCATCATATTTTTTCTTTGCTCTTAAAGAAAATTCTCCTTGTGCCATTTGTTTAGCCACATCAGTGACTTGATTTAAAGGTTTCGTTATAGTATTGGAAATCATTATACTTACTATTGTGATAGATAAAATAACCAAAATCCCAATCAAGCTAGAAATTATCAAAATCTTCTTTAGCAATAAATTAACAGCTTCAAGAGATGTTATAAAACGCAGCACTCCTACAACATTTCCATTAATTTTTAAAGGTGCTGATACAGCCATTACTATTTCATTTGTATAAGGCTGATTACCTTGCCATGAAGATGTACCTCCCTTTAGTGCTAAATTAATCTCAAAAGAATCTATTTCAGTTCCTGGTGCAATTCCTATAGAGTCACATAAAATCCTCTTATTTTTATCAATTATTTGAACTTCAGCATTGGTAGAATAAGAAAAGCTTTCTATCAAATCATCTGCTGCAGTATCCAATGGTTTGTTTGCTAAATACTTGCTATAAAAATTACTAGATATTTTTACTTGCTTATATAAAATCTCTTCAATTCCTTTATAATAATAATTTTTAATACTTACCAATAAAATTAATTCCAAAATTATTACGGTTAAAAATATTACAACAAAATGACTTCCCCAAAGCCTACTCTTTATACTTTTCATCCAAACACATCCTAAAGTTACTTAAACCTGTATCCATATCCCCAAACAGTTTGTATTAACTGAGGGTTTGAAGGGTCTTCTTCTAGCTTTTCTCTTAGTTTTCTAACATGTACATCTACAGTTTTATATTCTCCATAAAAATCTTTACCCCATGCTAAATCCAATAGTTCCTCTCTTGTAAATGCTTTATCTTCATTTTCCATAAAGACTTTAATAAGGGCAAATTCTCTATGAGTAAGTTCTAACTCTTTACCATTTTTATAAATTTTCTGAGAATATTTATCTAATTTTAAATTTTCCAAACTTATACTATCAGAAACAGAACTACTTCTCTGAGGTCTTTTTATCCTTCTCAAAATAGCTCTTATTCTAGATACTAGCTCCATAGGATTAAAAGGTTTTACCATATAGTCATCTGCTCCTAAATCCAATCCTACAATTTTGTCCATATCTTGTCCCTTTGCAGTTAGCATTATTATACATATATCAGGGAATTGTTCTCTTAGCTTTTCACACACTTCATATCCATCTATTCCAGGCAGCATAATATCTAAAACTGCAATATCTGGTTTTCCTTTTTTACATTTTTCTAAAGCCTCTTCACCTGAAGAGGCTTCTATTACATCAAAATTGTTTATATTAAGATTTACTACAATAAAGCTCCTAATGTGTTTTTCATCTTCAACTACAAGTACCTTTTCCCCCATTTAAATCAACTCCAAAACTCTATTTTATTTTATTCAATTCATTTTTTACATTATTAAAAATAATACTTTTAATGATATTAACATTTGATTCTTGTCCAAAATACCCTTCCTTTGAAAGATTCTCAAGTATATTTAAAGCTCTATCAAAGTCTTCCTTTGCTTTAATCTTATTATTTTGTCCTAGAAGTGCTTTTCCTCGTTGAAAATATATGTCTGATAAATTTTTTTCTAAAAGCATTATATCCATATTACTATTTTCCATATTATTATTTTTAAGTTCTGTACGTTTTTCATAATCTAATAATTTTGATACATCAATGGATATTTGACTTAGAAGCTTTTCTGCCTCTTTATATCTTCCTAATTTATTTAATGCCTCTCCTTTAAGCATGTAAAATCTATGATTTTCTAATTCTAAAAGTTTTTCTTTACCCTTTTTTATTTCAAAAACTTTTTCAATAGATTTTAATGCTTCCTGAGATAAATTAGCTTTAATTTGTGCGTCTATCAAATAGTACCATACCAATTGAAGCTTATTCTCTTCTTTTAATAAATCTTTATAATAGCTTATTGCTTCTTTAAAATATTCTGGATAAGAATCCTCATCAAAATAAAAATCTTTTCCATCAAATCTTATTACATTAAATCCATAAATATTTGATGCTTCCTTTAATCCAACACCAAAAGCAAAACCCTTTTCTTTATTTTTATCTGGAGTATTTAAAATTTCAAATTTATTCCATATATCTAAATTTAATTCACTAACCTTACCATTATTAAATGTATATACTTGATATACAGAACCAGCATGGCTGCTTATTAAAGTGCCTACAATAAGACTTTTCTCATTACTATTATATACATTTACAAGATCAACCATTGATATCATATTACCTTCACTTTTCTTTTCAAAGATTTTTGTCCATTGATTATTCTTATTTTTTAATACAAAAAATCCTTTCTCATATTTTTCTTGAATTTTGAAAAATACCACAACTTCCTTTTCTTTATCATTATCTACATCCAATTCATATACACTCTTTTTGCTAACTATCTCATTTGGCGCTAAAAGTTTTGCACCTTCTGGTAGAAATTTTCTAGCAATAGCTTTCAAATCACTATTATCCTTAATTTGTTCTTCTGCCAGCTTAGGTGGCTTAATCATTGAAGCTGGAGTAGACAGTTTTGCACACCCTGTAGAAAAAATTTCTAAAGTTAATACTATAGAGATAAACCCAAATTTTCTATTCATTATAATCCTTCTTTCACCTTATATTATAAAATATTCAAATTAAGCTGCATACTTCTTATTTTTAATTATATAAGCTGACGAATTATTAAGTAGTTATCCTAAAGTAAAAAATAGTTATGAAAAGGTTATGTAATTTATAAGTTCTTTGTTGACAAATAAAATTTTTAATAGTATATTGAAACTATACCATTTAAGTATAGTTTAATGTTAGGAGATATAAAATGAAAATTACTCAAGAAGTTGATTATGCTCTTAGGGTTGTTCTCTATCTGTCTAAACTGGGATATGGTAATAAGATAGAAGCTAAGGTTATATCACATCAAGAGAATATTCCCCTTAGATTCTTATTAAAACTTTTAAGAAAACTGAAACAAGCAAGTATTATTGACTCTTTCAGAGGTGTTACTGGAGGTTATGCACTTGCCAAATTGCCCAAAGATATAACATTAAAAGATGTTGTAGAGGCTATTGATGGTCCTATCTATGTAAATAGATGTCTATATGACCCCTCTCTCTGCAACTTAAACAGAACAAACCATTGTGAAATGCACAAGACTTTAAATAGAGTACAGCAAAAGCTGCTCTATGAACTTGAAGATATAAACTTCGAAGATATTATAAAAGATAATAAATAAGGAATTGTAAATTCCTTATTTATTTACATAAAAACTATACCATTTTAGTATATTTTTTTAAGGAGGATTAATTATGTCAGGATGTTTCAATTGTTCAACTTGTAAATCAGCTGATAAAATACTGGAAAATTTTATTTCAAAATTAGATATAGATACTTCTCACCACAGAGTAGAAAGTCAAAATGTAAAATGTAATTTCGGTCTTCAAGGTGTATGCTGTCGCCTTTGCGCTAACGGTCCTTGTAGAATAACTCCAACTGCACCTAGAGGTATTTGTGGTGCTACCGCTGATACTATTGTTTCAAGAAACTTTTTAAGAGCTGTATCTGCTGGTGCTGGATGTTATCTTCATATTATAGAAAATACAGCATGGAATCTAAAGAAAACAGGTGAAAACCAAGGAACCATAAAAGGAGAAAACACTTTAAATCACCTTGCCGAAATATTTGGAATTAATGCGGAAGATATGCATGAAAAAGCTGTACTTGTAGCTGATAAAGTGCTTAAAGACTTATATAAGCCTAAATTCGAGAAAATGGAATTAGTAGAAAAGATGGCTTACAAGCCTCGTTTTGAAAAATGGAAAGAGCTTGGGATACTTCCTGGTGGCGCTAAATCAGAAGTTTTTGATGGAGTTGTAAAAACTTCTACAAACCTGAATAGTGACCCTGTTAACATGCTTCTGAACTCTCTAAGTTTAGGAATCTCTACAGGCCTATACGGACTTACTCTTACAAATCTTTTAAATGACGTTATGCTTGGTGAACCTAAAATAAGACCTGCAAAGGTAGGCTTTAAGGTTCTTAATAAGGATTATGTAAATATAATGATTACAGGTCATCAGCATTCTATGATAGCTGACCTGCAAGACAGACTTATAGATGATGATGTTGTTACACTAGCTAAAGAAGTTGGTGCAAAAGGCTTCAGGATTGTTGGTTCAACTTGTGTGGGGCAAGATTTGCAGCTTAGAGGTGAACACTACAAAGAAGTTTTCTCAGGTCATGCAGGGAATAACTATACAAGTGAAGCTTTAATTGCCACAGGTGGAATTGACATAATAGTTTCCGAATTTAACTGCACTTTACCTGGAATAGAACCTATTACAGATAAATTTTTAGTAGATATGCTTTGTATAGACGATGTCGCTAAAAAAGCTAATGCGGAATATATTCAATACTCATATGAAGAACGTGAAAATATCACTTCTCACATAATAAATAAAGCTGTGGAAAGCTACAAAAACAGACGTAACAAAATAACTATCAATGTACCTGAAAATCATGGCGATGATAACTCATTAACAGGAATTAGCGAAAACTCTTTAAAAGAATTCCTTGGTGGAAGCTGGAAGCCTCTTATTGACTTATTAGCTGAAGGAAAAATTAAAGGTATTGCTGGAGTTGTTGGCTGCTCTAACCTGGTTTCCGGTGGGCATGATGTGTTTACTGTTGAGCTTACAAAAGAACTTATTAAAAGAAATATAATTGTATTAACAGCTGGTTGTTCCAGCGGCGGACTTGAAAACGTGGGCTTAATGTCTCCTAATGCAGCAGAACTTGCTGGAGACAGTTTAAGAGAAATCTGTGAATCTCTTGGTATACCTCCTGTTCTTAACTTTGGTCCTTGTCTTGCAATAGGCAGACTTGAAATAGTAGCAACAGAGCTTGCCAGATATTTAGGAGTTGATATGCCTCAATTACCGCTTGTGTTGTCTGCTCCTCAATGGCTTGAAGAACAAGCTTTGGCAGATGGTGCCTTTGGTCTTGCTCTTGGACTTCCTCTTCATCTTGCAAAACCACCTTTCATAACTGGAAGTAAGGTTGTAACTAAAATTTTAACTGAAGACCTTGTAGATATAACTGGTGGACAGCTTATTTTAGAAGATGATGTTATGACAGCAGCAGATAAATTAGAAGAAATTATCTTAGGCAAAAGAAAAAGATTAGGTTTAAAATAATCTAAAAGTGGGATATACTCCCTATATTTATTCCTTACTATTAAAAGCCTGTATCTCATAAATTTGAGCTACAGGCTTTGTAAACTTCTTATACAAAAAACTTTAATATAAATAATGCACCAACTATATATGTAGGTAATGTAACCTCTTTTGCCCTTCCAGTTAAAGTCTTTAAGAATATATATGATACTATTCCAAATACTATACCATCTGATATGCTGTATGAAAGCGGCATCATTATTATTGTAAAGAAAGCTGGTATTGCTTCTGTAAAATCTATTAAATCTATTTCTTTAATAGGCTCCATCATAAATAATCCAACTAGAATCAATGCTGGTGTAGTGGCAGGAGATGGTATCATTGTAAATAGTGGTGCAAAGAATAATGCTATTGCAAACATTCCTGCTGTTGATAAAGCAGTTAATCCTGTTTTTCCACCTTCAGCAACTCCTGAAGCACTTTCTACAAAAGTACTTACTGTACTTGTTCCAAGACAAGCTCCTAGAGTAGTTCCTATTGCATCTGCAAATAATGCTTTTTTTACTCTTGGAACCTTGCCATTTTCATCTAGCATTTTTGCTTTAGTAGCAACACCTACAAGAGTTCCTACCGTATCAAACATATCCATAAATAATAATGTAAATAAAACAATAAACATGTTTGGAGTAAATATATGACTCCATTCAAATTTAAAAAATATTGGTTTCAATGATGGCGGTGCACTTATTATTGCACTTGGAAGCTGAGTTATGTTCATTGGAATACCGATTATTGTTGTAGCGACAATCCCAATAAGCAGCGCTCCTCTAACATTTTTCGCCAGTAAAACTCCTGTAATTATAATTCCTATAATAGCAAGCAGTGCAGTTCCACTTGTTACATGTCCAAGCTTAAGAATTGTACTATGCTCTTCGTGTATTATTATTTTAGCATTATCTAATCCTATAAAAGCAATGAAAAGCCCTATTCCCACAGAAATAGCTCTTTTAATATTCATAGGAATAGAATCTACTATAGCTTCACGCACATTAAAAGCTGTAAGTAAAATAAAAATAATTCCTTCTAAAAATACTGCCGTTAAAGCAAATTCAAAACTATATCCCATTTGCTTAACTATTGTGAAAGCAAAAAAAGCGTTAAGTCCCATACCTGGTGCTTGCGCAAAAGGAAGCTTTGCATATAATCCCATTATTGCAGTTGCAATAACTGCTGATAATGCTGTAGCTGTAAATACTGCTCCTGAGTCCATTCCTGCTACTGATAATATTGCTGGATTTACAATTAATATGTAAGCCATAGTCATAAATGTAGTTATTCCTGCCAAAATTTCCGTTTTAACATTAGTTCCATTTTCTTTTAGTTTAAAGTATGATTCCATATGTCTTTCCCTTCTTGATTTGTTTTCATTTTTGACCCTTGTACATATTAGCAAATGCATATATTAAAGTCAAGAAAAATCACGAACATTCCTAGCATTTTCACTTCTTATATTTTGTTATAATATTATGTATATATCACAATTATCAATGTTCATTACTCAATAATCAATCTTTAAAAAACTTCAACGAAGTTTTAATAAAATGAATAGTATTTATTGACACTTATATGTTTAATGTTCGTATTTAAAACCCAAAGGAGCTAAAATCCTCATGGATTTTAACTCCTTTTATATCTATATTATAACTGCATAACTCCCACATTATCTGACACTATTAAATCAGCTTCAGTTGTTTTTACTACTTCATCAACAGTAACTCCTGGAGCTACTTCTTTTAGCACAAGCCCTTTATCAGTTACTTCAATTACAGCTTTATCCGTTATTATAAGGTCAACTACTCCAGCAGCTGATAATGGTAAAGTACACTTCTTAAGTATCTTGGAATTTCCTTCTTTATCGGTATGACCTAAAGCAGCTATTACCTTTTTAGCTCCAACTAAAAGATCCATTGCTCCTCCCATACCCGGAACAAACTTTCCCGGTATTTTCCAGTTAGCAATATTTCCTTGTTGATCTACTTCAAGCGCACCTAAAACTGTCATATCTACATGTCCACCTCTAATGATGCAAAATGAGAAAGATAAATCAAATGCTGATGAGCCTGGAAGCATTGTGATTGGTTCTCCTCCTGCATTTCCCAAGTCCGGATCTGATTCTCCTTTTTTTGGTGCAGGACCAAATAATAATCCCCCATTTTCTGTTTGTAAAACTACATCTATTCCTTCTGGAATATAATTTGCAGACATAGTAGGCATTCCAAATCCAAGATTAGCAACCATTCCGGATTTAAATTCCTTTGCAATTCTACGAGCAATTATTTCTCTAGCATTCACTTAATACCCCTCCCCTATCTTAACTTCTTATTTTTAGTCCATAATTCTTCAAAATAATTTTTTCTGTCTTCAAATGAATTTCCTTTAACAATTATATCCACCAATATTCCCGGTGTTCCAACATGATTGTAAGGAATTTCTCCAACTTCAACTATTTCATCAACTTCAGCAATTACCAAATCAGCAGCAGTTGCCATAACAGGATTTGAATTTAAAGATGTTCCTCTATATTCAATGTTCCCAGCCTTGTCTGCTCTATATCCTTTTATTATTGCTACATTTGCTTTTAATGGAGGGTATACTAAATATTCCTTTCCATCTACAACTAATTTATCTCTTCCTTCTTCTGCTTCAGTACCTAACCCTGTTGGGGTAACTACAGCTCCAAGTCCTGCTCCGCCTGCACGAATTCTTTCTACCCAAGTTCCCATAGGGTTAAATTCTACTTCTAACTCTCCAGTATTATATTGTTTTACAAGTTCAGGGTCAGTACCTATATGAGCACCTATAAATTTTTTAATTTGCTTATTTGCTGAAAGCTTGCCAATATCCAATCCTCCACCAGGATAACCTCCAACTACCCCTATTAAGGTTAAATCCTTCACATTTGATTGAGCAAGTTCATCAATCATTTTTAATGGAGCACCAACACCTAGAAATCCGCCAATCATTACTGTCATACCATCTTTAATGTTACTTACAGCTTGCTCTGTAGTTTTAATAACAGCCATTTTAATTCCCCCTGTTAACTATTTTTTAGACTAATTTTGTGCTTACATAACTATCTTTATGATTGGCTTAGTGCAAAATATTCCTATAATATTTAAAACACAAGCTGTAATAAAAGCTTTTCCGTAATCTCCACCTAGTACCCAATAAGAAAGAAATACTTTAATATTGTATCAAAGCTTAAAGATGAAGCCCTAAAAAATTGTAGAGACATAATAGGATTTACTTTTTGCGAGCAACTTTGTAAAATAGAAAAATATCTAGACGCGTAACAATTAAACACTCAATAGTTTCATCGTCCCATTGAGTGTTTATATTTTATAAATTATTTATTTATATTGATTGTGACGATACAAAATACTGACCTATAACTTCTCTGACTTCATCTGGTTTTTCATTTATTGCTTCACTCCAGCTCATTCCTGTATTTTGAGTAAATGTTGCCATAGCTTGAATTAATTGATCTACTTGCGTGTTTTGTAAATTATGTCCATAATTCGTCATAATATTTTCTACTTGGTAATCTCCACCACTATACCATGACTCAATTGTTACTTTATCATTAGTACCATTAATTTTAATAACCATATCATTTTCATTTCGCTCAAAAATTAAATCTGAATAATTTGACATAAACCCTATTTTGTCTGTACTATTAGTATCACTATCATAATTATTTATCGTATCTTCTCCAAAACTTCCTGAAAACTCATAGAAATCATTTCCTGCACCACCATTTAAATAATCATTTCCTTCATCACCTATTAAATAATCATCTCCTTCATTTCCATAAATTCTATCATTTCCTAAAAGTCCACGAATAACATCACCTTCAGATGAACCGTATATTTCGTCATCTCCTCCATATACTTCATTTATTATTTGCATCATATCTAATGTATTCCCATCAGCAAATTCTATTCTTTGTATACTATTCTTATACCAGTCTTCTATTATTATTTGATCTTCTTCTACTTCCGTTTTTATTACTAAATTGACTCCATCTCTCACTATATCTATATTTTGTTGATTTATTCCTTCTCCTAATCTTAATACTTGAATATTATCAGCTATATTAACAGGATCTATTCTAGTAACAGTATGTCTTCCATCTCCTACATTATATACATACGTATTATTTCCTTCTCCTTGGTACGGCATATCATATAATGATTCTTCTATTTCTTCTGCTGTTAGTACACTTCCGTTTTTAAACTCAATTCTATCTAATTTGTTTCCTTCATACCATTTTACTATTTTTATTTGATCTTCTTCTGTTTCTGTCTTTATTATTACATCTGCCCCATCCATTACTATATCTATATTGTGTTGATCTATTCCTTCTCCTAATCTTAATACATCTTCACTATTATAACTTGTAAAAATAGAATCTCTTCCATCTCCTACATTATATACATATACATTGTTTCCTTCTCGTCCATACAAAACATCATTTCCTTCTCCACCTTCTAACACATCATCTTCCGTACCACCATAAAGTTCATCATCTCCTATACCACCATAGAGTTTATTATCTCCTGTACCACCATGGAGTTTATCATCTCCACCAAGTCCATAGATCTCATATTGTATATTATCAACATTTGATCCTTTCAGTGTTTCATCCATTTCCGTTCCTCTTAACAGCATATTCTTAAACTTATCATCTATTATTTCCTTATTCCACACTTCTCCATCTGCAAATTCTATTTGTTCCATTCTCATGCTTGAATTGATAAAGTAGTCTTTTAAAGTAATGGTATCTTCCGTTCCAGATATTCTTAATTCCAAGTCACTAGTACTTGTTTCACTTACCCTCCAACTCACTTCATTTGATGCTATATCTGTAAATTTAATTTTATCTACTTCTTGTTCATTGCTTTGATTATCATATATTGTATCTTTACCAAACCCTTTGCTGAATTCATACACATCACTTCCGGAACCACCATCTAGATAATCATTACCTTCTTCTCCTAGTAAGGTATCATTTCCATTTTCTCCATATAACTCATCGTCTCCTGTGCCGCCTATTACTTCATCATCGTCATTTCCACCATATAGTTTGTCGTCTTCACTTCCTCCATCTATCTTGTCATTTCCGTTATATCCATATATAGTGTCTTTTCCACCTAATCCTTTGATTTCATCATTACCTTCGTTGTATCCATATAGAAGATTATTTTCATCATCACCTATTAGTACAGCTTTCTTTACATAGTCTACATCCCACTTTGTTCCATCTGCAAATTCTATCTCTTCTACCTTATAGCTATCTGAACTAAAGTAGTTTCTTACTGTTACTTGATTTTCTGTCCCTTGTAGGATTAATTCTAGATCGCTTACATTTTTTCTTATTTTTATGTCTTTTGCTTCGATTCCTTCTCCCATTATTAACTTATCTATATTTCCATTGGTATCGTCATACTCATGTATTGTATCTTTTCCATAACCTTTTCTGAATATATAAGTATCATTTCCATACTCACCTTGTAAATAGTCATTTCCTATTCCACCATCTAATATATCCTCTCCATTCCCACCATATAGCTTGTCATCTCCACTTCCACCATATAGCTTGTCATTTCCATTATATCCATATATGGTATCTTCTCCACCTAATCCATTGATTTCATCATTATCTTCGTTGTATCCATATAGACGATTGTTTTCATCATTGCCTATTAGTAACGCTTTCTTTACATAGTCTACATCCCACTTTGTTCCATCTGCAAATTCTATCTCTTCTACCTTACAGCTATCTAAACGGAAGTAGTCTGTTACTGTTACTTGATCTTCTGTTCCTTCTAGGATTAATTCTAGATCACTTCCATTTTTTCTTATCTTTATGTCTTTTGCTTCGATTCCTTCTCCCATTATTAACTTATCTATATTTCCTTTGGTGTAATCATACTCACATATGGTATCTTTTCCATAACCTTTTCTGAATATATAAGTATCATTTCCAGAACCACCTTCTAGATAATCATCTCCTTCTTCTCCCACAAGAATATCATCTCCTGAGTTTCCATAAAGCTTATCATTACCTTCTCCTCCGTCTAGTATATCTTCTCCATTTCCCCCTGATATAGTATCATTTCCTTCAAAGCCCCAAATCGCTTCATTTTCATTTGTACCTGTAAGGGAATCTTTCTCGCTTGTACCTACCATTTCAACTTTGTTGGCAGCATCTATGATGTGAGCATATTCCGTGAAGCCTTTGGATACAAAGGCTTCACGGAATATTTCAAAATTGACTATATCTAAAATCTGAAGTTGATACATATTTGCAATAAATTGTCTTAATAGTGCTTTACCTTCTTCTGGGTCACTTGAAATACGAGTTAATATTTCAGATGTCACCCCTGAAAGATCAAGCTTTACACTATTTGTTTTGTCATCCCAGGTCAAAGTAGTTTTGCTATACAGCTCCTTAAAGTCTGTTTGTGCTATAAGCTGTGAATACACGCAAGTTACAAGCTTGTTAAATGCACTTAACAGCAAAGGTGTTGCCTGCCCATGTGGGTTAGGATCTTTTTCATTCCAGCACCATGTACCTACATATTCTTCGCCTAACAATTCTTCAAGAGCTTCTAATTTTCTAGCATCACCAATAGCATTACCATAAATTCTAGTAGCTGCACGGCTATTAGGATCTATTCCTTCTACCCCTGTCCATGCATAAATAATGCTCATCACTAGTTGCTTTCTAACAGCAACATCAGATTCATTGACAAACTGTTCCACAAGGGTTTACAGACGCTTGCTACTATCCCTCATCATGGTCTGATGCAAGCTGCGGACATTTCCAAAACCTTTTAGTTCAGGTAAATTAGCTATTTCTATCGTTTCTTCAATCAGATTAGTGGAGGTTGAATGAATGGCATCAGTCTTAAACCAGACATCATCAATTGCTCCAGTTGTACCATCTGCCTTGGTAAACGTCCCTGTCTGTTTGTGATCATTCCCCTGATCATCTACAACTGTTGTACTTCTATACCCTGTATTAATAGATGCTATCCCTGCATCCATAAGTGTGATAAGTTCTCCAGTATTAGTCACACCATCACCATTAGCATCTTTCCAAACGCGCAACTGACTATAAATAGCATCATTAATGTCGATTTTGCCATCACGGTTATCGTCGAGTTCTGCCAGAGCAGCAAACCCATTAGCTGCTTTTGTGCCATCATTCAGCAAAGTATTGTTCCCAAAGAGTTCTTTTCCACTGTCAATAATACCATTACCATTAATATCACGTACTAACAATCCATCATCCTTACCTACCCATGCAGACTTTTCAGCAAAGCCGTTGTTATCGTGATCAAAGTTAATGCCATCCTTTAGAAGGGTGGTTTCAACACCATCACCATCAAGATCGAGAATTAAAGGAGATTTAGTGATTTCTGCAGTGTGAAAAATATCAAGCAAATTGTCAAGCATGTTGCTGAGATGCTCTCCAAACTCAGTTTCTAAAAATGGTTCTACTAAATTCTTTCCTTTAGTTAATAAATCTGGAAATGCACCTATAAATTCACCTTTAGTAATTAATTCCCTAAGACTCGTATAACCGTAGCTACTACCGTCCAGAGAAAGTCCTAATGCTGAAAAAGCTTTTAACCAATTTCTATCTATTAAATATGTCTGTGGTAAACAGTATTTGGGCTGCTTAATTATAACTTTTCTAAAGAAATTCGCTTCAGGTTTAAGTATCGAATCATATACTCTTACAGAATTTTTCTCTAATAATGATTGAAATGCACCACCCGAAGAATATAACGAAACTCCAATATCTTGACATTTATATAAATATTCTCCCAAAGTTTTTCCAAATGTTCTACCTTTCTCTCCACCAATTAATCCGAAAAATCTTCCCACTCCCTCCCTTTCGATATATTCTATTGCACTACCTTCTGGTAAAATATCATCAAACGGAAGTGCATTAACAATTGTAGCTACTCCTTTCTGAACATTATCTGCTCCATGTGCCATTACATAGCCACCTGGAACAGCAGCTATACCCTCTGTGCCCGCAATCAAACCAACTCCCGTCATAAATTGTCCACTGCCTACAACTATTCATACTATGCCATCACAAACATTCCCCCATTCTGTTTCATCAATAAATTCTTTTGCTTCAGACTCTATTGATACTAAAAATCTATTCATTTCCTCTATTTCTATATTCATTTGTTCTCTTGCTTCTTCAATACTTTGATTTACGCATGCAGATACAAAATTGATTTCTCCATCTGTTGAATAGGCTAATTGATTTTGCTCTTTATAATATTCTATTGCAGCTCTTGTATATTCCTTCGAGTAATTCATTTGCGAATTAAATTCTTCTAACATATTTTCATAAGTACTAATTCCCCTACTCATTGTAACGCCTCCTTGTATTTAATATTAATTAAACCATTTACTTACAATAAATTTTATAAAATGTAACAATATTGAAATGATGTATATAATAAATGAAAAAATAGGAATAGAAACTAGTCCAACGGCTATGCTATCTTTTAGGCTATATCCTTTCCTTCTACAAAACAAAGTTACCAAAATGACAAGACCTAATAAAAATACTATTGCTCCTATAAATAAGAGGACTTCTTCTCCTACTAAAAAATCTATTGTTTGCCTAGTAACATTTTTAAGTTGTTTAAAAATGTTATAAATAAGTGCTATTATTAAAATAACATTCCCCCAAACACTTATTGAAGATTTTTTAAACTTGTTTAATAAAACAGTAATAATTGAAATAAGTAAAACAGTAGCCAATAAAAATACTAAAATTGTATTCATTTTTTAATCAACCTCTCTTCTATAATTATAAAAATACGTTTTCTTTTCCATTTCTCTTATTTTTACATTATTAAATTTATCTGGAAATATGAAACTTGTCCTTGTTTGATAAATTTAATATCTTTGTTTAGAGCCTTTTATTCCTTGATCATATTGTATTCTTCTAAGCTTTTTGAATCTCTAGCTTATGTGTATGTTGTTTTTTCTGTATAATCTTTTACCTTGAACTCTTTATACTTTTTTGCATCTAATACATCTTCACTCAGTAAAAGGCTTAGATTTTAACACATTAGCTTATTTACTTTACTGTCATCTCCCTTGTTGCTTTCTGTAAGTAATCCTCTTTCAAGTTTTGTAATGTTCAGTAAATTTTTAGCTTTTTAAGCTATGGTTTGTTAATAGAACTATTTAGTTCTATTAACAGCTGACTTTTTTACTTCTCGCCCTTCTGTAACATGCTCCTTGTAATCCCCCTTCTAATGATTAAATCACTTTTATATTTCCTATTGTCCTTTATGTTGTTGATTGAAAAGATGATAATATAGCCCTTTTCGTTGTATAAGCTTATCATGTGGACCAAATTCTACTAAGTTTCCTCTATCAAGTACCATAATAGCAATTGGTGGATTTCTTCATCAAGTCCTAGCGCTTGTCCTATACCAACCCCATTAAAAGTAACTGCTTTTTTACCTGTTTTATATGCTGCGTACTGACATAATCCTCCTCCAAGGGAATGTCCTGTATAGCTTATCTTACTCTCATCTTTAGCTTCTCCTATTATATTGTTTGCAAAATTATAAGCATCCGTAAACTGATTTGGTTTTCCAATGGCTTCATCATATAGTGACAATTGTGCATCATCCAAAAGATCTTCTAATTTAAATTTCATTACCTCAGGTTCAGTTCCTCTAAAGGCAATAACTTTTTCACCAGTGTCTATATTTTCATAAGCTACTCCAACAAACCCAGTTGTAGCGTTTTTATTTTCATAGCCTATGATTTTCCAATCATTTTGTATTTTAGTGATTTCGTCTTTCCATTTTGAATAATCTTTTTCATTTTGATTCTTGAAAACTTTACCAATTTGTAACTTGGACAAAGGTCTTTGAATATATTCTTCTTTATTTATATATTGTCCATCCTTGTTCTTATGAAAATCAATATATGCAAGCTGACTTAAAACCCTATATTCATTTTCTGTAACCATATTTTATATCCCCCTTTTAATCTTTATTTATTTATAATTTTAAAATTTTTCATAATATCATCAACTGATTGAATTACATCTATATCAGGTTCCCATATAGTACAAAGATATCTTGTATTGTCATCATAATAATCAAATGTAAGTTGATAATGACCCAATTTAGGATTTCTTATTTTATTAATCAATTCCATTATTTTTTCAGATTCCTTTTGAATATCTATATTCTCTTTAACAATCTCTACATCTAAACTAAAACTTATTTCTTCTGGATACTTCTTTTTTATTTCTTCATAGGTAGGCGTATATCCAAGCATATTATCTATATCTAAATCACTGTCACCACTTGGGCCTGCATATACTTCAAACTTCCTCACATCTTTTGGAAAAATATTTTCAATAATAGGTTTTAATTCTTCATATGCTGCTTCACGCCAATATACATCTAGATAAGTATCATAATATCCAGTTTCTTTATAATCTGAACCAAATGGATCATCAGCATAATTATCTTTAGGACATGCCGTTGTTCTAAACTTAAGACTTTTATCATCTTTAGGATATGCTGTTGTATCTATACGGATCTTTCCTATTTCTGGCATGCGATAGTGGGCATATGTTACAACAAATTCTTCCCCATATTTTGCCTTTAAGTATTCCTGAACCTTTGTTTTTTCACGGTTAAGTATTCTCTTGTCTTCAGCACTGTTCATACATCCAATTAAATTCAGTGACAAAGTTATAGATAACAGCAATTTTAAAAACATCCAAAGTTTATTCTTTTGTTTTTTCATCAATTTTTCCCTCCAGTTCTTTAAATCATTATGATTTCTTTATTAAGCCATAAAACTTGTCCTGTGCTAACCTTTTTTTTCCTCTTCAAGTATTTTTATTTTCATAACACATTAGCTTATTTACTTTACTGCTATCGCCCTTTATGGTTGCTGTAAGTAGTTCTCTTTCAAAGCATCCAATAATTTTAACACGCCCATTTTTTGGTATCTATAATTCCTCCTCATTTTGAAATTTACTTAAAATAAAACAAATTATCAACATTATAGCAAGAGTTAAAAAAAACACTGTGTTTCCTAATCTTGGTAGTGATTCATTCACAATCGCTATCACAATCTTAGAATTATAATCAACCTTAAATTTATATATCCCCGATTGATCTATTTTGAATTTAAAAATACTTTTTGCATAACTGCTAAATTTATTCTTATATAGGTAAGCATACCTATATTCTTTCAATTCAATTTCTTTCATTGATTGATCAAATATTTTAAATTCCAATTCTTTCAAATTCACTTCTGGATATATATATGGAGTATCTTTTCCTCCAAAATCACTCTCATATTCTTGATATACCATGTACTCTCCTTTATAAGGAAGATTGAGTTCTATTTCGTTAGGAGCAAAAAAGCAAATGCTTTTTGGCATCCTAATTATGAAAAAAAAACCTATAAAAGACACGGCAATTATAGTAAAAATTAGTCTCTTTATAAATAAAGTTATCTTTTTTTTCAAAATATCTTCTCCTTTTCTTATTAACTTTAAACTTATTAGAGAATTGATTGCTAATGGTAACAGGAGATTATATACAAATATAAGTTTTATATTTGTATATAATCTAGATAATTAATGTTCATCAGGAACAACAACACCTTTTTTAAATGCTAAAAGACACAATACATAAAAACCATAAAAAGGAATTAGCAATAGCCAAAAGTGATATCCTGGACGACCAAGATCATGTAATCTTTGAACCGTAAGACATACATAGATTATCAAAAACCCTATATATGCAATAATAGAAATAATGTGCGTAAAACTATTATTTATAAACATACTTAAAAAAATAATAATCACAAAGCTAAAAGCACCTAAAGCACTATATACATGATATTTAAGACGATTAGCATTGCCTTTGAAACTAAATAATGTTTTCATAATTTCACCCCCTCTCTATAAAGTTAAAATTTACTGTACCCCCTTCTAATTATTAAATCACTTTTATATTTCCTATTGTCCTTTATGTTGTTGATTGAAAAGATGATAATATAGCCCTTTTCGTTGTATAAGCTTATCATGTGGACCAAATTCTACTAAGTTTTCTCTATCAAGTACCATAATAGCATCAGCATCTTTGATGGTAGAAAGCCTATGAGCTATAATCAATACTGTACGTCCATGACATATTTTTGAAAGATTTTTTTGTATGATATTTTCTGATTCATAATCTAATGCAGATGTAGCTTCATCAAAGATAAGGATTGGTGGATTTGTTAAAAGTGCTCTTGCAATAGCAATACGTTGTCTTTGTCCTCCTGAAAGGGCTGTTCCTCTTTCACCTACTTGTGTGTCATACCCTTCTGGTAATTCTAAAATGAAATCATGAGCTCCTGCTACCTTCGCCCAATGAATAATTTCATCCATACTGGCCTCTGGTTTGTGAATACATATATTGTCTTTTACACTTCCATGAAAAAGGAAGTTTTCTTGTAATACTACTCCTATTTGACGTCTTAGCCAGAAAGGATCTGCCAGCGAAATATCCACCCCATCTATCATAATTTTACCTGCTTCTGGAATGTATAGTCGTTGTATAAGTTTATTCAGTGTACTTTTTCCTGATCCACTTCTACCTACAATCCCTATGGTCTTGCCTTGTGGTATTCTAAAAGACATGTTTCTTATGGCTTCTGGAACATCCATTCTATATCTAAATGTTACATTTTGAAATTCAATATGTCCTATAATATTTGGCAGCTTTGCTTTTTTCATATCCGAATGTGGCTCAGGTACTGCATTAAATATATCTGCAAGACGTTCAATTGAAACGCTTGTTTGCTGAAATTCTTGCCATAGATTTACTAATCGAAGTATAGGACCACTTACTCTCCCTGATAACATTCTAAAGGCAATAAGTTGTCCAACAGTGATATCTCCTTTTATTACAAGATGTATTCCAACCCATAGTAAGATTAAATCTGTAGTTTGTTGTATGAATTGCCCTACTGCGTTGGCATTTCCCCCTAATATAGATGTCTTAAAAGAAGCGCCTACATAATCAGCTATTTTATCTTCCCATCTTTTTTCACTTAAGGGCTCTAATGCAAATGATTTGATTGTTTGTACTCCAGATACGGATTCTACTAAGAAGTTTTGCATTTCTGCTCCATAATTGAACTTTTCTTTCAATTGATTTCTAAAAATAGGTGTAACGATTACTGATAATGCAATGAAAAACGGAAGAGAAAGTAATAATATGTTTGTAAGGGTTATATTATACATATACATATACATAACAACGATATATACAGATAAAAATAATATATCCAGTATAGATGATAGTGGTGCTCCTGTTAAAAATCTTCTTATATTCTCCACTTCTCTTACTCTTGCTATGGTCTCCCCTACTTGACGATTTTCAAAATATCTATTTGAAAAACAAAAAAGCTAACCACATAGTAGTTAGCCGGTTACGCTACTGCATCCACATGACATAAGCGTCCAAATATAGTCATGTTTCTTCTGCTCTAACATAAATCTTAAAATTAATATATTTACCTATATTTCTACCGTCCTATAAGTTACTTTCAAATAGAATATGTAAGAATGATTGGAATATTCGGAATATACATATTCTATTATTATTTTACAATATTTTTAATGTTTTTTTTGTCGAAATTTGCAACTTTATTTATTTTTTTGTTTTTTATATAATTTATTCTATAATAAAGTTTTAAAAGATAAACTTTGTTACATAGTATATATTCATAATTTTATAAACAGGAAGGATAAAATAACAATGTTGGCAGAAAAAGAATATTTAAGAGATCAGTATTTGAGACACTTATTTTTAAAGATTGGAGGGAAATTCTAATGCTATTGAAAAAAGATAATCTAGAACATGAATTTCTACCAGCGGCCCTGGAAATTGTTGAAACACCAGCTTCTCCACTAGGTCGGTCAACTATATGGATTATATTCACAGCACTTGTTACAGCTATGTTATGGTCCTATTATGGTATGGTAGACAAAGTAGCAGTAGCAAGAGGCAAAGGATAAAAATTTATCACAAGAAGTAATTACTATTCAAAAAAGATTAAGAGAAGCCAGGGAATCTGAATATAAAACAAAGCAAGAAACATTAACATTTTCTATACTTCAAATCCAAAATGAAATTCAAAGTATGGAGTCTGAACTTGAAAAAATCCATAAATCTATTGATATCATAAAACAAAACGAAAAATTATTAAAAACTCAATCTCAAGACAAACAAACAGCTGCATTAGACTTAGAAAAAATGAAGCAACAAGTTGAATTCTTATCAGAAGAAGAATTGACAGCCAAAAAACTATATGAAAGTGGAATTATTGCTAAAAAAGAATTGCAAGATAAAAGTCTTAAGTTAAGTTTAGCACAAAAAGAACTTGAAATTTAAAAAGTAAAAATACAACAAGAAAAGAATATGATACAAAATGATCAAAAAAAGCTTCAGAATGAATTAACATTACAACAAAACGAGTATGAAACACAGAAAATAAGAGAAGAAAGTTTGAAATTACGATAGGGCTATAAATAGATTTCAAGACTGTAAATAAGATTGTATAAATTAATCTCAATCTTTTTACAGTCTTGAGAAGTTTAAAGAGTGTATCCACTACACTCTTTAAACTTCTTTTAAGAAGATTTCCACGCTTCTATCAAGTATTCCAGTTAAATACGCCAATACAACACCGTAATTTGTGATACAAACATTTTTTTCTCTGCACATATCTATTCGTGTAAGCATAGTTTTTCTGTTTAACATGCATGAGCCGCAGTGAATTACAAGATCATAATCCCCCAAATCCTCTGGAAAGTCGTGACCCATTTTAAATTCAAATTTCAAATCTTTGCCTGTATGTTTTCTTAACATTCTCGGAATTTTAACTCTTCCTATATCCTCATGAGAATGGTTGTGGGTACAGCTTTCTGATATCAGTATTCTCGAATTTTCATCAAGTTCATCTATTTTAGAAATTCCTTCTAAAAATGCATCTATTTCTCCTTTATATCTGGCAAACAATATGGAGAAGCTTGTTAATTTTATGTGTTCTGGTACGATTTCACTTACTCTTTTAAAAGCTTGTGAATCAGTTACAACTAAATCCACATCTTTAATATCTTCAAGAGCTGACTCAAGTTCCGTATCTCTCACCACATAACTTTTTATACCATGATCCAAACAATCCCTGATAAGCTGAACCTGTGGAAGTATTATTCTTCCCTTTGGAGCCTCTGAATCTATTGGAACAACCATAATAACCTTACTATTATAAGGAAGCAAATCCCCAACGATAGGTATTTCCTTTTCTCCTTCTTCGATTCTCTTAATTAACTCGTCCTTTAAAAACAGAATATTTTCCTCTTTACTTGCTGACACAAAAATAGCATCATTAAATTTGCTTCTAACTTCTTCTAGTCTGTCTTCTGAAACAGTATCAATCTTATTTATTATGTGCATATATGGAATATTGTATTTTTTGAAACTTATTACAGTTTCCTTATAAGCATCCTCATCCATATCATTTATATCCATAACATATATAGCAAAATCAGTTCTTTCAAGTATTTTAAGACTTCTTTTAACTCTAAGCTCTCCAAGCTCTCCTATATCATCCAATCCAGCTGTATCTATAAAAACTACTGGACCTAATGGAATAAGTTCCATAGCTTTACTTACAGGATCTGTGGTAGTTCCTTTTACAGAAGATACTAAAGATATATCTTGACCAATGATAGCATTTAACAATGAAGATTTACCTGCATTTCGTTTTCCATATATAGCTATATGTTTTCTGTTTGCATTAGGTGTATTATTCATTTCATCCTCCTATAAGTATAAATCTCGTTCTCCTTTTTTAAGCCTTTCTAAATTATCAAATACTAACTTTTTCACGTCTTCTCTCTCTATTTTTGCTGCTTCCTCACGAATTAAAGCTTCACCTTTTTTATACAATTCTTCATCTCCATAATCCAAAATGAACTCCATTAGTGTCATCATAGCATTAGGTCCACAAACATTTTGAATTTGGCCTGATTTTGCAAGTCTCATGAATCTATCACCAGTTCTTCCCTTTCTATAACAGGCAGTACAATAGCTTGGAATATACTTGTCATTAATTAATTCCTTTAAAACCTCCAATGGACTTCTGTGGTCTGCTAAATCAAATTGATCTACAACTTTTCCTTGTTCATGTTCCTTATATCCACCCACACCTGTACATGAACCTGCACTAATTTGAGAAACTCCGTATCTTAAAAGTTCTTTTCTCATTTCTGCACTTTCTCTTGTAGACATAATAATTCCTGTAAATGGAACTGCAATTCTTGTAATAGCTACTATCTTTTTAAACGTATCATCGTCTACTAAATATGGGAACGTCTCTAAATCCATTCCTTCTGCCTTTCTAAGTCTTGGAAAAGATATAGTGTGGAATCCAACTCCATATTTTTCTTCCAGATGTTCATTGTGAAGCATCAAAGCTAATACTTCAAACTTAGGATCTGCGAGTCCAAATAGAACTCCACCACCCACATCGTCTATTCCACCTTCCATAGCTCTGTCAAAAGCAGTTAAATGATACTCATAATCTCCCTTTATACATTTTGGATGCATTTTATCATAAGTAGGCTTATGGTAAGTTTCTTGGAATAATATATACGTTCCTATTTTTGCTTCCTTTAGTTTTCTATAATTTTCAACAGTTGTAGCTGCAATATTAACATTTATTCTTCTGATAACACCATTTTCATTTTCTGTTTTATAAACTGCATCTATAGCATCTAAAATATAGTCTATATCACAATTTACAGGATCTTCTCCAGCTTCTAATGCTAATCTTTTATGACCCATCTTTTCAAGTATCTTAACCTCTTGTTGAATTTCTTCTCTTGTCAGCTTTCTTCTAGGAAATTCATTACATTTTTTATATCCACAATAAACACAATTATTCACACAATAGTTACTAACATATAAGGGTGCAAAAACTACTATTCTATTTCCATAAATAGATTTTTTAATATCCCCTGCTATTTTGTACATTTCCTTTAACTGTTCTTCATCTTCAATTTGAAGTAATATAGCTATATCTTTATGTGATAGTCCCTTTTTCTTTTCTGCCTTATCAAGAACCTTTTGAATTTCTTCCTGACTTGCTCCTTTAGCCTCTTCTAATAAACCTTCAATATACTCTTTATTTATAAACATTCTATTTCCTCCTCCAATTTATATTATCCCCTCTTGACATATCAATGGAAAAACCAGCTCTGGTTATCCTTCCTTCTATGCATTTTCTGCACTCTGCAGCTTCATCTCCTGTGCATATTTTTCCGTTATACAAAGAATATTTCTCTCTAACTGTCATTGGTGATAAATTAGGCATAACTACATTTCCACCAGCTTTTAATCCTTTTTCTCGTCCCAATGAATCTATAGTTCCTAAAGCAGTTGTTGCAGGCAGCAGAACATTTGGTAAAAGCAATCTTATAATAGCCAGCAATATTACTGTTTTTTCTACTGTTCCATTCTTTTCATCAGCTAATGGTGTATCTTTATGTGATATAAATGGACCTATACCTATCATATGAGGCTGAAGCTCCTTCAAAAAATGTAGATCCTTTACAAAATCTTCATTAGTCTGTTCTGGAAGTCCTACCATAAAGCCAGCCCCTACTTGATATCCTATCTTCTTTAAATTCCACAAACATTCTCTTCTGTTTTCAAAACTAGCTTTAGGATGAAGTTTTTCATATAATTCCTTTGATGCAGTTTCATGTCTTAAAAGATATCTGTCGGCTCCTGCATCATAATATTTTTTATAGGATTCATAAGACTTTTCTCCTATAGAAAGAGTTATCGCATTTTCCGGGAAATTATTCTTGATTTCTCTGATTATTTCTACCATTCTATCATCAGTATAAAAATCATCCTCTCCGCCTTGCAATACAAAAGTCTTATATCCCAGTCTGTCCCCTTCTTTACATGCAGACAGAATTTCTTCTAAATTCAATCTATATCTGTCAGCCTTTTTATTTGAAGATCTAATACCACAATAGATACAATCTCTTTTGCAGTAATTAGTAAATTCTATTAGACCTCTCATAAATACCTTGTTACCATAGGTTTTCATTCTGGTTTCATGAGCTTTATCTATTAAATAAGTTTTATCTTTTTCTTTCAAATTATTAAGTAAATCCAGTAATTTTTTTTCGTCTAAATAGTTTTCATTATATAATTTATCAATTAGTTTTCTCATAGTTTAAATCTCTTTCTTTGATATGGATGTTTTCACCATAACATTTTCAATATTCCCCAATTTACCTGTAAGGCTGTTTATTTCATTTAAGTCTCCAATAACAGTTATAGCTATTACTGATATACCTTCTTCAAAAGGGATTCCCATTCTTCCTCTAATAATCCCCTTAAAGCTTGCTACTACCTCATTAAATTCCAATTGGCACTTGGCAGGCTCTTCTAAAATGGCACTGATTACAGCAATCTTTTTCATATCCTCTTCCTCCTATTAATTGAAACTTAACTTCAAGTACTGTACGTACTCTAGCTAGAAATTAATTAAACTTCCATATAACAAAAAAACTTTCCTGTGAAAGGAAAGTTAGAATTCGTATAGAAAATAAACCCTGGATCTTCTCCATGGTATACTTATCCCTATGTCTAACTTCCTTTCAGATTAGATTTCTCTTTTCTGTTAGGTTATTATTTTTGTATGGAACAAATAATTAAAGATTTCTCTCTAAATATTTGAACCTGAATAATTGTTTCTTTATAAATATTGTATTCCTTAAAATATATAGTGTCAATATATGAGAAAATAATTCTATAAAATCATTACTACATTAACCCCTAATTCATAGAGTCGTTTTTTATCTTATTCTTTTTTAAAAATTCTTCAACCTTTTCTTTATCATCAACACTTATTTTCATGTTAATTTGCTTAATATCATCATATTTAAATACTTTCTTTATTATAGGACTATATGCTTCAAACTCCAAGGAATAATACTGTAAAGATTTTTTTCTACTTTTTTTACTTTCGAGTTCTCCCCATTTATAAGATTTTATGTTCTTCCATTTATAGTCTCCATTCTTAGTGTATATACCCTCTTTACATATACTATCCTTGTCAAAGCTTCTGACTAACCAAACAATACCCACTAAGGCTTTTATTATTCCACTATAAAACTCATCTAATCCACTACTTGTATAATCATCAACAGTCATAGCTTCTGAATACATTTCCTTCTTCTCAAACATATTTTCCAACCTTATTAAATCATCATAATGAAAAAATAAATGCTTCCACTGACTTATATATTTGGGTACTAAGAGCCAATATACTTGTTTGAAATCTTCTCTGAACCTTGTAAAAGAAACAAATGCTAACAGTAACCAAACAATAGCCACAATAAAACTTCCACAATCCCACTCTCTTAAAGCTATTGCAACAGCTTTATTTTGTTTTTTTATTTTTCTGACTCTGCTTATTATTGAACATAAAATAAAAAATATAATAAGTAGAATATAATAACTATAACTAAATTTCATATGGGAATTCTCCTTTTGCTGATTATATGATTGCATTTTTTATCAAGTAAAATATATCAATCAGTAACATTAGGTAAATCTTTCAACTTTTGTTTAGTACTATCATCAACTTTATATAAACTAATTTCTTCTAAAGATTTTAATTTATCAATATGATTAATATTTTTTATGTTTACATCACAAAGATGTAGTTTTTTCAGATTCTTCAAATCTTCTATACCATCCAGACTGCCAATTTCACAATCATCCAAATAAAGCTTATCAAGGTGTTTTAGTGTTTTTATAATAGAAAAATCCTTAAATTTCATTCCACGTATTGACAATCTTTTTAAATTAGGAAAATTATTAATACTATAAGTGTCTTCTCGTATGTCCAATTTTTCTATATTCCTAAAATTCAATTCTTCTACAGAATTCATTTGTCCTATATTAGATAAATCTTCAACTGTCCCCCCACGAAGAGATATCTTTATAACTTTAGTCAATTGAGATACAAGATTTATATTTTTAACTTTTTTATCTCTAAGATTTATCTCAATTTCTTCCAAATTCTTTAATTGCTCTATACCTTCTAAATTAACTCCATTGCGAAGCCAGTGAATCTCTATAAAACGTATCTTTTCTAAATTTTCCTGTGTTATTCCACCATCGCACCAATTTTTTTTTAGGGCTTCCTCTACACATATTTGAAATTCCCTATCTTTTATCAATCTATTTTTACTTATGTAAACATTAATGCAAGTAACTAATGAGATTATTAATATAGTAGAAAAAATTTTATTCCATTTATATTTTGAAATACCTTTCCAAATATAAAAAACAACAAGTGTTGTAAAATAATAAACCAATATAATACTTATTTTACAATGTATATCAAACTTATTGGTTACAACACTCAGTAAAATAATTCCTAGTAAAAACATTAATTCAATTCTATGAAATTTTTCTAAAATTATTAAATCACAAAGATATACTATCCAATATAAAATTACTCCCAAATGAATAGTAATTTCTACATTAAGTATATATAAAATTATCATTAATATTAAAAATACTGAATACACTAACTTTTCTTTTTTAAAATCCTGCTTTGCTTTTTGCTCCATCAACATATCTCCCCATAGACTGTATATACAAAAGGTTTCTGCCATTCCTTTATATGCTTGTACCCTTAAGATACGCCTTGCTATTCTTTATTTTCTGTTTATATTTATACATACGTTCATCAGCAATTTTCATTAATTTATCATATTGCTCACCGTCTTTAGGAAAGCTTGCAATACCATAACTATAGCTGCAAATAAATTTATTTTCTTCAAAAGTTATTAGATTATCTTGAAAATGTATAATTAATTCCTCAAATCTTTCTATAAGAGTTTTTAAGTCCCTATTAAAGAAAACTCCTACAAATTCATCTCCACCAAGTCTTGCTAAAATATCTAAATCTCCAATGTACTTGCTTAAACTACTAGTAAAAGTTTTTATAAACTCATCTCCTACTAAATGCCCATAAGTATCATTAACAACTTTTAAGCCATTCAAATCAAATACTACAAAGAAAAATTCTTCACTATTTATTCTGGATTTATAAATATATTCATAAATTAGCTCTTCAAAATATCTTCTATTATATACATTTGTTAATTTATCATATCTAGATAAATATACAGTTTCTTCATAAAGCCTATGCTTACTTATAGAAATTTCAATTTGCTTTCTCATATATTCCATTATTTCCAAATCTTTTTCATCATATATGTAATTCTGTTCACTGTCAATGTTTATAAAACCATATAATTGTTCTTCTATTATAATTGGTGTACTAATAGAAGATTGGATTGTAATGTCTTGTTTATTTTCTAAAATTCTTGGTAATTGCTTCTTAAGTATTTCCTGAACATCATTTATAATAATCGCTTTCTCAATTTTTCCTTTTGTCTTAATCCATGCAAAAGTTTCCTTCAGCTTAATAGTATATTCTTTAGCTTTTTCATTATCATAGCCTCTGCTGGCAGCAATTTTTAAATTTTCTTCCTCATCCAAAAGCAATATACATATAAGATTGTCATTTCCCATCAATTGATTTATCTTTTCTATAATTAATTGGAATAACTCATTAATACTTTTTATTCCAGTAATAGATTGATTTAGTTCTAACATAGCATCCTTTACTTTTGACAGTCTATCTATTCTTTCTTCAATTATCTTTCTCTCTGTAATATCAAGTATAACTCCAACTATCCCTTTAACTTCATTTTCTTTATTTGTAAAAACTGTTTTAGTAAACATTGCATCATGTAATAATCCGTCATTATATCTAACTTTTGCTTCATAAACTTGCTTTCCCTTATTCTTCATCAATTCAATATCAGCTTTATGATAAATATCAGCAAGTTGTTTAGAAGAAATCTCATATACTGTTTTCCCAATAATTTCTTCTTGTCTAAGACCTACATATTCTGCATGAGCAATATTAGTATATTTATAGACACCTTTTTCATCTTTATAGAAAATTGGATTAGGAATTGTATCCATAAGTGTTTGAAGAAATTCTAGATTTTCCTGGAGAGCTATTTCAGCATTTTTCCACTCTGTAACATCCTGAATAGCACCAATCATTTTAATTTTATTTCCATTATCATCATAAATAGAAACTCCATTTGCTCGTATCCATCTTTCTTCTCTATTTGGTTTTACTATCTTAAACTCTATAGGATTTATTATCTGTAAATCTGCTTTTTTTACCAACATTTCTTCTATCATGTTTTTATAATTACCATGAATTACATTATGCATAATATATTCAAAATCACCTTGGAATTTTCCTTTATCCATACCAAATATTTCGTATATCTCATCAGAAAAATCCAATCTATTTGATTTGTAATCCCATTCCCAGCTTCCTAGATTTCCAATTTCCTGCGCACATTTCAATCTGAGTTCTCTTTTTCTTAACTCGTTTTGAGTTAATTTTTTTTCCTCTGGATTACAACATATTTCATTACATCTATTAGAAAATACTTTTCGTTTTTTGCTTCTGAATAAAGGAAAAATGAAATTAAACAGGGACATACTTTTTGCTCCTCTCAATTATATCCTTTTACAAGATATTAGGTATTTCTATGTAAATTATGAGGTAAAATTTTGTCATTTTTGTTTTATTTCCATATAAAAATAGTATATTATTTATTCTATGGGGTCAATTGGAAATATAGATTTTAATTATAAATAACTATTTCTGTTTTTTCTTAATAGAAACACCCTCAGTTTATTACTTGTACTATTTCTTTACATATGTTAAAATCCAATTATGAAAAAAAGAAAAAACAATTGAGCTAGGGGTGCTGGATAGGCCGGCTGAGAAGGAAAACCTACTATTTTTCTTACCCTTGAACCTGATCTGGATTGTACCAGCGTAGGAAAGCACGTTCCAAATATTTTGGTTCTATTTATGCAAATACAACAGGCATAAATCCTTTACGCGGGATTTATGCTTTTTTTATTTCTCCTAGTTCAAAAGAAAGGAGTTTTTTATGAAAACAAAACAATTAACCTTATCTGCATTACTTATCGCTATAGGTAGCTTATCCGCCCATGTTATATACATTCCTGTAGGGGTATCTAAATGTTTCCCAGTACAACACTTTATAAATGTTCTATCTGCTGTTCTATTAGGACCAGTCGGTGCTTTAATTAATGCCTTTATCATATCATTGCTAAGAAATATTATTGGAACAGGCTCTCTCCTAGCTTTTCCTGGAAGTATGATTGGTGCATTATTATCTGGAATATTATATTCTAAAAGAAAGAATATTAATTTTGCCATTGCTGGAGAAATAATTGGAACTGGTTTAATAGGAAGTTTGGTATCTATTCCTATAGCAAATATTTTGATGGGAAAAAATATTGGAGCCACATTCTTTATACTTCCATTCTCATTGAGTACTATTTCAGGAAGTGTAATTGCATATTTTATTTTAAAAGTTCCAGTATTTCAAAAAATAATAAATACTATAAGTACAGGAGATGTTTAATTAATGAATAATTTAGATTTTTTAAATGAATGCTCAAAAGCTTTGAAGAAAGTAAAAGACACTAATCCACTAGTGCATCACATTACCAATTATGTTACGGTAAATGACTGTGCCAACATAACCTTATGTATTGGTGCATCACCAGTTATGGCAGACTCTATTAAAGAAGTATGTGATATGGTAAGCATAAGTTCTTCCTTGGTGATAAATGTTGGCACTCTAAATGAACGAGTTGTTGAATCCATGATATTAGCAGGAAAAGAGGCAAATAAGAAAGGTATTCCTGTTGTTTTAGATCCAGTAGGCTTCAGTGCTACTCCTTATAGAAAAGAAGTGGTTAAAAACCTTTTAGATGAAGTACACTTTGATGTAATTAAAGGAAATTCATCTGAAGTATTAGGAATAGTAGGTCTATCAGATTCTATGAAAGGAGTAGACAGCATAGATTTAGACGAGAGTGAGTTTATGAAAAATGTTGCCAATCCGCTTATTGACTATTCTATAAGAGAAAATACTGTTTTAGCTGTTACAGGTAAAGTAGATATAATAATCCATAAAGATAAAATTATTAAAATATACAATGGTCATTCTCAACTGAAAAAAATTACAGGTACTGGCTGCATGACTGCATCTCTTATTGGAAGTTACTTAGGTGCTGGAAACAGTAAAGAAATCTCTGCAGCAGCAGGAATTTTAACAATGGGCATATCTGGTGAAGAAGCCTATAATAATCTGACTTGTAAAGATGCTTTAGGACAATTTAAAGTAAATCTTTTTGATGAAATAGCTTGTTTTACAGAAAATATCTTTCAGGAAAAATGTAAAATAGATATTATTAATATTTAACTCAGATTCTAGCAGGTTAAAACACATATTAATAAATTTAAAGAAAATGTAGACAGATTTGAATTTACATAAATCTATCTACATTTTCTTTAAATTTTTAAGTTAAACCCATACTGAAAATATTTTTTTACCATTAAGCTTTATTTCTTCACTTTCTCTATCTTTATTTTCTTCTTTCCTAAAATCAAATATCAGAAGGTACCCTTCATCCAAATTATATTGCTCTAAATATTGTCCAAGCTGAACTAATCCTTTTTTATGATACTCCTCACCATGCCATATTTTAAGCTCTAGTATATACATTCTCTTTTCATAAGTTATTACAATATCAAATCTTTTCTCTTCTCCACCAGTTACTTCTTTAAATGCAAAACCTACTCCATTTATTATTGGACTTATAAAAGCTAGAAAAACTAGTCTTGCATCATTTTCTAGGAAAGCTTCTCTATTTTTTGAATACTCATGCTTCATGAATTCTTGAAATTTTATAAGTATTTTCCTTATATCTAGGCTTCCATCTGCATTTATAAATTTATCTCTGTAGTTATAATTTGACATAGTTCCATATATTCTTTTTCTTAAAATTTTTACCATCATATGGTCATACAAAAGTTGCTCGTATATCCTGTTATGTATTTTACAATTACCTTTATATTCTTTTAAAATTCCATATGTAGTTGCCATATTTATTATTTCATCAGTCTTTATATAGCTAATTCTTTCGCCTTTTAAAATTATGTTTTCAACAAAATAATATAATTCATCATTATTTTCTATATTTTTAATAAGGCTGTCAAAGTTAGTGTTACTGTCTTTTAAAATTAATTTTACAGCCATATCCATGTATTCTTTTTTCCACACTAATTCATTTTCTAGCATTATCTTTTCATCTATTATCTTGCAGAGTTTACTAACTAAGAAAGGATATCCTGATGTGTAATAATAAAGTCTTTCTGAAAAATAAGTTTTATCTAATTTTACATTCTTATTTTTAACATAGTCATCTAACATTGTTTCTATTTCTTCTGCCGAAAAACTCATATCTATATCAAAATCAGCAGCTATATTCCATGGGCTGTTGTATTTTTGCTCTTCATCTGGTCTTATTTTTATTTTTAAACTTTTAACATCATGAACTCCTGCTAATATTATGCTGTGAAATGTATAATCAGACCCTTCATTTCTGAGTAAATACTTATTTCTTAGCATACCTAGAAAACTTAAAAATAGCTGATTATTACTACTTTTATCTACTTCATCTATCATTAAAATTACTTTTTTATTAGCTTTTATTATAAATTTAGTTATAACTTTTGATAAGTCTTTAAATTTTTTAACTTTACTCTTTTGTTGTTCTAAAAAATCTGCTAACTCCTCATGTTCCAAAAACAAATTATCTTCTAAAATTTCTAGAAACTCTCTTGAAAACACTTCCTCGTCTTCAAAAATCAAATCTCCAATTCCTTCAAAACTTATTTTTATAGATATATAATCTTCACTATTTTTTAATTGTTTATTTAATAAAAATAATGTAGTTGTTTTTCCATACTGTCTTGGTCTGTTTATTATAAAGTATTTTCCCTTATTAATTAATTGCATAACTCCCTTTAATTTATCTGAAGTATCTACCATATAATGCATCTCTGGTATACAGGTTCCTGTTATATTGAATTCCTTTTCCATATTGAACTCACACTCCATATACAATTTCTTATTAATAATAATTTAATATTATAAAATCAGCTCTTGTTCCCTCACTCTACAATTCCTATTCTTTTAATATTTTACCATACATATTTTTATTTAAACACTGAATTTATCTTTCCTAAAATAAATAGCTATAAAAAAATACTATCATAATGAAATTTTTTTATGCTCATTTTTTTACTTTTCTGTTTATATATATTAACATTTATGTTATTTTTAAGTTATGATGTTAAAAGGAGAATTTTATTATGAAAAAAATACGTATAAAAATTATATTATCAATATTACTAGGAGCATTAGTTTCAATTTATGTATATACAGCTTTACCAAGACCATATAACAAAACTTTTCAAGGTATAAAATACAGATTAGGAAAAGCAAATACTCAATATGTTGAGAAAGTAACCATTTCAATTAATGGAAAGCTATCAAAAGATTTTATCTTCGGAAAAAAATTTGTAGGGAAAATAAAAATCAATGACTTAGAAATTCCTAAAGAAATAGAAGAACTAGAATTAAAATTTGATGAATTTAATAGAGCTAGTATAGATTATCTCTTTTTCACCGAGAGTTATAAACCTATACGACCATCATATGGAACTATATATATAGATGATAATTTTAGTCAATTAACTATTAATATACTCGAACCAGAGGATTTATATGCACATAGTAAGCAGTGGAATAGCGGTAATGGCCTAATGATATCAGCCCCTGCATCTAATAGAAAAGAAGCATTGGAAATACCCAATGTATTAATGAAGGATATTTTACGTAAAGATTTGGAATAATGGAAAAAATGGACATGAAAAGTATTTTCAATACATTTCATGTCCATTTTCATACGTTTTATAGTATTCTATAAGTTTTACACCTTCGCCTTTTTACTCCAATGCTTTGTGTAAACTATTCACAAATTCAAAAACTCTATTTTCAATATTTCCTTCTTTAATTCCTTCTTCTATTTTCTTGATAATAGCACTTCCAACAATTACTCCATCGCATATTCCTTTTAAATCCCTTACAGTTTTTTCATCAGATATACCGAATCCAATGGCTAAAGGAAGTGTAGTGTATTTCTTTATCTTATTCATAAACTCTGCTAAATCCACCTTAAACTCACTTCTTGTTCCTGTTACTCCGTTAGATGAAATACAGTAAACAAAACCATTTCCTTCTGAAACTACTTCCTTTATTCTATCTTCAGAGGTAGGTGCAACAAGAGGTATAAGGTCAACAGGATAATCTTTCATAAGCTCATTTATTTCTTTTCTTTCTTCCATAGGTAAATCTGGAATAATAAGTCCATCTACACCATACTCTCTACAATTTTCTAGAAATCTTTCCATTCCATATCTATATACAGCATTAAAATATACTAAAAACACAAGTGGTATTTCTGTCTTTTCTCTTATTCTTTTTACCAACTGAAAAACAGAATCTATATTTGTTCCTGATTTCAAAGCTCTTTCTGATGCTCTTTGTATCACTGGACCATCAGCTAGAGGATCTGAATAAGGTATTCCTAATTCTATAATATCAGCTCCTGCTCTCTCCTTTTCAAGTACCAAATTATAAGTTGTATCTAAATCTGGATCTCCACTGGTTACATAAGTTATAAGTGCTTTCTCATTTTTTTCTCTTAATTCTATGAATTTTTTCGTTATCCTACTCTGCATGATCTATACCCCCTATATAGTTTGATATTGTATGAATATCCTTGTCTCCTCTTCCAGATAAGTTAACTACTATAATATCATCTTTATTAGTCTTAGGTGCCAGCTTCATTAAATAGGCAATGGCATGAGCACTTTCCAATGCTGGAATAATTCCTTCTACCTCTGATAAATATTTAAATGCCTTTACAGCTTCATCATCTGTTATACCTTCATATTTTACTCTTCCAATTGAGTGAAAATAAGCATGTTCTGGTCCTATTCCTGGATAATCCAACCCTGCAGAAATTGAGTGTACTGGCATAATCTGACCATATTCATCCTGAAGAAGATATGTCATCATTCCATGAATAACTCCCATAGAACCTTTTGTTATAGTTGCTGCATGTTTATCTGTATCAACACCCAATCCAGCAGCCTCTACCCCATATATTTTTATTCCTTCATCTTCATGGAAAGGATAGAATAATCCCATGGCATTACTTCCACCACCAACACAGGCAACTAAATAATCTGGAAGTCTTCCTTCCTTCTCAATTATCTGTTCTCTTACCTCATCTCCAATTATTCTTTGAAAATCTCTTACCATAGTTGGATATGGATGAGGGCCTACAACAGAACCCATTACATAAAATGTATCATCTACATTTGTAACCCAGTCTCTTATGCCTTCATTAGTAGCATCCTTTAATGTTCCCGTTCCAGAAGATACTGGATTAACCTTTGCCCCTAGTAGGTTCATCTTAAACACATTTAAAGCTTGTCTTTCTACATCTTCTACTCCCATATAAACTTCACACTTTAGCCCAAACATTGCACATATTGTAGCTGTTGCAACACCATGCTGGCCTGCCCCAGTCTCTGCAATAATTCTCTTTTTTCCCATTCTCCTTGCCAGTAAAACTTGACCAATTACATTATTGATTTTATGTGCTCCTGTATGATTTAAATCTTCACGCTTTAAGTAAATCTTTCCTCCACCCAGATTCTTAGTTAAGTTTTCTGCAAAATATAAAGGGGTAGGTCTTCCTGAATACTCCTTAACATAATATCTGTAGTCTTTTTGGAAGCTTTCATCATCCATTGCATTTACAAATTCTCTTTCCAGTTCTATAAGTGCATTCATCAAAGTCTCTGGTACAAACTGTCCTCCAAATTTTCCAAACCTTTTAGGTATATTTTTATTATTCATATTATCCCCTCACACTTTCTATAAAATTTTTCATCTTATGAAAATCCTTATGTCCATCTACTTCAACGCCGCTGCTTACATCTACCACCATAGGGTGAATTGTATTAATTGCCTTGCTTACATTTTCAGAGGTGAGCCCTCCTGCCAAAATAATATTTTTACTCTTACTTATATTTGATACCATTTCCCAATGAAAAGTCTTTCCAGTACCACCATATTCACCTTTTATATAGGTATCTAATAAAAAACCATCCACATTATATCTTTCAAATTCATTCAAGCTGTGGATATCTTTTATTCTGAATGCCTTCCATATCTCATATTGAAAAGAATTGCAGTACTTAGGGTTCTCATCTCCATGAAATTGCAGTACGTCTAAACCGCAGTAATCTGCTATTTCATTTACTTTCTCCATAGATTCATTTAAAAATACTCCTACCTTTTTTATGCTTCTGTCCAATCCCTGAATTAATTCTTTTGCTCTGTATTTATCTACTTTTCTCACACTCTCCGCAAACACAAAACCCACATAGTCTGGCTTTAACTTATTGACATAAAGAATATCTTCTTCTCTTTTTAATCCACATATTTTTACTTTAGTCAATCTATCTCCCCCTAAGTTCTCTTAACTTTTCATCTATAGCTTTTGCCCTCATCAAGCTTTCTCCTATAAGCACTCCCTGGACACCTAAATTGCTAAGAAACTCCATGTCTTTTCTTGTATTTATTCCACTTTCACTTATTACAGCTTTATCTTTTGGAATAAAAGACATTAATCTTTCTGTTGTTTCAAGAGTAGTTTTAAAGGTTTTTAAATCTCTATTATTAATACCAATTATTTCTGCTTCCGTTTCCAATACTATATCTAGTTCAGCTTTATCATGGACCTCAACAAGACACTGAAGTCCCATTTCTTTTGCAATCCTTTGAAAATCTATTAGTTCCTTCTTAGTCAGTATTGCTGCAATTAGAAGAATTACATCCGCTCCCAATACTCTTGCCTGATAGATTTGATATGGATCAATTATAAAGTCTTTTCGCAAAACAGGAACAGAAGTTATACCTTTAATTTGAGATAAGTATTCATCTTTTCCCTGAAAAAATTTATCCTCTGTCAATACTGATATTGCCTGAACCTTATTTTTTTCATATTCCTCAGCTATAGCCAGTGGATGAAAGTCTTCCCTTATAACACCCTTAGAAGGTGATGCTTTTTTTACCTCTGCAATAATACTAATGTCTTTATTTTCAATGATTGATTTCTTAAAGTTTCTGGTTTCATTACAAGCTTCTATTTGAGAAACAAGCTTGTTAAAAGGAGTGATTATCTTTTCTTCCTCTAGTTTTTTTCTCTTGTAATCAACAATTTTGTCTAGAATCATTTGACTACCTCCTGTGTAAACTTTGCAAAATCATTTAGTTTTTCTAATGCAAGCCCTGTATCTATAATTTCTTTTGCTTTCTCAATTCCTTCTTTTAAAGAATCTGCCTTCTTTCCTACATATATGGCTGCTCCAGCATTCATTAAAACCATATTTCTTCTTGCCCCTGTTTCACCTTTTAATATTTTAAGTATAATCTCTGCATTTTCTTCTGGATCTCCTCCTGATATTTCATCCTTTTCAGCTACTGGAATTTGAAAATCTCTAGGATCAATAAAATAGGTATTTATTTTTCCATCCTTAAGTTCACTTACCTTTGTTCTATCAGTAACTGTAATCTCATCTAACCCATCCACTCCATGTACAACCATAGCCCTTTCAAGACCCAGTTCCTTCAAAACTCCTGCCATAACTGGTGTAAGCTTCTCATCAAATACACCAAGCACCTGCCCCTTTGCTCCTGCTGGATTTGTTAATGGTCCAAGTAAATTGAATATACTTCTAACTCCAAGTTCACGTCTTGGTCCTACAGCATATTTTGTTGCCTTGTGAAAATTAGGTGCAAACATAAAGCCTATATTCAACTCATCTACACACTTTTGCACTTCATCAGGCTGGAGGTTAATATTAACCCCTAATTTTTCTAATACATCTGCACTTCCACATTTGCTGGAAACAGAACGATTACCGTGTTTTACCACCACAACCCCAGCTGCTGCAGCAACAAAAGCTGCTGCTGTAGAAATATTAAATGTATTTCCTCCATCCCCTCCTGTGCCGCAGGTATCTATGGCATAATCACTCTCAATAGATACATTTAGTGCCTTATCTCTCATAACCTTAGCACTTCCCGTAATCTCTTCCAAGGTTTCTCCCTTCATTCTAAGTCCTATTAAAAGACCACCTATCTGAGCTGGAGTTGCCTTACCTTCCATGATAATATTCATAGCACTTATCATTTCTTCTTGTGTCAAGTTTTCATTTCTTGCTACCTTATCTATTGCAAATTTCAGCACTCCTTACGCCTCCTTTTTATAATTTAAGAAGTTTTTTAAAAGCTCTTTTCCATTCTGTGTAGCGATAGATTCAGGGTGAAACTGAACACCAAATATAGGATAGTTCTTATGTTTTAATCCCATAATTTCTCCATCGCTACTTTCAGCAGTAATTATCAGCTCATCATCAATAGAATGTCTTTCAACAACCAAAGAATGGTATCTTGTTACTCTTAATGGATTTTCAAGTCCTTTAAACAAATCCATCTCATTATGTGTAATCATAGAGGTTTTACCATGAACCATTTCCTTAGCATGCACAATCCATCCCCCAAATACTTCCCCAATACATTGATGTCCAAGACATACCCCCAGTGTCGGTATATCCTTTCCAAATGTTTTAATAACTTCTTTAGAAATACCTGAGTCCTTTGGAAACCCTGGTCCTGGGGAAATTATAATATGGTCTATATCCATTTGTTTTAGTTTTTCTATTGTCACTTCATCATTTCTGAATACTTTCACTTCTGGATTAATCTCTCCCACATATTGATACAAATTGTAAGTAAATGAATCATAATTATCTATTATTACAATCAAGATACTTCCTCCTCTGCTATTTTTATAGTTTCTACCAATGCCTTTGCCTTCCTTAGTGTCTCTTCGTATTCACTTTTTGGATCAGAATCAGCTACAATTCCAGCACCAGCTTGAATATATGCCGCTCCCTCCTTGAATACCATTGTTCTTATGGCAATACACATGTCCATATTTCCATTAAAGCCTAAATATCCAACTGCTCCTGCATATACCCCTCTTTTTCTATTTTCTAATTCATCTATAATCTCCATTGCTCTTACTTTTGGTGCTCCTGATACAGTACCTGCTGGCAAACAGGATATTAGTGCATCATACATATCACAATCATTTTTAATTTTTCCAATCACATTGGATACAATGTGCATTACATGAGAATATTTTTGTATCTCCATAAATTGATTTACTTCAACTGTTCCAAATTTTGATATCTTTCCAATATCATTTCTGCCTAAATCCACCAACATTAAGTGTTCTGCTCGTTCTTTTTCATCCTTAATTAACTCCGCTGCATGTCTTTCATCTTCCTCACGATCTTTTCCTCTTGGTCTAGTTCCTGCTATAGGGCACGTTTCTACCGTACCTTCCTTTACTTTTACCAGCAGTTCCGGTGATGATCCAACTAAGGAGTATTCTCCAAAGTTTATATAAAACATGTAAGGTGATGGATTTATAGTTCTTAAAGTTCTATATGCCTTAAATGGATGTATGCCTGTTTTTATCTGCAGCCTTTGAGATAAAACAACTTGAAAAATGTCTCCGTCCTTTATATATTCCTTTGCTTTCAAAACCCCTTGGATAAATTCTTCCTCTGTTTTATTGCTGAAATATTCGCTTTTTTCTGAATTTGCTTTTTTGTCCTCTTCCATTTCAAACCTATTTTCTAATATTTCTCTCTTTATTTCTTTTAATCTTTCAAGAGCATTTTCATATAGTTTATATAAGTCAGAAGATACAGGAACATTTACAATAATCCTAATTTTCTGTCTTAAATGGTCATAGCAAATTATTTCTTCTGTTAATAAAAGATGTACCTCTGGCATTTTTATATCATCAATATTCACATTAACCAGATTTTCATAATTTCTTATTACATCATATCCTATATATCCAACTGCTCCTCCACTGAAGTCAGGCATATTTTCCATATGCACCATGGAGAAATCATTAGTTATTTCTTTTACAATATCAAGTACTCTACCTTTCTTATTAATTACCTGATTTCCTTTGTTTATAGTTACCTGATTCCCATAACTTCTGATTGTCATAAAAGGATTTCTTCCGATGTAGGAGTATCTTCCCCACTTGTTTCCCCCTTCAACACTTTCTAGAAGATAACTGTTTTTATCTTTGCAAAGCTTTTTAAACAAAGTAATTGGTGTCTCTGTATCTCCTTCCATTTCTAAAGAAACAGAAACCATTTTTGAAACCTTACTTAATTCTTCAAACTTCTTAAAATCTGGATAGACCATATACTCACCCCTAATTTATAAAATAAAAAAGCATTCCATCCCCATAAATAGGGACGAAATGCTTAAGCTTCCGCGATACCACCCTGATTAGATATAATACAATCATATAGTTTGCAGCAGCATTTATATAAAATAAAAAACACTCCGTCCCTTTATATAGGACGAAATGTTGAATTTCGCTGTGCCACCTATCTTAGATAGTATTAAATCTCTCTCTTTTAAGTACGGAAATAGATTTGACTATTTCGATACCCAGTCCTTGTAACGTAAGACCTACGGCAAATGCTACTCTCTTATGATTTCACACCGCTTCTCATGGAACCATTCAATAAGCATATCCACATCAGGCTTCCACCATCCCCGACTCGCTTTAGCTTCATGTCCTATCTACTTTTTCCAATCACTGAATTTATAAACGCTTTTTTTAGAATTATAATATTAATTTGTAGTTTAGTCAATGAAAAATTATGGATTATCTGGAGTTTTTACTTATTTAAAAATGCACACCTCTTTTAATAGCTTTCGTAGAGCACGCTTTTACGCAGTCTCCACATCTTATACACTCTGCACCGTTAGGCTTTTTATAAACTTCTATATCCAACTTACATTTTTTCACGCAAGCTTTACAGTTTGTACACTTATCTTTATCTACTTCAAACTTGTAAAAGCTTATACCATTGAATAAAGAGTAAAAAGCACCTAAAGGACATATATATCTGCAAAATGGTCTGTATATAAATACAGAACTTAGAATCATAATAACTAAAAGGAACATTTTCCATCCAAATAAAAATCCAATAGTATCTCTTAAAGGTTCATTTAATAATACTAAAGGTATTCCGCCTTCTAAAGTACCAGCTGGACATATATATTCACAAAAATAAGGTGGACTTATTCCGAATTCATTCACTAAGAACATAGGCAGTAATATTACAAATACAATTAAAATAACATATTTTAAATACTTCAATACATTGTTTATTTTTTTATTAACTTTAATCTTACGAGATGGTATTTTATATAATAAGTCCTGAATTAGTCCAAAAGGACACAACCATCCACAAATAAATCTACCAAATATTATTCCCATTAAAGATATAAAACCTGCTATATACAATGAAAAATCATATTTTATAGTTCCTATAACCGCCTGCATGGAACCTATTGGGCAGGAACCCATAGCTCCTGGACAGGAATAACAATTCAGTCCTGGAACACAAAGCTTTTTTGTGTTTCCCTTAAATATATTTCCTTCAAAAAAACCTTTAATATTGGCGTTTGTAATTATAGCAGTAATTATTTGAGTTATTCTTCGCTTATCCAATTCCTATACACTCCAAACATATATTTATTGCTTTCTTTAATACCACCCGAACTTCATTTCTATAGACTCCTGCTGCTATAAAACTCACACTCATTAATAAAATTCCGTACTTCAATAATCTTTCTTGCAATTTTATTTTTTCATAAGCCATAAGATACCCTCCCCTTTACCTTAAGCTTCTTTATTTGCATCTACTATCAAGTAGATTTACAGACAATAAATATTCCTAATAATGTTGCCTGTAAACTATTTAATTATTTTAAAGTCTTTAATCTTTCTTGTATTTCCTTCTTATATTCTTCCTTGCCGCGAGATCCTACTATAGGTTTACCAATAATATTTCCTTTGCTGTCAACAAATATAGTTGTTGGAACTCCCGATACGTCTTTTAAGAATCCATTCTGTAATTTTTCATCAGGAATTATATTAGTATATGCTACTCCTTTTTCTTTTACTATTCTCTTTGCTAATTCTTGATTTTCTTCATCATCAGATGTATCTGCAACAATACCTAGTATGTTTATATTTTCTTTCTTTACTTCTTCATAAAGCTTTTGAAGATCTGGCATTTCTGCAATACAAGGTTCACAGAAAGTAGCCCATATATTTACCATTGTAAGCTTATTATCTTTAAAGATACTGCTGTCTGCTTCTTTCCCATCTAAAGCTTTTGTTTTAAACTCTATATTTTTATGTTTCATCATTTCTGCATCTTTATCTATTGGCGTAAATAACTTTATATTTTTCTTTAACTCATCAATTCCTTTAAGTGCTTCTTTAAATTCCTTCTTTTCTTCATCCGATAATCCATTTTCATCATATTTATCATTGTATAATATGTAGCATTCCAAACTATCTTTTTCAGCTACTTTATCCTTATGTTGATACTTTGAGAAAACTTTTTCTTTTGTTTCTTTATCTTCTTTTGGACCATTCTTTTCCTTGTTTTTATCCAATACTAAGATAGTAAAAATTTCTTTTGCCTTAGTTTGATATTCTTCAAATAGTTTTTTTTGTTCTTCTTCAGTTTTTGCATTTTTTGCTTTTGCTTCTATTTTCTTAATAAATTCAGCAGGTACAAATTCGTATGGGATCTCTCCTACTATATAAGCTACTCCAAATTTTCCTCCTACTACACAAGCTGGACCTATTCCCTCTTTTTCAACCCATGCTTCCGGTACAGTATATTCTAAGCCCATTTCCTTATATTTATAATGATTATCTTTTAAAACATCCTTTTTGCTTTCTGTTTGCTGTGTTTTATTTTCAGCTTGTGCAGATTTATCAGTTGATTTACCACATCCTACTATTGAAACACAAACTAACGCCGTTATAATCATTGCTAAAAATTTCTTTTTCATATTACATCCTCCTCCGTAACTAACTGCTTACATGTATAATTATATAGTTTTAAATTCATATATACCATTTATTCACCTTACAAAACAGTTGTTTAATCTTACATTATCGTAAGATTAAACCCTTTTAAAAAGTTGATACAATAGAAAAGCTTCCAAGCTTTAATACTTCAATTGAAATTGATATAGGCATTAATTTTTTTATGTTATATATAATAATGAAATTAAAATTAAAAAATCTTAATAAAAAGTTCGGAAGAAATAAAGCTACAAATGATTTTTCAGTTACTCTTGAAAATAGTGTTTATGGATTATTAGGACCTAATGGTGCTGGTAAAACAACTTTTTAATAGTGATGTTTATAGCTGTAATGGTAATACTGCGTAAAATCACTTATAATGCCTTTACTGATGAAAATAGAAAATAATAATAAGAAGAAGAAATCTCCATGAAAATTTATTCATGGAGATTTCTTATTTAGTCTCTATTCCATAATTATCACACAAGGCTTGAAGCCCACCATTAAATCCACTGCCTATTGGTGATACCTTCCACTCATTTTTATACCTGTAAATTTCTGCAACAACAACTGCTGTCTCATATTTTAAGCCTGTATTAAAATTATAGCTTATGATTTCACTCTTAGTTTCAGTATCTATAATCTTAAAATATCCATTAGATACAGCTCCAAAATTCTGACGGCGTTTATCTGCTTCATAAATTGTTACGGTAAATGCAAGCTTTTGAATATTAGGCGAAATCAAATTCAAATTAAGCTGAATAGCGCCATCAAATCCACCCTCTAATAAAGAATTGTGGTCTTTATCTATAACCACTCCCCCATCTCTACTGGAAGGATTTCCGTAAAAAATAAAATTTTCTTCCGCTGTATTATTGTTTCCATCCACCATAAAAACTGATGTATCTAAATCAAATTCTACATTTCCATTAAAATTTATATCCCACTCTAATCCAACCATAAGCTTTGAAATATTTTTAGTTTTTGAATTTACACTTACTTTCTGACCTCTCAGTAGCTTAGTAGAATTAATAGTGTTAATACTAGCTCTCACAGCTTTGTTTTTAACTGGTTTAGTAGCAGTATTTGTTACACTTGCAGCTGGAACTGAATTAGTCACAGTATTTATATAACCACTATTATTTTGAAGATTAACTGTATTGCCTGTATATGTTGCCTGGTTTTCAATAACTTGTGCAGGTTGTGATAAATCAATAATCCCCTCTTCTTCCCTTAGGGACGTCTCTACAACCAAACTCCCGTACCTGCACTGCCGAGAACTTATATTATTTATATTTGGGTTATATATATTTATGCTCACTCTTTACTGATTGCTCCTTTCTTTTTTTGTATTTTAAAGTGTTCCGCTTTTTATGTGTGCAATATTATATTTTACTCTTTTTCCTATACCAGCATCTTCTCTATCTCAGATGCTGGTATAGGCCTACTGAAATAATATCCTTGTCCAATATCACAAACATTCTTCTTCAAAAATGCCAATTGTTCTTTTGTCTCTACTCCTTCTGCTATAACCTTCAGATCTAAACTGTGGGCTAACTCAACAATTAATTTGAAAATATAAGATTCTTCATCTTCATTTATAATATTTTTAATGAATTCTCTATCCACTTTTAATATATCAATAGGCAGTTTCTGTACATAGGTCAATGAAGAATATCCAGTACCAAAATCATCCAAGGCAATAGTTATACCTAATTGCTTTAGCTGCTGCAATACTTCAATAGCCTTTTGTAGATCATCCATCACAGCCGTTTCAGTAATTTCCAATTCAATATTACAAGCGTTCATATTATATTCTTCCAATATATGTTGAACGTTTGACACTAATCCTTCCTGTGTTAATCTTTTACTTGATAGATTAATAGACATTTTTATGTTGGAATATCCTTCCTCTTCCCATTTTCTTTTTTGTTTGCAGGCTGTTTTCAGTACCCATTCTCCAATCTCTCTAATATATCCCGTTTCTTCAGCAAAAGGGATAAATTCCATAGGTGAGATGAATCCTTTTTCAGGATGTATCCAACGAATAAGGGCTTCTACACCTATAATCTTACCCGTATTCAAATCAATTTGCGGCTGATAATACAATACAAACTCTTCATTTTGTATAGCATATCTTAATTGATTACTCATTTGAATATAGCGCCAAGTTTTTTCTCGCATATCACAAGTAAAAATGCCGAATCCATCTTTTCCATTCTCTTTGATATGAAACATTGCTGTATCTGCATTTTTCATAAGAGTTGATAAATCCGTGCCATGCTCAGGATATACTGCAACTCCCATACTGGCAGATATATAAAATTCTTGTTTTTCTAAAATCCAAGGTCTTCTTATATATTTAAAAATACGATTAATTTCTAAAATAATATTATTGGTATTTTCTACATTCACCAGTACTATGGCAAACTCATCTCCACTTAATCTAGCTACCAAATTTGGAGATTTAATTTCATGTAATAACATATTAGCTATATGTAATATAAGTTTATCTCCTGCATCATGTCCCATAGTATCATTTATATGCTTGAAATTATCAATATCGAAATATATAAATGCAAGCTTGTGCTTTTTTTCTTGTGCTTGTTTAATTTGTTTCCTTACTTCTTCTTGAAGCATGGTGCGATTTGGAAGTTGGGTCAGTGTATCATAATATGCCAGTGACTGCAATCTATCTTGCAAATTTACTTGTTCTGTAATATCAGTATGGGAACCAGCAATACGAATTAGATTTCCTTGGCTGTCCCACACCCCTTTTCCACGACTAAGAATCCAACGATACTGCCCATCTTTACATCGAATTCGATAGGTATCTTCATAAATACCTTCTTTAGAAATCAAATATGCTTCTATTTTGTCTAAAACTCTTTGCAAATCTTCCGGATGTAAAAGTGTTTTCCAAGTTTCCAAAGAATGTTCTAATTCATCCTTGTCATAACCTAATTCTTTTTTCCATTTTATAGTAAAGAAATATACACCTGTCTGCAAATCCCAATCCCAGATACCATCATTTGCTCCTTCCACCGCCAATTCATAACGTTGATTGCTGATTACAAGTTCATTTCTATGTTTCTCCAGTTCATCGTACTGCTGACTTAATTCTTCATCCAGTGCCATTAATTCTTCATTAGCAAAACTTAACTCATCATATCCTTCTAAAATTTTATCAATTGCCAATTTAAACAACATCATTTTGCTGTTTATAATAAAATAAAATATGGCTCCTGTTACAACAACATAAAACCAGCCTTTATATAACTGGACTTCTTTCAAAATATGTGTATCATTAATAAAAATATCTAAAACCTCATCCGATAACAGTATCCAAAGTGCACCTATAATCACGTAAATAATAATAATTTTTAATGATTCAAGCTGAGGATTAAGATCTTTTTTGAATTCTAAAAAATCAGAAAATTTATTGTATATATCCATCATTTTATTATCAAACCATATAATATCTTTTCTATCCTTCATTCCTTGCACCACTTTCGTCATAAGTTAGTTTATTTACTTTAATTCTGCAAAATAAAAAGCTAAATTGGCAATGCTACCCAAAAGCAGATATGGCATACTGAACAAACGTTACCACACAATTAAATATACAAGTGGTTATGAGTATGTCAAATAAATCACTAGTCATATTTTATCATTTAAAGTGAACTTTATAACTACTTAAATGATGTAAACTTTGGAATAAATAAACCATAATTTCATAATATAACCACTTTCATCAATGGTTTAATAAATTTATTTGACACAAAACACAATAAAAACTTATTTTTCTAAGCTTCTTTTATTAGTCAATTGCTATATTAACTCCTGAAGGTCTCTCAGCAGGTTGAACTATAACAACTTCTCCTGGGCTATTAAATTCCATGAAATAAGACTCTCCAGAACTTTGTCCAATAAATGTTTTCCAGCTTACATCTGTTCTAAAGCTTGGGTCTTGACCTGTCCAGCATATAACTGCATCAGGATCTACAACACATGGAGTTTCAAGTATTATAGGATTTCCATTTGTAGTTATAACAACCTGTGCATCACTTCCCATTGCAGTAAGATTTGAAGTAAATAATCCCTTTTGTGATATAACCCCACTTCCAATGAATCTAACTCCATATTTACAATCTGCCGTAAAAGCTAGTAAATTTTCTCCTTCAACTCCAACACTTTGACCTGGTTGCAATTTTATTATGCTAACATGCTGGGCTCTATTAGCCATATAATATGTACCCTTACCACTAACCTTCATTATAGGTATGTTTTCCCCTGTAAGCTTTCTGGCTGCAAGATTTATCATTGAATTTAAAATGCTTCTGTTCTGATTTGGATCTAGTAAAACCTTCTCTGCCGTAAAGCTTCCCTTTTGGGCTACCATAGCCCCAACTCTAGCAAAAAAATGTCCCTCTCCATCCGCAACACAGCTTAATTCTTGATGTACTCTAAAATTAAACATTTAACACACGCCCCTTACCATTCATCTTTAGAATAAATACTTGATTTATTAAGGTTAGTATATCATAATAAAAGCTATATTTTCATATTCTTTTTTAATTTTTAAATAGGATTTACAAGTTTTTTGTATAATATATTTAATAGGAAATATTTTAATATAATCAATTATTTGAAAGTAGGCATGATATATGGTTAACATTCGAAAATTCATAAATTCTTCCATTAAAAGCTCTGATGATATTTTCAATGATATACTTGTACCAGTAAACAAAAGAATTGGATTTATAAAGGGTCCTAGTCCAATCATACCTATTTATTTTTATAGATGTATAGGTATTAATGAAGAAGAAGACTATTATAAGAAACTCCATAAGCTAGATGAAAATTTATCTAAATTAAACAATCAATATTTAAGATTTGTTTCTAACATACCTTTTAACACTAATCATAGGTTAATGGAAAAAATTCAAATTACTTGGGATAGAAATAATTTAGAGCCTTTTGACAATTCAAAAATACACACTCTAGTGAAATTATTAGGAGGAAATGGCTCAATTCCTAATATAGATAATTCATTGATAGATACTTCTATTGTGGAAGTCTTTGCTCATATTTTAGGATTATATCTGAAAAAAGAGGCAAATTTAAATTTAACTAAAATCAAAAATTTCACCTTAAAGTTAATTACTTGGATAAATGACTTTATTCCAAATTTAGTACAAAATTTCAGTTTAAAAACACCAAACAATACGGAAATTATAAATCCAAAAGTGATTTACTATGGAGATGTAAAAAAGCACGAAGTATATTTTTTAATTTTCTTATCTCGTTTAGGTTGTGATGTTTTATATATAAATTCTCCTTCTGACTGTGATTTTTCATTCATTGATAAAGAAGGACATTATTCTAAAATTTTAAATCTACCGTTAAAAACAAGCTTAGAAATTGAAAAGTTAGATTTTAATAAAAAACTGCAAAATCAAAAGTCAATTTCTACAGGAGCTTTAAATTTTAATACGTCTGAAAAAGTTAGTAATAATATACCTAAAACCGAAATTAAAACTTCTGTTAAAACTTTCAACGTAAGTAACTACATGAACTCTATAAGTTCAGCCCTTAAAGCTTCCAATGATATTTTAAAAGATTTTTCATCTTCTTTAAATAAACGAAGCGGCTTTATTGGTAAACCTATGCCTATAATACCAGTGTATTTTTATAGATACATAGGAATAGAAGAAAATAAAAATCAATATTATAACAATTTATACCGATTGGATAAAAAATTAGAATCTCTTGGTAATTTATATTTGAAGTTTACATGTGACCTACCTATTGAGTCAAGCCCAGAACTTATGAGTAAAACAAACAGTATATGGAAAGCTGTCCATGACTTTAATAAAAATAAAAAATATGTTTTAATTGGATTATTAATGGAGGCTGATGCTTTTCCTGATTTAAAACAAGAAATAATAACCTCTTCCATAGTAAAAAGCTTTAATTCTATTTTAGAATTATACTTGAATACGGAACCTAATATTAATACAGCTAAAATTAAAAATTTCAGTTTAAAAATACTTATGTGGATTCATAAATTTGTACCGAATTTATTTAAAAAATTTGATTACCTTAAGAATTCTACAAATGAAATATACAATCCTAAAATATTGTATTATGGAGATATAAAAAAACATGAAGCTTACTTTTTACTATTTTTATCTAAATTAGGATGTGATATTTTATATATTAACTCTTGTAATGATGAAACTTTTGAAAAAATAGATAGAGATAAAATAGATACTAAGCTAATAACTTTACCTAATACATCTCCGCTGAAAGAGTTTCCTTTAGAAGAAGTAATAATTAGACAGGAAACAACTGCTTTTAAAGCTTCAAGAGAAATTGGCAATGTTATTTATAATGAAGAAGATGGTCTTTACAGACCTTGGCAGTTTGAAAATTATAAAACTCATCCTTTAACCTTAAAGACAACCTATGATGAGCTGAAAATTCTTTGGAAGGAAGAAGCAAGAATGCGTCCCGGATTCAGAATAGAAAACGGAACTGTTTACCTTCCAAATCTGTTTGCAAAAATAAGTGGAGTTCATAGTGACTTAAATCTATATTGGAGTGAATTTGCAGAACTGAAGGAACCAGATAATTTACTCTTTATACCACAACTGCCTTATATAAAAACTAATTGCTCAAAATATGACTTATATTCTTTAGAATACTGCTTTGATAAAAATGGACTTGTTGATAGAGAAAGTTTATTTAAACACCGTCTTTATAAATTTGGTTATTTAAAAACTTCTTTACAGGATACTATTATTTACAAGATAAATCAACTGCTTAAATTACCGATTTTTAAATATTCTCTTAGTGTAGAATTCAGGCTTAGAATTTTAATGACAGTGCTAACCATAGATAAAAACATACTGGAACTAATTCAAAAGTTTGACTATCCATTTAAAATACCAAAGATATTTATTTATGATAAAGATGAAAATATCTTTAGTGATGAAGACTTTATTATGTTAGCCTTCTTAAATCTGATAGGTTTTGACATAGTGATATTTACACCTACAGGCTATAACAATATTGAACAAAAAATTGATGAAAAATACTTTGATACTCATAAACTGGAAGACATTAAATTTAACCTGGAATTACCTGATTTAAAATCAATACGTAAAAATAAGAATAAATCAAATTCATTTTGGTCTAATCTTTTTAAATAAGGAGGATTTTTATGATAAACAATACAAATGAAATGATGGCTTTACAATCAGAAGGAATTAATCTTGAGAAAGAAACCAATGAAATCGCTCTAAGAGTTAAAAATTCACCAGAAGTAATAGCCCTTGCAAAGCAAATTGATACACAAAATGTTGACAGCATAATGGCTTTTGGACAAGATACTGCCGCTGAAATATCCAGCTTTGCAGACCAAATCTTAAGTTCAATACAAACAACATCTGTGGAAGATTCAGGACAACTTTTAACTCAGCTTAATAAAATAATGGATAAATTTGATGTGAAAGATTTTCAAGATAAAAAACCTGGGTTCTTCGAAAAGCTTTTTCATAAAGCTAAGGACTCTATAGATGCTCTATTCCAAAAATATCACACAATGGGTGGAGAAGTAGATAAAGTTTACGTTCAATTAAAAAAATATGAAGCTGAAATAAATTCTTCAAATCAAAATTTAGAAGAAATGTTCAATAAAAACATGGACTACTATGAATTGCTGGAAAAATATATTTGTGCAGGCAATGTAGTTATAGAAAACTTCAAAAATAATATACTTCCTGAACTGCAAAACAAAGCTGCCGCTTCACCAGAACAAATAGATCAAATAAATTTATCTAATGGAATGCAGCTTTTACAAATGCTAGAGCAAAGAGTTTATGATTTAGAACTTGCTAAAAATGTTTCTCTTCAAACTATGCCTCAAATTAAATTAATACAGCAGGGTAACTATAATTTAGTTAGAAAAATAAACTCTGCTTTTATAGTTACTATACCAATATTTAAACAAAGCTTAATACAAGCTATAACTCTAAAAAGACAGGCTGTTCAATCAAAAGCTATGGCTGCTTTGGATGAAAAAACAAACGAATTACTGCTTAGAAATGCTCAAAATACAGCAATGCAATCCAAGCTTACAGCTCAGCTTGCATCTGGAAGTTCTATTCAAATAGAAACTCTTGAAAAAACATGGCAAACTATTATTCAAGGAATAGAAGAAACTAAACAAATTGAAAATGAAGCAAGGCAAAAACGCATAGACGGCACAAAACGCCTTCATGCAATACAAAAAGACTTTGAAAACAAAGTGAGAAAATAAGAATGTTGCGAAGCAACATTCTTATTTTCCCCAGTAGCCAATCACCAATCCCCAGCGTAAAGAAAAAACATAAAAGCAATTAAAAACAATTAAATAAAATAAAAAAAACTAGACTTAAAGATAGAGCATTTATATTTTAAGCCTAGTTTGCTTTATTCTAATTTTAGTTTTGCATTAGCAAAACGTCATTGTCTGGGGACTGGGGATTGGTCACTGGTTACTAGAATAAAATTGTTTCACAATTTTATTCTTTTCTGACTTTCACTATTTTCTCAAACTCATTCAATTCTTCAATAACCTTATTAATTTTCACACATCTTGGAACTAAGATTATATATATGCATTTTCTAAACAAAGGATTTTCTTCTCTTCCTTGTATTAAAAATTGTACATCTTTGATTTTTATATTTTTAGCTTTGAAGTAATTTGTCAGTTCTAAATTAATATCTCCTTTATTGTAATATTCAACTCCTAATTTTACCACATCTACTTTTTTAAAAAAATTAGATTCAAATCGTCTCAAAAAGACTACTGTAAAAAAAACACTTATGGCCGATATGCAGCTTAAGAAATAGTAACCCATACCAATAGCAAGACCTATACATCCTACTGTCCAAATACTTGCTGCTGTAGTAAGTCCTTTAACTGAACCTTTTTCATGTATTATTGTTCCAACCCCTAAAAAACCTATTCCTGATATGACTTGAGCACCCAATCTTCCCATATCAGCTTTAACTGCATTTGAAAGTTCTGGATGCTCAATAATAAGTACGATTGTATCTGTAGTAATATGAAGCTGTATCATTGATATTATAGCCGCACCAACACAAACTAGAATATGAGTTCTAAGTCCTGCCGGTCTATTTTTAAATTCTCTTTCGTAACCAAGAAGTCCACCAATAAAGATAGCAAGCGCAAGTCTTAATATGACCTCATAGTTATCCATTAACTTCTCATATCTCCTTTTTTCTTGCTTTATCCATATACATATTTTTATCCGCAATCCGATAAATTTCTTCTATAGACAAGTTTTCACTAGATTCTATTTCACATATTCCATAGCTAAAGCTTACCTTTAGATTATTAATAACTGTTTCATCAAGCATTTTTCTTATACTTGTCATCACTTCTTCAATCCTATCCTTTGAAGAATTTTTAAATAGAATAACAAACTCATCTCCAGCTACCCTTGCATAAATATCGTTTTTACTTATATTTTTTCTTAGTATTTTTGTGAAATGTTGCAGAGCTTTGTCTCCTGTTACGTGACCATATTTATCATTTATTTTTTTAAAATTATCTATATCAATTAAAATAAAAAATAACTTAGTATTAAGTTTATTTATTTTTTCTATTTCTTCATTTAAAAGGTAATTAAATATTCTCCTATTATATATCCCTGTTAAATAATCGTGATGAGCCTTATATCTTAATTCATCTTGAATTATAAAATTTTTCAATACTATTTGCAGCTGATTTCTTATATGATTCATTGCTTCCAAATCATCATTTGTAAATGTCTTATCTTTTTTTATACTATCAATATTTATTACCCCTATAAGTTTATCATCTATATGTATAGGCGCACTTATAGTAGCAGTAATATTTAAGTCTTCATATTTATCAAACTCTGATTTGCTTTCAATACTCATATTTTTTTTATCAAATTCAGCTGGATTTAGTATTATTGCAGTATCTGTAAAATTATTAACCTTATACAAGAAGATTTCTTCTTTTCCTAATGTTAGATTTGTTAAATTCTCTGAAAAACCTTTTGCTGCTTTAAAATGAAATCTTCCATCTCCTTCTAAAATAAGTATACTTCCCTTATCTGCACATACAACTAAATCTACAGCGGCCTCCAACATAACCTCATATAATTCTTTTTTAGTTCTCACTTCATTAGCTTGATTTCCCAACCAATAAAAGGCTTTATTAATTCTTTGCAGTGTGGATAATCTATTGTTAACTTTTTTTATTTTATAATATTCCTTTATAACTAAAATCGTTAATAGTACCATGATAAAATATAAACTGAAATTTGCTGACAAAACCTTTACTCCTCTCAAAACTACCCCTTATTCTTAGTATGCATTTTATTTATGTTTTATAAGAATAATTCATGTATAACCAGTAAAAAATATATAATGAATAAACTGCAAAGGAGAACCTCTATGCAAGGAAAAATATTAGATATGAATAAAACAGATGCTTTCATCGTTTTTGAAAACGGAACAACCATGGATTTATGTGTATCTCATATCCCACCCAATTCCAAAGTAGGCGATAAAATTAACATTGATTTACCTGCTTCCAAAGAAATAACTAATGATAAAATGAATGACTTTTTTATTTAATTATAACACAACTTAAGGATGTTACGACATAACTCATAAAAGTTACCGGCATGAGAGATTGTTTTATTAATACATAATAAAATTAGGTGGCTTTATTTCACAAAAGTTTAAAGCAGAAAAATAAGGGGATATAAATTTCAATAAAAGATTCTTGAGGTAGTTTTTACAAGTTCTTAAGTTTGCGTTTTAAAATTTTCGTAATTTTGCTCCATGGACGGAGCAAAGCCAGACCTGCAGCAGGACGCTGCATAGGGCTGGGTAGAAAATTTTAAATAAGCAAACTTTAGAACTCGTTAACGTACCGAAGATTCTTGTTTGAAATTTATATCCTCATTTTTTCTGCCTTCATAAGTTTAGATAATAAAGCCTCTCCAAACTTTATTGTTTCACAATTTTATTCAACTGTTCCACAAAGTTCTCAAACAACTCGTCATACTCTTTAGACTCTTTTATGTAACTTTCCATTTTTCCATTTTCCAAGCTTTCAACCAAATCTAAATTTATTGGCATTTCTGCTAGAAGTGGTGCACCTAGGTATTCAGCATGTTCAACTGCTGGCTTTTTACTGAATACTCTTATTTTGTCTCCACAGCCTTCGCATTTTACATAAGACATATTTTCTACTACGCCTAACAAGTTTATGTTCATTTTTTCTATCATTATTACAACCTTTTTAACAATCATAGAAACCATATCTTGAGGAGTTGAAACCACAACCATTCCTGTTAGTGGTAATGTCTGCATTATTGTTAAAGCTATATCTCCTGTTCCTGGAGGCATATCTATAAGTAGGTAATCCAACTCATCCCAAACTGTATCAGTATACATTTGGTTTAAAACTCCAGTAATTAAAGGTCCTCTCCAAATAACTGGCTGTTCTTCTTCCTCAGTTAACAAGTTAAGAGACATAACCTTTATTCCACTTTCTGTTTGGACAGGCATAAATTTAACTTCTTCTGTTCCTTCTAATTGCATTGCCATAGATCTTTCATTACTTATTCCTAAAACTCTTGGCATTGAAGGTCCTGTAATATCAGCATCTAGAACCCCTACTTTATGTCCAGCCTTTGAAAGCTGTGATGCAAGAATTCCTGTTACTGTAGATTTACCAACGCCACCTTTACCACTAATAACACCAATTATACTTTTTATTTTTCCATACTTTGGAAGCACCTTTGAACAACTTTCTTCATTGCATGATCCTTTACTTGGACAGCTATCACAATTACTCATTTCCATTCCTCCTAAGCGTACTATAAAAATTAATCAATACCATTATATCACTATAATGGTTTTTATCAAATGCCAAAAACTCTTTAAAACTTTTCTGGTTTCTTATCTTTACTCATATTAAATTGCCATGCTCCTAAATTATACTTATTTACAAAATAGTACTTAATTTCCTTTTTAGTTTTCTTATTAAAAAAAGTAATTATACATTTATATATATCAGACTTATAACCTTCTGTTGATATATCCATAGTAATATCATATTTATTTCTATCATCATTTTTAATTATTTCTTCATTACTTTTTAGATTTTCCTTAAATTCTTCTATATCCATAGTCATAATAAACTTAGCTACTTCTTCATCATCTATGTCAATTCCTATTTTTTCATTACCTTTTAAATCGTTACTGTAATCTTCCAAAGCTTTCAGCATAGAATTATAATAAACATTTTTAAACTCTTTTGGTATTCTTATATCCCAGAAAGTTTTTAGAATGTCATCATCAAGACTTTTAGATACAATATACATTTTATTGTCACCATATAGATTTCCTGCATCGGTTTTATCTAAGCCAGCAACATAATTAAATTTATGAACCTTATCTATGCCTTCATAGAATTCCAGGGTATAATCCGGTTCTAAAGATATTTTATTTTTAACCTCTTTAGCATCTGACAGAATATTGTACAATTCTCTTATTGAATTTTTATCTGTAACTATGAAGGTAAACCCTTTATCTCTAATATTTTGTATAGTTACCTTATTAATTTTTCCTTCTTTTATGTATTCAAAATCTGTGTTTTTCATCCCAAGCTTTACTTGCAAATTGTCTATTTGACCACATCCCGTTAAAGTACCACTAAAAGCTATTATTAATATAATAACTAAACTTCTTAATTTTTTACTCACATCCACTCACCTCCTAAGATGTAAACCACAATTATTTCTTTGCTCTTTTAATCTTTTGTATGTTAAAAAGAATGATTCCTATGATAAGAGTAAATATAGCTATAAATTGAGATGTAGATAATATTCCTACATTTCCTCTTGGATCACTTCTCAAAAATTCTATTATAAATCTTCCAACACTATAAATTATAACATACATAGAAAAAAGCTTTCCATCTTCTCTTTCTTTTTTATCATACCATATTAAAAACAAAGCTAAAGCAAAATCAAATACAGAAGAATATAGTTGTGTAGGGTGAATTGCTATACCTGAAGGTGCAAACCAGGAATTTTTAAATACAATGCCTATTGGAAGACTAGTTTCTCTTCCATAACAGCATCCAGCTAAAAAACACCCTATTCTTCCAAAACCTTGAGCTAAAGGTACACTTGGTATTACTAAATCCAGCACGCTTAATATATTCCATCTTTTTCTTTTGCAGTATACAATTATCCCCAAAATCCCGCCTATAATACCGCCATAAATAACAAAACCGCTTCCAAAATCTTTAATAATTGATAGTGGATTAGTCAAAATATATTTAAATTCAGTTATTATATATAAAATCTTGCCACCCAAAACTCCAAAGATTATTGTAAGCATAGACATATTCCATATCATATCATCGTCATAGCCTCTTATTTTACTTCTTTTAGATAACAATATAATGGCAAAAATTATTCCTATGGTTATCATAGCCCCATATCCATATATCTTGATGCCAAAAATTTCAAACAAAATAGGTTTCATTATTCTACCTCCTAAAAATAATAAGAGAAGCTAAAAGCTTCTCTTTATTCATGTATAAAATTATAATACTTAAAACATACTAAATCAATTATCCTTTAATTTTTGTTGTTTTAACTATACTGTAAAAAATAGCTGCAAAGCTTTCTTTGAAATTTTGACTTTTTACAAAGAATGAAAATCTAATAAATTGATTATTGTTATTTATAAAATATTCATAGGCGGTATAGTCAACATCATTAGCTACCATATTGTACTTTACCAAATATCCCTCTCTATTATTTATCTTTATATTACTTATCCTATAATTTTTTATTATATTTTGTTTCTCAGATACTTCCTTACTTTTCATTAAGAAATCTTTTAAATCATCTTTTATATTCCAAACCTGAACAAACCCAGTTATAACAAGATCATCAGATTGAAAATCATTATGGTAGATTATTTCACCACCAGGAAAGGTTTTAGATTTTACACACCACTGTGATGGAAGCTTATAGGTTAATTTTCCTTCTAAAGCTTCGTACTCCTGTAAAGAACTTATATTATTTTGTATAAAGCTTACTGACTTTATATGCCCCTCAAATATTTGTCCAATTGCAAAAAGAATTATCATTGATATAACAGCAACAAAAACAACTTGCAATTTCCTTTTGTTTATTAATATAATCTTCATAAAACTCCCCCATACCCTATAATCTACTCTCTAATACTATACTATATGAGTGAAGCTCAAAAAATATTAAAACTAACTGCACTTTTTAAGCAGTTAGTTTTAATATACATTATATTACCGGCATCATAATTCTTGAATTCTTGAAATCATAAAACATTACCCAATATCCTACGCTGTGTATTTTATCTTCAGTATGATCTTTACAAACCCAAGTTGTAAAACCTGTTGCTCCTCCAAATGGTTGATCATTCATAATTTTAGTACCAGGTATTGCATATACCAAATATCTCATTCTACCTTTTGAATCACACTTGTATCCTACAAGATAATGACCATGTTTTTTAATATAAGGATAATAGCAAATCATCGGATAATATAAAATAGTATATTTATCTAAATCTGATGTATCATTAATATTCTCAAGCTTCTCTGCTGGAACTTTATACCACTTGCATTTTCCTATTTCAGAGCAGACATCAGTAACCTCTTCAAGATCTTTGGCAAGATTCTTAAAGAATTCTCCTAATGTTCCAACTGGATAATCCTTATTATCTCCATTGTCTTTATATTTATCCTTGTAATTGTATTCATACTTCTCTTTAAACTTCTCTTTGCACTTACATTCATACTTGTCTTTGTAGTTATCCTCACACTCACATTCACACTCACATTCACACTTATCTTTATACTTTTCTTTGTCTTTATTCCTTGTATCTTCACCTCTATAATCTTCTAATTCGGCTGTATCATCAATTTCCTTAGCAGTCTTGTTTTCATTACTATGCCTCTCGCTATTTGTATCATCTACATCATCTAAAGCATCAGTAATATCATCACTTTCATTTTCATTTATACTTTGATTTATATCAGCATCATTAAGTTCTCTATTATTACTGTTTATGTTCTTAGCCATTTCTATGTTCTTTTCATATTCATCAAATATATTATTTTCTGATTTATTTTTATTATCTATTTTTTCTATTTTTTCTATTTTTGTTTTAATCTCTTCTTTAACTGCTTTATCTTTGACTATATCTCTATTATCCTCAAAATCAGAACTTTTCTTTATATCATCATTACTTTTATCTATCTGTTCATCAGTTTCATTCTTATCTTCTCTCAACTGTTCTTTATTTTCGACAATAGAATATTTTTTCCATTCCTCGAGTCTGGTTCCACTGATAAATCCTGTTAAAACAGCTCTCATGCTTGTTTCTTGAAAATGGACTATTGCCGCCCCTTTAATTTTATCCATAGAGATTCCGCTGTTAGCTATGTTTTCTATACCATATTCGTATGATATCTCTGATCTTCCATAATCATCTATGTTCATTTTTCCTAATTTTATTAACTTATTTTCACTCTTCTTACTGCATATTAAAATCATGTAATAAGGTTCTTTAGATTTATTTAAGTTTTGAACATAATATGATATTTTGCATTTATTATTTTTCTTTTCAATTTTAGTATATCCCGTTGGAAATTTATTAGCATCTATTGAGAACCCTTTTTCATCTTCCTGCAATATTATAAAGTACCTGCTGTAGTTTTTTTTAGCTGACACCTCTTCTCCCCCCATACAATCTTATTCATTATTATAATATATGCTATGTTTCTAAAAAATGAACTCTTTTCAAAAAAACTTTGAAATTTAGGGGTTGTACTCTAGCACAAATAGCTAATCCCCAGTAACCATTAAAAATATCTTTCTTACTGGCAACTGGGGATTAATAATTATTAATTGTTAGTTATTATATCATATACTGCATCTGCTAAATCTGCAAATTCTTGAAGCGATAAAGTTTCTCCTCTTCTTTTAGGATCTATATTTGCATTTTCAAAAGCCTTTTCCATTTCTTCTCCATTCATCATCTTCATACTCTTTACTGCATTTCTTAAAGTCTTTCTTCTCATATTAAAAGATTGTCTTACTATCTTAAAAAATAGTTCTTTATCTTTAGTCTGAACTCTAGGTTTATCTAACTTATCCAATCTTATAACTATTGAATCCACCTTAGGCTGGGGCACAAATGATGATGGAGAAACTGTTCGTATAATTTTAGTGTCACAATAATATTGTACAAGTATAGAAAGCGAACCATATTCTTTACAATTAGGATCTGCATCTATTCTCTCGGCCACTTCCTTTTGGATCATTATTGTCAAAGATTTAAATTTATAATTCTCATTTAGCATTCTTGCTATTATAGGTGTAGTAACATAATAAGGCAGGTTAGCTACTACTTTAACATTCACTTCTTCTCCTATTACTTCATTAAAATCAACTTTTAAAGCATCCTTATGTATAAGTTGAAAATTATCATGCCCTCCAAGCTCTTCTTCAAGTATAGGTATAAGATCTGAATCTAACTCCACAGAACAAACTTTTTTAGCTTTTCCTAATAACTCTTTTGTAAGAGTTCCAACTCCCGGTCCTATTTCTATTACGAAGTCATCTTTTGAAACTTCAGCACCATCTACTATATCATCCAGTACCTTATCGTCTATTAAAAAATTCTGTCCTAAGCTTTTAGTAAACTTAAAATTATATTTCTTAACTAATTCTTTAGTATTTACTTTTTCCATTTTATATCTCCTTACTTATTTTATTAATAGCAGCTACAAATTCTTCTCTAGTTATTCCGTAATTATTCAATCTAGTTATAAATTGTGCAGAATTGCAGTAACCTATTCCTAGTTCTCTTCCAAGTGCTTCCCTTCTTTTCTTAGCCTCACTGTTTCCAGTCAGATTAAAGTAATATAAATCTTGTGTATTAAAAAAATCTCTTTTTTCTTTTACTTCACACTTGGCATTTTTTAATGCTCTTATTATAGTCTCAGGTGAAGCATTTTCAACTCCTATATCATCATCACGAAGCCCTTCCTGCTTTGTTATGTATGCATGCTTTACGCCGCTTACTCTCTTTGATATTATTCTTCTTATCTTTTCACCAGCAAAGTCAGGATCTGTAAAAACAATTACTCCCTGTCTTTTCTGAGCTTCTTTTATTCTATCTATTACTTTTTTATTTATACCAAATCCTCCAACAGCAATTATTTCTGCATCTACTGCTCTTTTTACTGCTGTTATATCGTCTCTTCCTTCTACTACAATAACTTCTTTTATCATCATGTTAACAAAATCCTCCAACCTTTAACAACTGTAACTATTCAGTTGATATTACTTTTATCAATTCTTCCCTTTTCTATTATAAACCAAAGAATTTTTAATTCAATTTGTTTTTCATATATAAGTTGTAATAAATACTATTCTTTCTATTAAAACTTCATTGAAGCTTTTCGCAAATTGACCATTTAGCAATGAATATTGATAATTACAATCTATATACTTTATCTCTATAAAAATTTACAACTTATATACAATTTAATATATATTTTTTTACAAATAAAAAGTATAATATAAACTATATCAAATAAAAATAGAGCGCTAAGCGCTCTATTTCAAAACATATACGTCTACATATCTAACTCCAAATCTGTAAACCTGACTATCGGAATTAAAGTATAAATCTATTTTATTACCTTTAATAGCTCCCCCTGTATCTTCAGCTATAGCAAAACCATAACCTTCAATATACAGCTTAGTTCCAAGTGGAATGATTCTTGGATCAACAGCTACAGTGCTGTACCCATCAGAGTTTCTCTTGGTTTTCGTTCCAGATGCAGTAACTCCAAAGCCTCTATCTCCAGGTCTCTTGCCTGTATCTTTAAAGCTTGAAGTGTACGCAGTAGCTCTCATTCTTATTTTTGAAGAATAGCTAAAATTACCACGTGAAAGCTTTACAGTTTTTAAGGTTCCCATAGCTACAACCTTATTTGTAGGCTTTTTAGTTACTTTTTCTGATACTACTTGTCTAGATACTTCTTTTCCATTTTCATAAGTAACTTTATACTGTATTTCTTTTTCTCCAGCTGCACCTTCTTGTACAACTTTTTTGATGCCTTCCTTCATGTCGCCATCTTTTTTTACTTCGGTAGTAAATTCAATAGCTGCTACATTTTTTTCTACCTTTGATTCTACCCTAGTAACTACTACCTTTAAGCCAGCCTTAGTTACTTCTTCTCTTGATGGTGAAACCTTATCTTCAGCTCCTAATGCTATTTTTTCTTCTTTTAGCATTTCTTCAACATTATCTGCTGTAGTAGCGACAGTTTTTGTTTTACCATCTACTTGTAATTGGATATTTATAGCTTTTTCTATTCTTATTGTGTCTCCTGATTTTATCTTACTGTTTAAGTCTGGTTCTACAATATCCTTGGGACCCAGTGCAATATTATTTTTCTTTAATATGTCTTTTACGCTGTTCTTATATGTGATTATGCTCATTTCTTTTCCGTCGATTACAATATTTACGCTCTTTTCCATGCTGAATACCATAATTACTGCAGACATGAAAATTAGCATAGCCATGAAAAACACTCTAGGTCCATTTGAGAAGTAGGTCTTTATGTCGCCATAAAATTTGTTAAACATAATATAAACCCCCTTGACAAAATTGACTTAACCATTATATCGTGTATTTCATATTTCGTCAAATTAAGCGCCTTTTGCCTTCATTCTGTGTAAATAAAATGCATCATATGCATAATTATCCTACAAACTAATGGCTTGCACACAATATTTTACTGCATTTATGTTATAAAATTCCTAATATGCACCATTAGTGTGCAAAATTAAGGAAAATATTCTACAGAACCTTTTTTCCTTTTTATGTCAATCGGCTTATATACATTTTACACTATTAAGATATTTTTAGCAAGTTTTTGATATTTTCTATAGTTATATCTTGTATTTCTTCCACTGAAACCTCTTTTATTTCTGCTATTTGCTCTATTACATACTTTATATACTCTGATCTGTTTCTTTCCCCCCTATAAGGAGTTGGCGCCATATAAGGACAATCTGTTTCTACTAAAATCCTATCTAAAGGAACTTCCTTAGCCACATCTCTTAATTTTTTAGAATTTTTAAAGGTTATAACCCCAGTAATACCTATGTAATAACCTAATTTTAAGCATTCACGAGCAAATTCAACACTGCCTGAAAAACAATGAACAACTCCCTTTACTTCTGGAAATTCTTTCATAATATCCAGAGTATCTCCATGAGCATCTCTATCATGAATCACAACTGGCAAGTTTAATTCCCTTGCAAGCTCCATCTGTTTTCTAAAAACTGCTTTCTGCACTTCCTTTGGTGGATTTTCTTCCCAGTAGTAATCCAAACCAATTTCTCCTATGGCTCTTACTTTATCCTTTTTCGTCATCTTTTTAATTTCATCCAATGCTTCCTTTGTAAGCTCATAAGCATTTCCTGGATGTATACCCACTGCTGCATAAAATATGTCATACTTCTCTGCAAGCTTTGCAGAAGCTCTTGTTCCTCTTAGAGAAGCACCACAATTTAATACTCCTACTATATCATTTTCTTTTAATTCTTTTATAACCTGTTCTCTATCTTCATTAAAACGTCTGTCATCATAATGAGCATGTGAATCAAAAATCATTTCTATTTCCTCCCTTTTAAATTCAGATACTAGTATACCAATAATAAAAATTATTTTTGTCTAGCACCTGGTCACTACTATTATACTGCTGCAATTAATGTGGATACAAATCCCATTATGCATCCAAGTAAAGCTCCAAGCCAAGTTATAGCACTTAACTCCTTGCTTGCAATTTCTAGTATTATTTCTTCTGCAAAAGCAACATCAAAAGAATTTATTCTGTCTTCTACTATCTTCTTAATATCAAAAGCAGCTATGAATTCTCCTGCTTTATTTGTAATAAATCTATCAAATATAACACCTGCTGTATTTGATGCAACCCTTGAAACCTTCTCTTCATTTCCTTTTGAAATTTGTTCTAAAGTAACAGTTAATGCTTTATCTATTGAAGAATTAACATAAAATATAATTTTTCCTTCAATATCTTTATTATCAACTATATCATCAATCTTATTTCTCACGAAATTCCTAATTATATCTTCTGAATTTATATTTATTGCTGAAAGCATATTGTCTATACTTTCATTATTCTTCATCTTATTTTCTAAAGAATTAAAAATTTCTTCTATTAGATTATTTCCTATAACTTTATTAATTATAGTATCGCTTAATAACTTTGTATTTCTTTCTTTTTCTTCTTCTGAAACAACTGAAATAATCTCTGAAACTTTATTCTTAAGAAGTTTATCTATTACATCATTTATAAACAGAGCAATTTCCTTTTGAGTATCTTCCTTATCTAACTGCTCATCTACAACAACAGAAAGCTTATCATAAATAGTATCTGGATTTAAAAACATAGCAATCATTGGATTTAAATTTGAACCTACCATTCCCATAAGGGCATTTTTAAGTTTTTCCTTTACACGTTCTTCCTTAAGCATATCCTTTATAGACATAGCAATGTCATAATTTTTGCTATATACATAAACCTTAATTGTACTCACAAGGCTAACAGGTATGACTTCTTCCAACGTCTTATCCAAATTACCTAACTCATTTATTTTATTTCCTATGATTTGCTGAATTTTTGCATTAAATTCATCAGAGTCTTTATATGCACCAGCTTCTCTGATTAATCCTGCTCTTATTTTGTTATAAAATTCGCTTTCTATAATACTGCTTGGGCTCTTTGATAATTCCTTTTTTATAGTATCTAATATAATATCTTCTGCTTCTTTTTTAAATTTTTCTTTCCTGATATTAAGGAGTACTAGTTCAGTTACTTTTATTTTTATGTACTCAATAAAGCTTTGATACTTATCTCCAATTATGTTCTTTATCTGCTGACCTATTGAAATTCTACTTTTCTCAATTTCTATAACCTTGCCTTCAACCCATTTTTTGAATTTCTCATCCACTCCATTATTTGTAAGTGCTTCAACCATAGTCTCACTAGTTAAAAGATGTGTACCTATTGCATCCCCTACACTTTTTGCAATTCTCTCTTTCTCCTTTGGAATAAGTCCTGGAGTAAATGGTATTTTTATACCGAAAATTCTTTTTTCTGTATGAGGACGAAATAACATCTTTATAGCTAACCAGTTAGTTATATAACCTATAACTGCACCGATTACAGCTGCAAATAAAAGTCTTGTATACAACATATTCTTCTTCCTTTCTATTACAATATACTAAAATATAAGTTTGCATTCTCTAATACCAATTTTACTATACAAAGTTTTAAAATTAAATATATTAAAATTTCATCTCTTTTCCATTTGGATCATACTGCCATAAATCATATTGATTTATTATCCTGCAAATTTTGTTAACATACTCAGGGTCCGTGCAATATCCACCTTTTTTAACAGCCTTTATCTGTTCTACATAATTTGTGGCTTTGAATACTCCAGCTTCTCTATACCAAGGTCTTTCATGTAAAAACTTTCCATGATCAACTATTGAATCATTTAAACTATTATAAACTCTCCAATATGAATATACTGTTCTCCTTTTACCTCTTATATATTCCTTTGAAGACAGTTTAACTTTAGGGCCTGTCCATTTTTTATCTGCTTTAATACCAAATAAATTATTATATTTAGTAGCTTTTAGACTCTTTCCCCATCCTGATTCCAAGATAGCTTGTGCAATTGTAACGGACGGTAATACTTTATATGTATTATAACTTTCTATAGCCCCTTTTAATATTTTACCTATAAAATTATCCTGCGGACTCTTACTTGAAGAAAGCACTTTAACTTTAGTTTCTATAAAATCATTATTTATAGCTTCAACCTTGGAGTAATCTGTTTTTTGTTGATTATCTTTTGCATTTACTTTAATGCAGTATGTTGAACATATAAGACTCATTGCAAATAAATACAGAACCCATCTGGCATTAAATCTCTTGCCCAATATCATCCCCCCCGTAATCTTTTAGTATATAAAACATTATATCAAAATATATTCAAACATATCTTAATGCAGAATTTCAAAAGTAAAAACGAACTGCAAGTAAATTGTGCTCATTACAGTTCGTTTTTACTTATTTGAATTTTAATTCTTATCTTTACTTCTTTTATATTACTTTACTTAACCCTGCTTCCAGTTGGAAGTTCACCTGGATTTACTACCATAAGATTATCTTTATCATCTGATGCTGCAAGTATCATTCCTTGTGATAACTCTCCCATCAACTTTACCGGTTTTAGGTTAGCTACTAAAACTATATATTTTCCAACCATTTCTTCTGGTTTGTAATATTTAGCTATGCCCGATACTACCTGTCTTATTTCTCCACCTAAATCTACTTTTAATTTAAGAAGCTTCTTTGCCTTCTTTACTGGCTCACATTCTATTACCTTTGCTACTCTTAAATCAACTTTATCAAAATCTTCTATAGTAATTTCAGGCTTTATTGGTTCCATTGATGGACCTGGTGCAGCTTTTGATTGTTCTTCTTGTAATTTTGCAAGTTCCTCTAATTTCTTTTCAACGTCTATTCTTGGGAATATAGCTTCTCCTTCTCCAACCTTTGTTCCAGCTTTTGTGCCATCGAAGGAAGCTATGCTGTCCCATGATGTAAGCTCTACATTTAATTGTTTATTTATCTTTTCACTTGTTTCTGGCAAGAATGGTGAAACCATTACTGAAACTATTCTCAAGCTTTCAACAAGGTTATATAAAACAGTTCCAAGTCTCTCTTTTTTAGCTTCATCCTTAGCTAGTACCCAAGGCATTGTTTCATCTATATATTTATTGCTGCGTCTTACAAGTGTCCATATTTCATCTAATGCTTCAGGTAATTTAAGGTCATTCATTCTCTTTTCCACTTTAGCTGGAGCTTCAAGAGCAATTCTTATTAAATCTTCATCTATATCTTCTTTTGCAGTAGGTGCTTGAATTGTTCCCTCAAAATATTTATTAATCATCGCAATTGTTCTATTTACAAGGTTTCCAAGATCATTTGCAAGATCTGAGTTTGTTTTCTTTATGAAAATTTCACTTGTATACATTCCATCTTGACCAAATGGTATTTCGTGTAGAAGATAATATCTAACTGCATCTGTACCAAAGTGCTCAACTAAAACTGCAGGATCTACTACATTACCCTTTGATTTTGACATTTTGCCGCCATCAACTAAAAGCCATCCATGACCAAATACTTGTTTTGGAAGTGGTATATCTAAAGCCATAAGCATTATTGGCCAATAGATTGTATGGAATCTTAATATATCCTTTCCTACAAGATGTACATTTGCAGGCCAGTATTTGCTGTATAATTCATCATTTTCTTGGTTGTATCCTAAAGCAGTTATATAGTTTGAAAGTGCATCTATCCATACATATATAACATGTTTTTCATCGAAAGTTACAGGAATTCCCCAATCAAAAGATGTTCTTGATATACATAAATCTTGAAGTCCCGGTCTTAAGAAGTTATTAAGCATTTCATTTTTTCTTGATTCTGGCTGTATAAACTCTGGATGAGCTTCAATATATTCTATAAGCTTATCAGCATACTTAGACATTTTGAAGAAATAAGCTTCTTCTTTAGTCTTTTCAACTGGTCTTCCACAATCAGGACATTTTCCATCTACAAGTTGAGTTTCTGTCCAGAAGGATTCACAAGGTGTACAATACAATCCTTCATACTCACTTTTGTAAATGTCTCCTTGATCATATAACTTTTTAAATATCTTTTGAACTGTTTCAATGTGATAATCATCAGTAGTTCTTATAAATTTATCGTAGCTTATATTCATTGTTTTCCATAAATCTTTTATCCCTGCAACAATTTCATCAACATATTCCTTTGGAGTAACTCCTTTTGCTTCTGCAAGTCTTTGAATCTTTTGTCCATGCTCATCTGTTCCTGTTAAGAAAAAAGTATCATATCCTGTAAGTTTTTTAAATCTTGCTATAGCATCCGCAGCTACTGTAGTATATGTATTTCCTATATGTAATTTGGCAGATGGATAGTAAATAGGTGTCGTTATATAATAGCTTCCTTTACTCATTAAAATTCCTCCCTATATATTCTTTAAATTTCTTCTTAAATAAATATAAAAGCCTCTAAGCATATTGTCTGCTTAGAGGCATAAATTTACGCGTTACCACTCTAATTCGTTCTTGTTTCACAACAAAAACCTCAATAAGTGACTCCTTAACCAAAGTTAATTTTATCACCCTGCAGTATAACGGCTGCTTCCGTACTACCCTAAATAATTCAGGCAATCTGCTCCAAGGCCATATTCGTAAACTTCCATATCGCTAGTTTTCACCTATCCTAGCTCTCTTTAGACATTTTCATTTACTACTCTTCTCTTCAATGCATTTTTATTAAATTCTTATCTAAAATATTATGATATTTAACTTAATATGTCAATATTATTATCGAAATTATTAATAATTATTCCACTTTGCCATTTCTCTCTGAGTTTTATACTTTTCATGAATCAATACAGTTCCTAAAGAAATTGCAACTGATCCTGCAATACCCATAGCCGCCATTAACCTTGAAGTTACATGCTTTGCCTTTTGAAGCTGACTCTCTTTATGGATAGAGCTTACCTGACTTAATAATCTGTAAAGATCTTTTCTTTCTTCTTCAGTAATATTTTCTCTTTTTAGCTCTTCATTCAGTATATTGCTTATTTTATCTATGGATTCGTTATTTTTAACATGCATTTCCTTTTCATTCTCAATTATATATGATAAATATTTGATTTGTTTATGCAAACAATAACCTGATGCCGCTATCTGTCCATAAGTTATGTATGCTTCTATAAACTTGTCTAATACTGTATCTATAGTTTCTCTTTTAAACTTTGGTGTTCTGATTTTTTTTAATCCCTTTAAACCTGTTAAATTATTCCCCTCCACCTTTAACACCTCTTTCTTTTTAAAAACATATTCATAAATAGAATTCTATCCATTAAAATCCTATTTTATTCTATTATATTGTTTTGCTCTCCTTATTACAATTAATATTTTAGTAATGACTTATTAACTTCAAATTTTAAAATTTGATACCAATGTATTATAATATATACATTGTAAAAAATAGTTTTCATTATATTAAAGTTAACAAATGATTTATCTGTAAAAGAAATAAAAAATAAATTTGAAAATGAAACATGTAAATTGTCATTATTTTTTAACCACTATACATCATAATTCCATGACAATAGTGTTGAGGTGATACTATGAATAATAAAGTTTTGATTATAGAAGATGAAGAATCTATACGAAAATTTGTAAAATTGGTTTTAAGTAAACAGGGTTTCGAGGTTATTCAAGCTTCCAGTGGTGAAGAAGGCTTGTCTAAAGTAAATATAGAAAATCCTGACGTTATCCTTTTAGATTTAATGCTGCCTGGCATTGATGGTTTTCAAGTATGTGAAATAATAAGAAAGGATTATCCTGATAAGGGAATAATAATGCTAACCGCTCGAGGTCAAGATATGGACAAAGTTAAAGGTCTTGAATACGGTGCTGATGATTACATGGTTAAACCATTCAATCCTTTAGAGCTTTCTGCAAGAATAAATTCTTTACTGAGACGTATTAAACCCTCTGAGGAAGAAAATTCTGATATTATAGTATCTGGTCCTTTTAAAATAGATATAAGTTGTAAAACAGCTTATAAAAATGATATTAAGTTGAATTTAACTCCTAAGGAATTCTTACTTTTGAAAATATTTATGCAAAATTCAAATAAAGCTTTAAGTAGGAACAAGCTTTTAGACTTGGCATGGGGATATAATTTTGTAGGAGATCCTAAAATAGTAGATGTAAATGTTCGTAGACTTAGAAATAAGCTTGAATATGATCCGTCCTCACCAAATTACTTGCAAACCGTTTGGGGAATGGGATATAGCTGGAAGGAGAATTGAGTTGAATTCAATAAAAACACGATTAACTAGAAGTTACTTCCTGATAATAATATTAACTGTTGCTATTTGTGAAATCTTTTTAATATCTTCAGTAAAAAAATATTTTTATGATAATACTCGTGAACTTCTGTCAACTCAAATAAAATTGTCTGCTGATTTTTACAACACTTATCTTTCTTCAACTGGTCTTGAAGAAAATATAGCAGATGATGTAGATGTTTTTTGGAAAAACACTCCTGCCGAAGTTCAAATTTTGAACCTTTCAGGAAATATTTTAATGGATTCCATAGGATATTATCAGTCTGAATCTATAAACTCAAAAGATTTTCGTTCTGCCTTATCTGGAAATTTGGGTTCTTATATTTATGACTCTCCAAACAGTAAGGAAACAATAATGTGCATAGCCTATCCATTAAAAAAACAAGATAAAGTTGAAGGAGTAATTAGATTTATTACCTCTCTAGAGAAGGTTGATGAAAATATATCACAAATTTCATTATTTATGCTTCTCATAGGCGCTGCAGTAATAATATTATCAAGTTTAGTAAGTATTTTTATTTCCAATAGAATAACTCAGCCCATAAAAGTAATAACAACTGGAGCAGAAGAAATGGCCTCTGGCAAATTTAATAAGAAAATACAAAAAAACTCTGATGATGAACTTGGCAAACTAGCAGATACATTGAATTATATGGCTGAAGAAATCCAAAACAATGAAAGATTAAAAAATGAATTTATAGCTTCCGTTTCTCATGAACTGAGAACTCCATTAACCTCTATTAAAGGTTGGGCAGTAGCATTAAGTTTGTGTAATCCTGAAAACAAAACTGAATTTGAAGACGGTCTTAAAATTATTGAACAGGAATGTGACAGATTAACTTTATTAGTTGAAGAACTTCTAGATTTTTCAAAATTAATTTCTGGGAAAATTGTTCTACAAAAAGATTGGATTGATCTTGAAGAGTTTCTAATGTATATGGTTAGACAATCAGCTCCAAGATCACAAAGAGAAAATATTAAGCTTTCACTTATTAATAAAGATAAACTTCCTGAAATATTCGCAGATGTAAACAGGCTTAAGCAACTCTTTATGAATATTTTGGATAATGCTTTTAAATTTACTCCTAGCGGTGGTGAAATAACAATCACTACCTGTAAATTAGATAATACTCTGCTTATAAGTATAAAAGACACTGGCTGCGGTATCTCAAAAGAAGATTTGCCTAAGGTTACTGAAAAATTTTATAAGGGCAAAAATAGTAAATCAAAAAATGGTATAGGTCTTTCCATATGCAGTGAAATAGTTTCTCTTCACAAGGGAACACTGAAAATTTTAAGTGAAGAATACAAAGGAACCGAAATACAAATCATGCTCCCTTTAACTTTTACAGGAGGTTGTTAGAACATGAAGCAAATTAAATATATTTTTCTAATGTGTATATTCCTTTTAGCTTTAAATTTAATTGGATGCAGCAAAAATGATATGTCAAATGCCGCTAAAATCTTACCTCCTAAAAATAATAATATGCCCCTTGATGGTGTTTGGGTAACAGATAGGTACTACACTGGTACTTCTAGTACAATGGACAATAAGGAGATTAAAGATAAAATAGGTAAAATTGTATCCTTTAACAAGAATAAAGTAATTTTATATAAAGACTCTTGTGAATCACCAAAATATAAAATTAAAACTGTAGATGCTCAAAATTACTTTATGGGAAATTATTTAGTTAATCCTGAAAGTATAGGAATAGCTAAAAACAAAGTTCAAATAGTATCAATTTCCAGCAATGAAAATTTTTTTGCTTCCTTTATTATATTAGAAGAAGATAAAATTATGACTTATTCAAATGGCGTGTTTTTTCATATGACAAAAAATTCTCAGCTTACCTCTGCAGACACTAATTTAAATAAAGCACTAAACAGAGCGGAGACTACTGATGATGAAACTGGAAAACATTCAAAAATAATAAAGAATAACAATAAATCTTTTTCTGATTCTGAAATTTTACAACAATTTAGCTCAGGTATTTTATTGGGCTTAAAATCCTATAAACCAGTTTCATATAAACTTCCTTACAGCTTTTCAAAAGCTCCTGTTAAGGAACCTGTTTATAGAAGTCTATGGATTAACTTTACTGGTGATTCTGTTGTATCTGTAAATGACCTTCCATTCATTCTTGCGCCTAGACAGAATGGATTCTGGAAAATAAACACCAACAGAGAAGTCACCCAAACTTATGTAAAAGATTATATATTTGCTTATCCTATTGAAAAAGCAGTCGAATTTAAACCAAACCATACTTCCATATCGAAAGATGAACAATTTCATAGTTTAGCAGATATTCTTTTCGTAGGAAGCGATTATATTTCTTTGGAATTAAGCGGTGGTGGATATAAAAAAGGATCTCAATATACGTATAAATATAATTTGCTTCAAGTTCAACCATTAGATACCTTAGAAATGAAAACTACGACTTCTATCTCTATTGGTAAAATTATAGGCGTTCAAGGAATTAAAGCTTTAAAACAAGGCGCTGCTACTTACTTAAACTCACTAAACTATGAAGAAAAACAAAAATTAGAAAGTTTTCCTCGTTCTGATAGTTTTGGTTTAGCTCGTGAAAATGGAAAATGGATTTTAAAAGGGCGTTTGAATTACTCTTCTGAAGCCTATAAAGACAGCTATGGTGATTTTAATATTCCTATAATAGCTTCTAAAGAGCTTGTAACATATGATTCTCTATATCCTACATGGAATGTAATAAAAGAGAGAGTTCCTGAGGCTGTAGATGCATACTCTCCACCAAATAAAAATTTTGTAATGGTACTGACAAAATCCTCAATTCTTATATATGATATTATAAATGAAGAATTAAGTAAAAAACCATTAAAAACAATTTCTTTAAAAGATGAAGAAACAGTAGTAATGTCTCACTGGGCCACAGGCAAATATGTTAAGACATGGGATGAACAAATTAAAAGCCTTATAACAAAATAAGCAAATATAAAAAGCTAAGGGTAATCAACTGCCAATTTGGTCAATTGTTCCCTTAGCTTTTTATATTTACTCCCACGTATAACGCGGGAGTAAAAGTCAAATTAAATTTTAGATTAGTTTTTAGCAGCTTTTATTTGAGCTATTAATTCTGGAATTACTTTATTTAAGTCTCCAACTAATCCTAAATCTGCAACTTTCATGATTGGAGCTTCTGCATCTTTGTTGATAGCGATTATGTATTCACTATCTTGC
>NZ_JAPPRQ010000054.1 GCF_026719745.1 Clostridium sp. ZS2-4
GTGCATTGCGTAAAGCTATATCCTGAATAATCTTTTAAAATTGTTCCTATTACTTCATCATATGTCATATTAACATTTTGAAATGACCTGCTTTTTTCTTTTATATCTAATTCAAAACTTGATGTAAATGCTTGTATTTCTAAATAATAAATTCCATTCATATGGCTTGTCCTTATATTTTGTACTATTCCATTAAATATTATTTTGCTTTTGCTTTCATTTACTACATTAATATCTACAGCACTTTTATTATAAGAACTTTCATCTTCTATTTCTTCATAAACCCATATTTTATCATTAGTGGAAGCATTTATAGCAGCCTGAAAATTTACTGAATCATCTATCAAACATTTTAAATACAAGTATCCATGTTCATTAGGTTTATTTTCAATTTCTATATTTTCTATCTTTAGTAATTGATACGGTGATTTAACCCTTAGTGCATGAACTGCTCCCATTTATACTCTCCTTTCTTTGCTGTATTCTCTATTCCAACTACTCTTCTTCTTGACCATTACTTTCAAATATTATTTTTCCTCCATAATAGCAGGCAGCCCATGAGTCTTTTGTAAGTGCTGCTTTTCCTTCAACCAATGTATCTTCTTTAACTTCACTCCAATCCTCTAATATTTGCACACGACATTTTTTTCCAGGTGGAAGTTGTTGTTTTCCATATTCGTCTATCAAATAAATATCTTCACCTTCTTGACATCCTCCCCTGCATATTCCAAAGTAACTAATATTTTTATTTACTACCCTATCACTTTTATTCATCATTGGCTTTCCATTTACATATGATCCATGACTTACTGGCAAATTGATTTTTCTTGGATGAGTTCCTTTGTCACATCTCATTTTTGCCCCTCTAACTATATAATACTTATCTCCATCAGCCATATTTTTCACTTCCTATTTCAACTTTCTTTGTTTTCAACTTTATTCAACTTGCACTCTCTCAAGTTTTATTCCTTTAAAATCACGCCTTAACAGGCTTTCAGCCACATCTAGTCTTACCACTATTAATGGTTTTGAACTTTCTTTTATTTTAAAAATCTTTTTACCTTTTATTTTTTCTTTATCTAAGATGATTTTTTTAACTACTGTTTTATTTAAATTAAGTTCTGCTTTATCACTTAAAGCTTCTATTTCTTGAAAGATGGGTAACGAATAATTTTTTTGCCTATAATGTGCTTGATCTATAAGTGCTAAGCTTTTAAATACTATATCTCTGTCATATTTTTCAATTATTTTCTTCATATCTTCTGATATTAAAAACAATTGAGTATCTAAAACATCTAAAAATTCACAATTTTCATCAGCACTAACTTTAAATATTATAATATCTTCAATTTTATGAGCATTTAAAAGATTAAGGTCTTTTATATTAATTTTTTTAAATACATCTATAAGCCTTGGGGTATTCCCATATCTTTCATCTTGCTTTAATAAAAAGTAATCCATAGCTTCTCCTTTTTTATTCTTTTTCAGGATATATTATCTCTGTTTCATCCATATATTCTCCTGCTAATATCATGATATCTTCTGCTTTGCTCATTTCTTTATAAAAAGGTGTTTCTATAAATTTTTCTATAACACCTTTCAAAAACTCCACTGCTAAAATATGATATTTATCAGCTTCTCTAAGAATTATGCTTTCTATGTCCATATCAGTTATATTTCTTCCGTACTCTTTTTTCTTTTCTTTCAGTTCTTCCATATGCCTAAAATTTGAGTCAAATATAAAATTCAAATCTATATTCATTGAGCATTCTTCCTTATCTAAAAACCAGTTTTCATCATACAAGTCAATTCTGTATTCTCCTTTGTTTTCAAGAATACTCGTTCTAAGAAAAGAAAAATAAATATACTTTATTTCTCCTTTTAATTGTTTTTCTTGAAGATATACAGCCTGTTTGCATACTTCATTGAATGTTGAAATCAAATTTTCTTCTATAGAATTTCTATGACTTTTATAAGTTTCATCAATTTTAAGAAATTCATCAACCCATCTATTAGCAACATACTTTTGTTGAAATTCCATCAATAACTCTTCTTTATTTGGTTTTATTATCACTTTAGCTTGTACACCTCCTTTTCATTTACTTCAAATCAACACAATTATTCAATATTAACCTTTCCACCACTCATAGTTACATTATCTTTTATATTAATCTTCGCACTTGCTTGAGTTAAATCCACTCCCTCACTGCCTTGAATGGATACCTTACCTCCTCCATTTATTTCAATATCTTCTTTAGCATCTAAAACTATTTTTTTATTACTTTTAATTTCTATTCCTCCGTCATCTGTTAATCTCATAAGTAAATTTCCGTTTCCTATAATTTCTACAGCTCCTGGCTTCATAACTACTTCTTTTCCATATTTCGTTCCTATACTTTTTACTGCTGGGTCACTACGTTTCTCTGAATTACCTGATTTAAGATTTGTAGAGCTTATTGCATATGCATTTTTCTCTTCATTGTCTGGAAAATATAGTCTTATTGCATCACCAACTTCCGGCATACAGTACCATCCGGTACCATCTGGGGATGAATAAACTGTTGAATACGGGAACCACCTTGCTTCGCCTTTATTTTGCCTTCCATCTATCTCTAAATTAATTTTAACCACATCATTTTTTGTATCTAAAATATTTCCTTTAAGAGATATTCCTACTATTTTGTTATTATATTGTTTTCTTACTTTTGTGCCTTTCTCATCTCTTAATATATACTTATTTGAAATTCCACCATTTACAATTTCCATTTCTGATTTGTATATATAGAGATTTCTACCTTTAAAATTCACTGAATTATTTAAATACATTATTTTATTTGTTATTACTTCATAACTTATTAAATTAATATCGTCTAAATCATCAACATTATTTTCTGATTTAAGCTTGTATTCTTGTAATCCCTTTTTTATTGAATAATTAAATTCATCAAGTTCATACTTTGTGCTGCGTCCTGAATTTCCTATTGAATACTTTGTATCTTCTAATTGACATTCTGATACTACTGGCACATTAAAATGGGAAGCTAATCTTTTTATAAACTGCCAGTCTGTTTCTTTATATTGAACTATTAGCTTGTCTATTTTAGTCCCATTTGTAATATTGTCTAATCTTTGAATATTTGTATATCCTCTGTTTACACTATTCAAAATATCTCCATAACTAAAATTCTTATTTTGAAATGTTCTGCTCTTTTTCTTTATATCCATTAAAAATGTTCTACTTAAAGCTTCTATTTCTAAAGTTCTAACATCTTTATTTGCATTAATTTGAATATTAGTAACTACTCCTTGAAACACATTGGTTACAGAATTTTTGTCATCCTTTAATGATATTGAAATACTTGATTCCACATCTGCTGTTTCAACATATTTATCAACATTTTCTTCATCAATGATTCCACTTATATAAAGTCTTGCATGCTCATTTAATTCTCTAGTTACTTTTAATTGTGTTATTTTTTGAAATTTATAAGGTTCTATTAAGATATCTCCTTGAGTATACATATATTCTTCACTCATTAGTTCTCATCTCCATTTTCCTCTTTTATTACTCTTACTGTATTTATAACTTGAAAAGCAATATCTCTCCATTCATCATATTTCTTATAAGGACAACTGAAAGTTCCCATTAAAGTTTTTTCTTCAAATTCAAAGAAAAACATCAAATTATATAAAAAATCATCTATTGCAGAACTTTTAAATTCAAAAAACCCTATATTTTTAGAGTCAACTTCTAAAATTCCATCTTCGTAAAATACATTAGATGGATTAGTTTTTCTTATAATCATCTTCATTCCATCTTTTAATTCTTCAACACGTTCTTCATCTAATGGACTATCAATAATGTTCAATGTTATAGTTATGCTTCCATCTTCATTACTCTTTATTATTTCTGGGCGATTTTCTGATGGATATTTAAATTTTCTTTCTTCTAATGGCATGTCATCAAAATCTTTCGGAATATATATTTTTAACTTTTCATTTAAAAATTCTTTTTCTTCAAATTCATAATATCTCTCTCCAATTTTTACTGGACCACTGCAAATATCTTTTTTTGCCTCTCTTTTTTCTGCTTCATTTAAAAAATCTAAAATCTTTTCATCAGCTCTTTTATCCATACTTTCATCACTCCTTAATACTATTAATTAAGACATCTGCATAATTACCTTAAGTCTATTAACATGCAAATGTCTTTTATTAACTTACTCTTTCCCTATTAATCAACTAAAATCTTTTTATATCCAATCCTGCCATGACTGCCAAGAATTTCTCTTCCTTCCTTTATATCTTCTAAAATTCTTACTAAATGCCCATAAATCTGCTGATTTGAATAATCTCTTAATAGTATCTTAAGACGGGCTGCAATATAATTTAATATTAACTCTCTTTCTATGACTTTGGGACTTTGTAAACACATCATACAAAATGAAATGTCTAAAGCATTAGTCAAATTATATTGAAATGCCTCTTTTGCAAAATTTCTCAATATTTCAGGTGACAGACTGCTTTTCTCATATGCTGCAAAAGGAGAATTTATAATATTTACTGTGTCGTATTCCGTTGACATGTCTTGAAAATTAATATAATTCCCCCTAAGCTTGGCTCCCATTTTTACTTTAAATCTGCATAATTCCATTTCATCACTTTGAATTTCTAAATTCTCATCTATAAATATTTCTGTGCTGTATCTTATAAAATCACTGTTTTTTGTTTCTCCTAAAAATCTTATTTTTAATATTGCTAAATCATTTGTATGTCTGTATGGAATACTATGATCTTCTTTTATCATATACATAACATCCTCATGTTTTATTAAGCCTTTAGATATAACTATATAATCTCCATTAACCTTTATATCACAACCTAGAATTATTCCATCTGAGTACTGTGATAAAACTATATCTATAAAATCTCTTGGGAAGTCTCTAAGTTGTTCTAGCATTTCAAGCTTTAGTATTCTTCCGCGGTTAAATAAAGGATATGTATTAAAAAACAACTTTTTTCCTCCTTCCCATTTATTTTAAACCATCAAAGAAATTTGTTTCCCATTGGTCATTTTCAAAAGAATAAAATACTTCTTTTCCCATAAAAAGCCTTTCTTCTTGTCTCAATATAGGCACTACAGAAAATCCCCACTCTTCTTCCCTTGCCCATACAAAGAACTTCACTTCATTATTTATAATATTATCTGTCTCATGTTGATTGACAATATCAGGATATAATTTCTCTAATTCTTCTGCCAAAACAGGCTTAAAGTCTTCTATATTAACTTCATAGTCATATTCATATCTGATTAAACCATTTGTATCCTTAAGGTATAACTTTAAAATTATCCTTTCCATGAAACGGGAAATGCACCCCTTTGTTCTATTCCTGTCTACACTGTGGATTAATATTTTTTCATCTCCTGTATGTGTATAAGCACTTATAACATAAGGTAAAGTAGGAGTTTTAGTATGCAGTGTAACATTTGCATATCCAAATTTCTTAGCCTGTAGATATTTAAGAGAGCCTTTAAGACATGAAAGCTTTAAATCATTATTTTCTTTTGTATCTTTTTTATTTCTTTTAAATTGAATAACTTTTCCAGGTATAAACTCCTTCAACGCTTCTTTAAAAATTTCTACTTTACATGATTGTCCTGTTAATTTAATAATTGAAAAATCAAACAATTTATTTTCTTCATATAGTTTTTCCAAAAACCTTTTTATAATATTGTATATATCTGCTTTAAGTAAAACTGTAACTTCATATACACTTAATCCTATCTCTGGCGGTTCTTTTACTCTCTCCAATATGCCATTGTTCACATAGGATAATTTCCATTTATCAAAGTTAATACTTCTTTCGTCTATACTTGAATTTTGTTGTGAAGTTAAAAGTATCTTCAACAAGCTTGGATTGTTGAAAAATTCTTTTTTTACTCTTTCTGCAAGATCAAAAATAAAATAATAATTGCTTTTTACTTTATAATAATCTTCTTTGCTTTTATCTTCATATTGTTTAAATTTTGTTGGAATTATTGTTTCTACCTTTTCATATTCTTTATTCAACTTGCTATATATTTCCACAACTCCGTTTTCGTCAACACACCTGAAAATATCTATATCAAATTCTTCTAAAATTCTCTTTTTAATATCTGTGTTTTGTTTAATAAGTTTATTTGCCATTATTATTTTTATGAATTGCATAATTCTAAAAGTAAGATTGTTGCCTCCAAAATCTGTGTCGCCATTTTCATAAGCAGTTTCTATATCGATTTTATAGGATACCCTGTTGTTATAAATTGTGAAATTGCAAGATGTTAAATCTGTAGTTCCACCTCCACAATCTATAATAAGTGCTTTACATTTTTCTCCTTCAATATACTTATTTTTATCAATCAACTCTGATATAGTATTGAATAATACTGCAGCACCTTCTTCTAATGTGTTTTCACTTTCTATTATGTAATCTTGTAATATGTCTTTAAATAATGTATCAAACTTGTATTTTTGCTTTACTGGAGAAGATATGTGTATGTATTTAAAATTACATTTAAATCTTTGTTTTGCTAAATTTATAATATATTCCAAGTAAGCTTTTATAATATCTTTTCTCTTTATAAATGTTCTTTCACCTGCTGCATCAGTTACTTTTTCCATTTTTTCAAAATCATTTATCCATCTTTTAATATCATAGAATATACTTAGTCCATCATCTATGTAACTCATTTTAGAGGTTTTAATAGCATCATATCCAAAAATATATTCTATCTTTTCATTATTAACAGCTTTAATTCCTACTACACTTGGAATTAAAGGAGTAAATTTAAAATTATTATTTGTACCGTCTATAACTTTAACAAAATTCACTTCGTTTGTTTTTAAATCTTCATTAATGATATTATTTTCATCTAATAAATAAAATGTTTCTTTATTAATATAAATACCCGCTGTAGTATTTGATGTTCCAAAATCTATTGCTAAGGGCGTTGTAGTCTCCATAATTTGTTTAATTTCAAATTGCAATATGGGTAAAGAGTAAAACTTTATGTGTTTTGGTGTAAACTCTTTCTTCCCATGATAAATATCATAAATAAGTTCAGATTCATTTTTTTCAAAATATAATAAGCTGTAATGCTTATCTTCTGATTCTTTAGCAGGAATAGTACCGTCTTTTACAATGAAATATTTTTCTTTTTTATGTTCATTTACCTTTATAATGTTAAAAATAGTACATACTTGAAAGTTATTATCCACTAAAATCATATTTGACTCTTCTAATTTACTTTGGGTATTTACCATATACTTATCAAAAACTTCAACATTTATAGAATCATAGATAGTAATTTTAGCTGGATATTGTATTTCTTTTTTATCTAATACAATCTTTTCTACACCATGTAAAAAACTTTCTATTCTTTCAATACCCTCTTTTTCATAATGACGAATTAACAGACTTTCTTCTTCTCCTCTATATCTCATAATAAGTCTTATTAATTCTTCTTTATCTAAGGGATTAACAATACTTTTTACTATCTTCTCTCTATTACATATCTCTCTTAGTTGAAATGTTGTCATTAACTGCAGTTCTTTTTCTTTATATTTGCTTTTTTTAGTTTGTTCATTTTTATTATTCTTATATAGCTTATATGAATATGTACTCATTTTATCATCCTTAACTTTCTATTAATTTATTACCATTTTATCAATCTTCATGGTTTCATTAACACCTATAACACCAAAATGATGTTCCCAATATACATATACTTTCATATCTATAGGCAAGAACAGATCTATTATCATATCCATTTTCCTCTTTAAATTTTGTGTTTTAGCTTGTCCTAAATAAATTAATATTTCTTTGCTATTTTCTTTATTTGTATATGTAAGGTTATCTTTGAAAATATTTCTCATTACCTTATTAAATAAATGTAATGAGACACCAGTAAGGTATAAAGTAACTAATCCATTTAATAAACAATCCAATTCTTCTTTTTTAAATTCATATATATTTTCTGATAATTCTTTGCCAAATACACCTTTGCATATATCTTTCATAATAAATTTTTTATAAAACTCTTGTTTACATAGACCTTGTTTAAGATCTATTTCTGCTAAATAGTGAATTATTATGTCAAAAAGTACTTCTCTAAGTTTCATGCTTTCTTCAATATTAACATTAAGTAACTCTTTGAAAATATCATAAAACCTATAATAAGGATTCACTTCAATAATATGATTATCTAGTAATGATTGGGTATTAAGATCTTTAAAAGAAATTTCCATATATGGACTATATCTTTTAGCTGGCACAAAACTTATTTTTTCTGCAGGTATATTTTGTTTGTCAGCTTTTAAGAGTACATCCCAAATATAATTCATAGTAATCTTCCTTCACATTTGTATTCTGGATAAAATAATTGAATTTCAGATACTAAAAAACTTAAAATATCACCAGTAAGATAATTAGTATCTATTGCTTTAAAATATAGCACCAATACTTTTTTAATATTATCCTCTCGTATTTCATCAAATATGAAATAATTCATATTGTATGTTTCAATATCTGCTGTATTTGGTTTATCTTCTAATCTTGCATACTTAAATTCAAGATACTTGGAAACTTCAAAGGAATTAATAATTCGGTTCAACTCTGCTTTAGTCTTTACAGTAGTTGTATTCTTTAAGTATACTTTTTCAATAAAACTTGCATTTTTAGCATTTGACAATAGCTCATAATTATACTTCTCTATTTTAGATTGAACAGGATATATGATTTTCCATATATCCCAATTCTGAGTTTCTTCAGCTTTTGCAGATATTATTAAAGAATCTTTATTTCGAATTACATATTGGAGGTTAGCAGAATCACACTCAACTAAATACCCATGCTCTGTACCCTCTTTCTGTAAAGATATAACATGTTCATAATTAATATGATCTTCGGAAGGCATGGGGAACCCGCTGCTTTTTAATGACAGTTTTTTTACATTCCAAAGAGGCACCATGTCATATTCTACAAACTTACTATATTCTCCAAAGTCTATAGATATTTTAGTTATTTTCTCATCTTCATTTATGCCATCCTGGCATTGAATTAAAATGACATCAGCGATTTTAGAAATATAAGGATTATTTATGGTTACCCATGGAATATTATTATCTATAAATCTTCTATATAGCTCACTTGTTTTGTTCCAATATTCTATATTTTTACGTAAAATAAAGTAACCTTCATAATTTCTCTTATTTGTCTCTATTATCCCTTTAAATGTTTTCTTGTTATCAATAATATCTCTATATGTTAAATAGTCACATTTGAAGAATACTTTAAACATTGTTGTTTCTTTTTTTTCAGTAACATTTTGTAAAATTTCACTTATATCATATACTTTTTCTTCTATATCTTCATCTGAAATTGGATATAAAAATTCACTAGTTGGGTCTAAGTGCAGTCTTTTGTTTATAGTGCAAAATATGTTATAGTTTCCCTGTGAATATTGCATTTCTTTAAATACTCTTTCTTCCAAACTATCATATCTTTTTTCTGAATATTCTTGTACACTGGTAAATAAATCATTTAATACTTTTTTTAATAATAATCTATCATTTAAATTATCAATATTACTTAACTTTTGATAAATTTCATCCTTCATATTTTCACCTTATTTTTTAGTTATAGCTTTATTTACTATATCTAATTTTTCTTGTATTTTTTTTGCTTCTTCCACTAATCCTTCTTTTTCATATATATCTTTTGCTAATAAATATAACACTTTGGCTGTATTGGCATCTCCTTTAATATATTTTTCATCTCCATCTTTAGCATATTTATCTGCTTGTGATTTTTGTGTTTGAGCTTCATTTATTTTTTTATCCATGAGATGTATTTTTTCTTCTAAATCATTTAAAAAACTCTTTAAATTTATTTGTTCATACATTTGTTTTGCCATAGTATAATACATTTTTGCACTGATATAATCTCCTGTACTATAACTCATGTCACCTTGTTTAGTGTTTTCTACAGCCTTATCTTGAATATCTAATTTTTCTTTTTCTTTTTTTTCATCTTCTTTTTCTTTTTTGTCTTTTTCATCCTTAGCTTGTTTTTCTTGTTCAGCTTTTTCATTATAAACCTTATCTAATTTATCCATAGCTTCTTTTCTCTCATCTACTAAGTAAAAATCTGTTGCTAAATCTTTTGCTTGTTTATAAGCACTTTCTGCATCTTGTATATTCTTTAGTTCAAAATTTTTGTCACCTAGAGTTAGTAAATCAGTTACTTTAAGAGCATTTCTAACTATTTCTAATTTGTGTGAAATATACTTTGATGTAATATTATCTACATTTTCTGATTGTCCTAAGGCTGCTAAATATTTATCTAGTGCTTCTTTATATTTCTTTTCTTTTAACTTATCATCAGCATCTAAAATTATATCTGTAAACTTATAGTATTTATCTAAGCTATTTTTTTCTGGATTAAGTTTATATTTAGTTGCTATATCTAAAGCAGCCTTATATTCCTTATTCGCCTTTATCATATTGCCATTTTCTATATATTCTCTTCCATTAACCTTATGTGTGTTCATTTCATTAATGCTATTAATTCTCTTGTTTCTATTTATATTCCACATTACTCCACCTATAATTAAGATTATAAGAATAGGTAGTAATATTGTTATTATCTTTTTTATCTTCTTCTTTCTATTTGGATTAACAAATACTTTATCTACAAATGTAAAGGAGAGCGTATAATTTTCTATTTCTTTAAGTTGTTTAGACAACAACATATCTTCAATATTATTACATAATTCTTCTGGGTCTTTTGCCTCGTCAACAGCATCTTCCATTTCTTGTTCATCAATATTTTCCCAAATGCCTCTTGTTAATAAAGCAATGATGTCACCCTCCATTAACTTTATTTTTCTTGATATATATGGTTTTCCTAACTTATTCTGACCCAGATAGCAATATAAATTATTTCTTTCATTATGCTTTGCTATTTTATCAAGCGGTACTTCTTCTTTGTCTGCTAATACTTGAGTTAAAGACTGATCTTCACTTTTATACCTAAGAAATCCATTCCTAAACAAATAAAATCTTGTGTTACCAGCAACTGCATACACTACTTTAGTATAGTTGGTAATCATAATTGTAATCGATGCTTTTAATCTTACATTGCTGCTTTTTGAAATCATTTCATCATTTGCTTGTTTTATAAATCTCTTTATATGTCTTTTTTTAATAGTAGGTTTTTCAGTGAAATTTCTTATAATACTCGTCACTGCTATTTTTGCACTTTCTAATTCTAAATCATTATCTATACCATCTGCTATAACATAACATGCATAATCATCTAGTTCTACAAAAGCAAAGTAATCTTTATTTTGCAAAAAACTGCCTGCTTCTGATATGAAGTTGGTTTTAAACTTTGAATTTAATTTTCTCATATTTTCACACCCTAAACCTATTTAATTACCTACATATTTCATAAGTATAATACTAGCGTTATATTTATTTTGTTTTTTAGTTTTTTTAATAGCTTCTATTATTTCATTTGATAAATGTTCAAATTTTCTATTTTTAATAATTATTTGTTCCAACTGTACCCATTTTAAACAATCATAAACACCTTTATTCATTAAAACAACTATATCCCCTTGTTGAAGTATTACGGGCTTTTCAAACATTTCAATGTCATTAAACCCTTCTTGTCCAACATAATGCAAAAGTCTTTCTTCTTTTAATGCCGCTAATGCGTGCTCTTTAGTAATTTTGCCCTTGTAAAACTCCTTTTTAGCTAATACATTAACAGTATGACCTTCACTTAATTTAAATAATTCTCCTTTTCTATAAACTGCTATCATGGTATTTCCTGCTAACCCATAGTATAATAAATTATCAATTACTATTGCACTTACTACACTTGCACCGCCTTGATTATTATCTACTCTTTTTAAAATCTCACTACTAGCAATATTAAAGGCTCTTTTAAAAAAATATTCTATTTTCTGTCCTATTCCTAATTCCGAAAAAAGACTTGTAAAAGTCTTAACTGCCACAATACTTGATATTCTTCCTGCTTCATTTTTACCTATGCCATCTGCTAGAACAGTTAGTATTCCATGGGGTGAATAAACTATATCTAAATAGTTTTCTTGTATCTCTTCCTTACCAATAGTAGTACCATTTTCTATTTGTATACTAGGTCTTTTTATTTTTTTTATTAATAGATTTCTTAATATTAGCAAAATTGATAATAGGATTACTAAAGCAAGGATAAATATGTAATATTTTTCATGAATGAACTTTAACATAAAAGACTACCCCTAATCATTATCTTCCCATTCAAAATGTTCTCCACAGAATGGTACAAAAAGAAATTTACTTTTACCTAATTCAATAACATCATATGCAGATAATTGAGTTGGCACATATGCTGCTTCTCCATTTAGATATGCAATTCCAGAAGACTCACCTGGCAGCAGCACATTGTTTTTTTTCTTTGGGTCATATACAATAATGGCATGATTCCTTCTGGAAATTTTATTATCCCCTAATATTTGTATATCCATATCATCTGCTCTTCCTATAAAGTTTTTTCCCGTTTTTATTTTGTAGTCTTTTCCTACTCTCGTACCTTCAATACATACAAGCCATCCACAAACTGGTTCAATTTCTTGGTATAAAAGCTCTGTTTCTATATCAAAATTTTGTGGTAAAGCCGAAGTATTATTTTCCTTTGAAGCAGTTTCTATATTGCAATATGGACATACAGTTCCATAGCGTCTTTCACTAAACATATGCCCATTTTTACATCTAATAAGGCTCATTTATATCACTCCGTTTCATATAAGTAAAAGCTTGGTTTTTGCAATAAATAATATATCTCCTTTAGTTATTGAACAAGGACTATATTTTACCAATTTATATTGCATGCCATCCTCTGTTTTTTGTATACTCACACCATTATTGGAACATAAATCTTCTATATACCATGTTCCTCCTGCATAATTTAGTACAGCATGTTGTTCTTCAATTAAAGTCGAATATATAGATCCACTTAAATCTATATCTACTTCATTATCTACAGTACTTTTACCTATAAGCATTGATATTTTTTCTGATACTGACCATTCTTTTATAATTTGATTGTCTTCATTTACTAATGCTATTGTATTGATTATATTTGCATTAGATAAATCTTTTTTATTTATTTGTTGAAATGATTTCACAAAACATATCATTCCAATTATAATCACTGTTAAAACTAATATGTATTTTATCCATGTTGCTTTTACTGTAAAATAAATTAAAATACATATTAAAGTAAGAATTATACATATACATAAATTAATTATTTGCAAACTAGCTAATAATTTATTATTCTGATTTCTATTATTTGAATTTGTATATTTCAAAGTAATTCCTCCATTACTTCTTTTTTACTTTAAAAAAATTATTAAAAAATTGAGATGTATCAATTGGGTTCTTAGTATTTTTCTTAGAGAAATTTTTCTTTACTTCATTCCCATTAGGATTAAACCCAAAAAATTGTTCAAATTGACTATTCAAATTTTCCATAGTACTGTTTATATCATTGTTTTTTTCATTATCTGACTTTCTTCTTGTACTATAACTTTTTTGTTGCTTTGTAGTATGTTGACTATTAAATAATTTATCATCATACTGCTTTCTTGATTTTTCATCGCTTAAAACACTATAAGCCTCATTAATCTCTTGGAACTTTTCTCCTAAAGTTTTATCATTGATATTTGTATCTGGATGATATTTTTTAGCTAGTTTTCTAAAGGCTTTTTTTATTTCATCATTAGTTGCTTCACGTGATATTTCTAATATTTCATAAAAGTTTTTCATATTTTACCTCAATTATTTTTCTTAAATATTACATATAGGTTTAAAAGGCAGAAATATGCCTTTTAAACCTATTAAATACTAAAAACAATTTTCAAATATATTTTTAGTTTGCAGGATATCCACCTTGTATTTCCACAAATTCATTTTTGTCTCTTTTTTGCTTAATTACAAGTTCAAATGTTCCTACTCCTTCGTTAAATCCAAATTCTTCAGTATAATCAACTACGAATGCATTTGGAATATGAATTTTTCTTACTACTTGATCTGCAGCTATTGTTTCAAGAGTAACTTTTCTATAACAATCTGCTTTTTCTGCTGATACAAGTGACCATTTAGCTAACTTTAAAGTATCATCAGCCTTATCACCATCTGTAGCTGTAATAATCTTACCTCTTACTGTAAGGATAGAACCTACATCTGTAGATCTTGCATTTGAATCATCTGGAGTATCAGTTTTATACTTTACAGTATCAATATTATCTGCTCCTAACATGATAGTTTCTGTACCCTCAATTTTTAATCTGAATCCCATAAAATTTCCTCCTTTATTTTTACAATAAATTAATCTATATTAATACTTTGAAAGTATCAATAGCAAAAGTTAGTATAGCTTGTACCCTTTTCATGTATTTTATTTAGCTGCACTTGTACTTTTTGTAATAGCCACTTCAAGATTTTTAACATTACCATTGAATACAAGATCAATCTGACATAAATTACTTGCATCATCTATAATATAATTTAAGTCATCTCCATCTTGAATAATTGAATTTACAAAGCTTGAATTGTTAAGCCATTTGCTTTTTTGGCTGCTTGGATTATTACTAAAGAATTTTACAATGTTGTCTTGTTTAAAATCACTTGTTTGGAATCTTAAAATTCTCTCTATATAAGTACTTACGCTTGTCTTATAAATCAAATCAAATCCATCTTCTGTAAGAGCAAGACTTCTTGCTTTATAAACAGTTATTCTATTTATATTCTTTCCTTGTAACTGTGCATTTTCGGATGAAAAAACAAATCCAAAATTTCTTCTATTTATAACATCCTTTATATTATTTGTAAAACCTGATATTTCTTTTGCCATAGTTGTAATTACTTTTAGATTGTTTTCGCCTGACTCTATATCAAATCTTATTCCAGGATAATTTCTACTTACATTTTTGAAAGATTCTTTTAAATATTCTGGACATTGATAAGCTGTCACAATTCCAGCAGCTACATAAGCAGCATCTACATATACACCTTCTATCCATAACTTCAACATATCTTCTTTTTCCTGTGACAGCTTTACACCTTCTTCTGTATGCATCATTTTACTATCTATCAATACACCTGATTTATCTTTAGGTATGATGGTAAAATTAGGCATACAAGGTATAGCAAATTCACTATAATCTTGACCAGTTAACAACTCACATTTATCTATGTATTTATCAACTCCAGCTATAGCCATATTATCAAATGTAGTTTCTTCATTAGCTTGAAAATTGAAAAACAACTGTACTTTGTATTTTCTCAATGCTTCAAGCAGTAAAGTCAATGATTCAATTGTATTACCTTCTTTTTGTATAGTCTTTTTATTTCCTTTGAATCTTTCTCTTATATTATTTACTTTTTTTACAGATTCCATTTCTATAGCAGGCGCTATAGCAAACCATATTGTATCAGCAAAATCATTTTTTGCATTTACCGTATTCAAATATGTTTCTAATCTAGGCATATTATTGTTTTTTACTGTCATATCAAGTTTATTGTTAGTAACAATAAGTGTTGGCTGCATTCCTTTATTTTTAGTGTTATATTGGTCAAAAAACATTTTTACACCTAGTATTTTTTCCACTAAAGGCTTAGCAGTTTTTACGAAATCATCTTTTGCAGTCTTATAAAATTCAAGATAAGTATTATAATTTTCCACTTCTCTTTCTATGTCTATTTCTGTTTGTACTGTTGGCAAAGGACAAAATGTTCTTACTACAAGGTCTTGTACATAATCAGAAGCATTTTCTGTAATAGCATTATAATCATCTTCAAATACACCAACAAGACTATTATTTTTATCTTCATCCATTACCATAAGTTCACTGCTGTCAGTTTTAGGAGCTTCTATTATTTTCAATTCACCATTGTCTCCCATTGTTAACATACCTATTTGAATATCTGCAGTTTCATTGTCTTCCTGAGTTTTTCCCAGTAAAAGTCTTGTTTTAATGTCATCTATTGCTAACGGCAGCATAGCCATAACATTGTTATAATTTTTACTTGCTTCTTCAAATTTATAATTCAGTTTATCACCAAGTTCCAATTTTTTTGGATCTTCTTCATCCAATTCTTCATATTTATTGTATAAATAATGAATTTCCTTTCTCACCTGCTTTATATCTTCTATTACTTTTTTAGGAGATATCATATCCAAAACTTTTTCAAATTTAAAATCAACATTTTTTATACCTTGACTCCTCTTTGTATCTATAAGAGTAAACAACATTTTTAAAAAATCATTGTTTTTATCAAGTTTAATTTCAGAAATACAGTCTTCTGAAATATTTTCTGGTTTTTTTAGTGTATAAACAACTTTTTGATTAGTAGTATTATAGAATGAGTATACACTTGGAGAAAACTTTTCTAAAAATTCATCAAAACTTTTTATGAGAAGATATTCATTAATTTCTTTAATTTTCTCATCACTTAAGCTGTCGATTCCTTTCACATCTCCTACAATTGTAATAAGATCAAGTTTTTCTGGATTAATTTCTTCAAAAAGTATACTTCTATTTGTTTGATAAATGGTCTCCATTTTTACCCCCCTCATTTTTTTAATATATATTGTAATAATTATTGTATACTTGTATTAATCTTTTATCTAATTTAAGTAAATAATTATTTTTTTTACCATATTGATGTAATTGAAATTTATAATTCAAATTTTAGCTTAATCTTTATTCTTTATATATTTTCAAAATTTATTAAATTTATTCTAATTTAGTTAATATAAGTATAAATTCATTACATATTTTTTAATATATTCATATTATTTCTACATGCTAAACTTTTTATTATTTTATCATAAACATGTATATAACTTCAATATTTTACAGTAAATTTTTTCATGTAATTACAATTATATTATTTTTAAATCCATTTTATAATTTAGTTCATGCTTTTCCATTTTCTAATTACATTTTTTAACATTTTAAAAGATTATAATAAAAATTAATTATAAAATGTATTCTGCAGAATTGACAATTTCCAAAAGTCTATATTATAGTAATAATTACTTTTTACAACGCTTGCGTGAGAAATTATTTGTTATATTTTTCAATAAATTAAATAATTTTCATTTAACAGTTTTAACTTCTTCGATGTCGAAAGATGTAAGATATGCATTTGACTAAATTTGACTAAGTTTTACTAAGTTTAAAAAACATAATTCTTTAACTTATCTTAAATAAACAAAATATTTTATAGTATATAAGTTCTATTAAAGTTCCTACATTCTTACACATAGCCTATCTACTGTTTGTGTAGGAACTTTATTTATATGCTTAATAAATTTCTGTATAGTCCTTCTTACTTGAGATAGTGTTTGGAAAAATACATTATTAATTACAGATGATTTTAGCCATCCCCATAACCCCTCTATTAAATTCAGCTCTGGGCTATATGGTGGCAAAAACATTAATTCTAATCTGTTCTTCATTTCTTCCAAGAAGGGTTGTACCATTTTTGCATGATGAATTCTAGCATTATCTAGAATCATCACTATTTTCCCATCAGGATACCGATTTAGCGTAGCTTTTAAGAATTCAAGGAATACTGTTGCATCATATCGTTCATGTTCTTCGCAATAAACAGTTCCTGTTTCATAATCTAATATTCCTATCAGCTTTACACCTGCATTTTTGCCGTAGGTAGGTATTTTCTTCTGCTTTCCTTTCAAAAACCATGTCTTTTGAATAGCTTGATAATCCCTAATCATAGATTCATCTTCAAATAGAATATTATCTATATTCCCATTAAGGAGTTTTTTTTAGAACTTCAAAATCTTCTTTAAACTTTTCTTGCTTTGATTTATCTGCTTTTGCCAATACATAGGTGGGTCTTGTATAGCTTAAATTTAGCCTATGTAGAATTTTAGCCATTCCACTATGACTGATTTTAACCGTAAATTCATTAATAACCCATTGTCTTATTATTTCTATAGTCCAGTTTTTTCGTCCTTCAAAGCCGACTTCGTCAGGAGTGTTATTTGTAATAACTTCAATCATTTTAGTTTCTTGCTCTTCACTAAGTTTTTTAGGAGCACCAGTACTATATCTCATTTCCAATCCTGCTAATCCATTCAGCTTGTAATCTCTAATATAATTGCCTACGGCATGGGGCTCTAAGCCCTGCATTTCAGCTATTTTTTTATTTGTAAATCCTTGAAAATGAAGTAATAATATTGAGTATCTTTTATGCACTCTTATATTTTCAGTTTTCTTTAATGCTTCTTTTAAAATTTTAATATCTTCATCATAACCATTAATATCTTTTAGCACTATAGTTTCCATATAAAATCCTCACATAAATTCTTTTTTCTATTATTTTGGATTTTTATATAGGTTTATATTAANTATAAGTTTCAATAAATAATTTCATCGAAATTTTCTTATTGATTGATCATTGAACAATGGTAGTAATAATTGTAATATATATTATGGTTTATATAGAATTGAATTTTATTGAACTGTTTTGTTATAATCATATTAATATGAAAAGACGGAGGAATAAAACATACATATGAATAAACAAAATTTAACTAAATTAAAACTATTTTTTATGGGTTTAGAAAACAGATTTTCAGAAAATTATTCTATTTTAAAAAGTGTTTCTATAAGCTTCAAAACAGGAATTAAAGAATTTAACGGTCATGGTATTTATGATGATGGAAAGATAAAATATAACTTTAATGGTGTTACTGAAACTTTAAGCATAAAAAATATGTTTGAAAAAATATGCAAAGATGCTGAAAAGTATGACTCATTGCAATTTATATATTGTGAAAGAGGCACTGATATTTTAATTTCTGCTGATAATAAAGCTGTAACTATGAAAAATATTGAAATGAAAGAAACTGATAATACCAATAAAATTAAAGAAAATATCAGCAACTCTAATTTAGGCTGTCACCACACTGATGGAACCTCTACTATATTGAATAGAGATTATTATGTTAAAATAGGTAAGGCAGATAACCTTCTTAAAGAAATTAATATAATGACTAAAGACGGGAAAATAAAGAATGATAAAATAAGAAAATACAATCAAATAGATCATTATGTGGAACTTTTAGATGGAATATTTAATAAACTTTCTACCGATGGTACTATAACTCTACTTGACTGTGGCTGCGGAAAATCTTATCTGTCCTTTGTTCTTAACTATTATTTGACAGAAGTAAAAAAAATTAAATGTCATTTTATTGGTCTTGATTATTCTCAAAATGTTATTGAAAGTTCTAAAAAAATGGCAAATAATCTGGGATATAGAAATATGGAATTCCACGCAATAGATATAAAAGATTATGTGCCTGATAAAAAAATAAACATTGTTTTATCTCTTCATGCCTGTGATACTGCTACTGATATGGCTCTTGCTCTAGGTATAAAAGTAAATGCAGATGTTATTATTGCAGTTCCTTGCTGTCATAGAGAACTTTTAAATCAATACTCTTATGAGCCTTTTAAAAGCATAACTAAACATGGAATTTTAAAAGCTAGAATGGCTGACGTACTGACAGATGGTATGCGTGCTACTATGCTTGAAGCAAAGGGCTATGATGTTTCGGTAGTAGAATATATCTCTCCACTGGAGACTCCTAAAAATCTTATGATTAGAGCCATAAAAGTAAAGGACGAAGACCAAAGCGCTATGGATCAATATATTAACTTAATGAAGTCCTTAAATGTATATCCTGCTTTGTATAGATTTTTAAATGAATGGTAAAGTAATATAAACAAATCACTACATAAAAACATGAAGCAGTATAATATATAATGTATTATACTACTTCATGTTTTTACACTAAATCTTAGTATTTACGCCTATCTTTTTCAAAATATCATGAATAGAATTAGAACCTCGCGATATTAACATTCCCGTTATAATTTGACCTATATAAGATATTCTACTAGTTAAACCTAACCTAGCTGGGAAATCCCATCCATATGCAATACTCAGTAAAATTCCTATTCCTATACTAATACTTCTTAGAACGACATTTTTATATTTTATATTTTTTGTTTTAAAATATGCATTAAATATAACTTTCACAAACTCAACTACCACATCTACCAGAACAGACTCAATAATTAATTCAAACATAGTTGATTCTAGATTCAAAATATATTACCTCTTTATAGAATAAAGTTTGATATATTATACGCATCATTAACGCCTTATGGTACACTGTTAACTAAATATTAAGACTCACTTAAATTTATTGTACTACTCTAATTTACTTGCTGAAAACTCTAAAATATTGAATCTATACAAAGCATGTCCTTTAATATTGTCCATTGAAATTGTTCCTATTTTTCTACTATCTACACTGTTACCTCTATTATCTCCTAAAACAAAAACTTGGTTTTCAGGAACTGTAACCTTGATTTCTGGGTATGTTTCAATACCAGCTTTTAAATAGTTTTCTTTTAATTCATCTCCATTTACATAGACTTTTCCATTAGAAATTTCTACAATATCATTTGGTACTCCTATAATTCTTTTCACATAAATATCTTTATTTTCTTCATAAGGCTTAAATATTATTATTTCTCCTCGTCTATATGATTTTGTATAATTACTTATCTTTTCTACTAGCATTCTATCATTATCCACCTTATTATTTAATGTAGGATACATAGATTTTCCTTCAACTCTAACCGCTCCTATAACAAATATATTAATGCAAATTACGCATAAAAATATTACTAATGTTTGAACTAATTCTTTACATTTTTCATTCATTTTTTCATCCTCCACTAATTTAAGAAATTTTTTCATATTGTATTTATACATTTTCGTTTTTAAATCAAGTCTTTTTTATATTTGCCTAATTTTACACAATTTATCATCCTTATCTTTAAAATACTATTATACCATATAATTCAATATATGTATTTTAACAATTTATTAATTACACTCTAATGTAATAAGCATAAAAAGATTATGTCAAAACAGTTACTATATATTTTAAAAATTAGCTAAATTAATAGTAAAATACTTTAGCAATGAGATTTTTTAATGACCTAGAAATTATGTTTTTCAGATCATTTTTTAACAAATAAAAATATTAATTTGGGATACACTAGCATTGAAGGGAGGTTAAATTAGTGAATCTAGCAAAAAACTTAGATGAAAATAAGCGGATATTAAAAGAAAGATTAGCTATTGAACAAAGCTTTGATATAATAGGTAGAGATTGGAACATAGGCGATTTAAACGCCTATTTAGTCCTCATTGATGGATTTGCCAAAGATCAAATCATGCTTTTTATACTTGAAGAATTACAAAACGTAAAAAAAGAAAATCTTTCTGCGGATACCCTGCAAAAGCTTATACAAAACCATATTGCATATATAGAAGTTGACCAATTTGATACTTTTGAAGCTATGGAAACATCAGTACTTTCTGGAGCTATTGCACTTTTTATAGATGGCGAAAACAAAGGTATCATTATAGATGCTAGAGAATATCCTGTACGAGGTCCACAAGAACCAGACTTAGAAAAAGTCACAAGAGGTTCTAGAGATGGACTTGTAGAAACCATTGTTTTTAATACAGCATTAATCAGAAGACGACTTAGAGATCCAAAATTGATTTTTGAACTTACAAATGTAGGCAAACAATCAAGAACCGATGTAGCAATAGGTTATATAGATAATGTAGTAGATCACAAACTTTTAGGCGAATTAAAAAAGAAACTGGAAGAAATAGATGTAAATGCACTAATAATGGCAGAGAAAACACTTGAAGAATTATTAATCAAAAAGAAATGGTATAATCCATTGCCTCAAGCAAGGTTTACTGAGAGACCTGACGTAGTTGCAGCTCACCTTCTGGAAGGACATATTGCAATTATTGTTGATACTTCTCCCAGCGTAATGCTCCTGCCTGTTACCATATTCCATTTTTCACAGCATGCAGAGGATTACTATCAAAATCCAATGGTTGGAACATATTTAAGATGGATTAGATTTTTAGCCATATTTTCTTCTTTATTAATTACCCCCTTATGGCTTCTTTTGGTTTATAATCAAGATTTTTTACCTGCATGGCTACAATTTATTGGACCTAAGGAAACAGCATCGATTCCTATTTTTATACAATTTATAATATTAGAATTTGGTATTGATTTTCTTCGTATTGCCTCTATTCACACACCTAATGCTTTATCAACCTCTATTGGTATTATTGGTGGACTACTATTAGGAGATTTGGCTGTAAAAGTGGGATGGTTTGTTCCAGAAACCATTTTATATATGGCAATTGCAGGCATGAGTACCTTTGCAACACCTAGTGTTGAATTTGGTATGGCAATTCGAATTTTTAGGCTATTTCTTTTACTTTTAACAGGAATGTTTAGAAATATTGGTTTTATTATAGGTATAATAATTATATCAACTGTGATTTTCACAACAAAAGCCTTCGGAAATCAATCATATTTATGGCCCTTATTCCCCTTTGACAAAAAGGCTTTTTCTAATATGTTCTTTAGAAAGCCAATTCCTGAAATAGGTAAAAACAAAAGACCTAAATAGTAACCAGTACCTACCAACTGGTTACTATAAATACTATCTTACTTCAATTTTATCTTTAAATTTCTCAATAGTTTTTTCTCCAATTCTACTTATCTTCTTTAAATCTTCAACTGATGAGAATCCACCATTTTGCTCTCTATAATCTATTATCTTCTGGGCAGTTACTTCTCCTATTCCAGGAAGTGTTTTTAACTCTTCCTTTGTAGCCGTATTTAAATTTATTTTTCCTCTCTCTTCTTCTCCAGTAGTTGAATTTATTCTATTCAATTGATTAGGCATTCTGGAATTTTTAATTTCCTCCTTGCTATATACCATAATACAATCTTCATCCTTTAGCTTCATAGAGCCGTTTACTGAAAAAGTATCTGCCTTGACAGTATATCCTCCAGCCTTTTGAATTAGTTCATAAACCCTGCTTCCAAATTTCATTACATATACATTAGGATTTTTAACTTGACCTTTAATTTCAACAACAATTGTCTTATAATCATTTGAAGTGATTTCTGTTGGTTTTGTATTTGAATTCTGAGAATTATCTACAATAACTTCCTGCTTCTTTTTTTCTGCAGTTTGGTTTTTAAAAACAACATCTGTATTATACGCTTCAGGTTTAGAAGAAAAATAACCTACTAATAAGAATATTAAACATCCCGTAACCATAACTATGGAACCAATTAATTTTTCTTTTTTATCCATCATTATTCCTCCATTAATTATATTGATTACATTAATTATTGACATTTATTCCTTAATTAATAGCTTTTTATGAAAATTATATATCAATACCTTTCTGAAACGACTCATTTTTTTGTAAATATTATACAATTTTAACACCAACTTTGATATACTTAAAGTTTTCTGATATACTATTGTTATAAAATCTAGGAGGTAACTGATGCGTAAAATATTAATATGCTTTATGACATTTTTATTATCTGTTTCATTTATATCAAATAGTGCACAAGCTAGCAGCTCACCCCCTAAAGTTTCTGCTGATGGTGTAGTTTTAATGGATGCAACTACAGGTGATATTTTATATTCTAAAAATGAAAATACTATATATCCACCAGCCTCAACCACCAAAATTATGACGGCTCTTTTAACACTTGAAAATTGTAAATTAGGCGATATTGTAACAGTAGGAAAAAAACCTCCTTTTACCGAGGGAAGTAAAATATATATATTTGAAGATGAAAAATTAACGATAAAAGATTTGATGTACAGCCTGCTTTTACAATCAGCTAACGATTCTGCCGAAGCCCTGGCAGAACACATATCAGGTTCTACAGAAGAATTTGCAAAACTTATGAATAAACGTGCAAAAGAACTAGGTTGCAAAAACACAAATTTTGTTAATCCTCATGGGTTATATGATGATAATCATAGAACAAGCGCTTTAGATTTAGCTTTAATACTAAAGGAATTAATTAAACATCCTGAGTATAAAGAAATTTCAACTACCCCAATGTATTACATACCACCAACAAATAAGAGTAAAGAAAAACGCTATATTGGGAATAAAAATAGGTTAATTCAAAAAAACTCCTCATATTATTATGAGGGTTGTGAAGGTGGAAAAACAGGTTATACCATACAATCTAAGCACTCTTATGTAGCTACGGCTTCAAGAAATGGTCAAAGACTTATAGCAGTACTTCTTCACGATAGTGAGCATACATACTGGTCGGATGTTAGAAAATTGTTTGACTATGGATTCGATAACTTTTCTCTAGAATCTTTTCACTTAGAGGGGGATTCCTTGGGAGATTATGCTATTGATGAAACTTCTAAAATTCCTATTTTAAGTGCTGAAAATTTTTACTACGTAAAAAGTAAGGATTCTACGGAAATTCCTACTTTTAAAATAAATAATAAGGACTTAAGTAAAAAATCTTTTAAAAGAGGTGACAATATTCTAACTGCTGTTGTAACATATAACAACGAAGATATCGGTACTTTAAATATTGCTAGTGGGATAGATTATTCTTCAAAACATTCTCTTATATCCTTTGGAAATAAATATTCAAACATTTTAAAAACCTTGAAATATTGTGGTGGAGCTTTATTGATTGTTGTAACTCTTTTAAGAATCAGAAAAAAGAGAAGAGATAGAAAGAGAAAAAAATATAAGAATAATATTAATATGTATAATAATTCAAGAAACTAAACTAAATTAAGGTCAGATTACACTCTAATAATTGTAATCTGACCTTTTATTTTTTAATATATTTTATTTTAGCTTACTTAGAAGCTTAACCATATCCGCTGGTAAATCACATTGAAATTTAAGTATTTCACCAGTTCTTGGATGTGGGATTTGCAATCCACATGCATGTAACGCTTGCCTGTCTATGTAATCTTCTTCATTCTTACCATAAAGAGAATCTCCAACTATGGGATTACCTAAGCTACTTAAGTGAACTCTTATCTGATGAGTACGTCCTGTTTCAAGAACAAGCTTTACTAAGTCAGCCTCTTTAAAACTTTCTACTACTTCAAAGTGGGTAATACTTTTCTGACCTCTTTGATCAACAATTCGTTTTAAGCTTCCATCATCAACTTTATATATATGTCTATCTATAGTCCCATTTTTTTCTGAAAGGTTTCCATGAACTATAGCTAAATAAGTTTTTTGAAATTCTTTTCTATTCATATCTCTTGCCAAAGACATATGACTAAAAGCATTTTTTGCAACAAGAATAAGCCCTGAAGTGTCCATGTCTAACCTGCTTACCAGTCTAACAATACTCTTTTCACCTTTTTCTCTTAAATAATACAAGATTCCATTAGCTAATGTACCATTAATGCAGCTTCTAGTTGGATGTACAATCATTCCTTTTGGCTTATTAATTACTAATATATCAGAATCTTCATATATTATGTCTAAAGGCATTTTTTCAGGAATAATATCTTGTTCCTCTTCTTTTTCTATTTGTACTTCTATTACATCTCCACTTTTTAATTTTGAAAATAGAGTTGCATTAGTACCGTTAACTTTAACTCCTCCGCCTCTAACAACCTTTTGAGTAAATCTGCTAGAAAACTTTGCTACACTTCTAAGATATTCATTAAGCTTTAAACCATCTTCCTCTTTTTTAACTAGAAATTTCAATCCGATATTTTCACTATTCAACTACTGCTATTACCTCAACTTCTAGTAGTGCATCTTTGGGAAGTTTTCCAACTTGAAAACAAGATCTTGCTGGTTGTTCTGAGCTAAAATATTTTCCATATACTTCATTTACTTTACCAAAATCATTTATGTCACTTAAAAGTACAGTCGTTTTTACAACCTTTTCAAAACTAGTTCCTGCTTCTTCTAAAATAGCTTTTAAATTTTGCATTACTCTTTCAGATGCATTTTCTATACTATCATTAATTAATTCACCAGTTTGTGGATCTAATGGGATTTGACCTGAAGTAAATAATAAATTTCCTACTTTAACAGCTTGTGAATATGGACCTATTGCTGCTGGTGCATCTACTGTACTAATAATTTGTTTTTCCATATTTTTTCCTCCTCGTCTTCTATTGAATATTCTCATGATTTTTTCCTAACATAACTATTATATCAAATTTTATACTATTGTCATCAATTATTCCTGTTTTTTTTATATTTAAGTCTTCTTTTATATATTCTATCTCTGGCTCATTCAATCCTTTGAAATAAATTTTTGTAATATCACTACCTTTTCCATTACCTATAGTAATATTAGTGTAGCCTTTTTTATTTAAATATTTTCTATACTCGGCAGCTAACCCATTTTCGTTTGTACAATTCAAAACTTTAATTTTTATGGTATTTTTATCAATATCTATCCCTTGTTTAACTACTTTTGTATCATGAAGTACATCTAAGATTTCTTTATTAAAACTTTTGTCATAAAGGAAATATGAAATACCATTAATATATTGTGCATCTCCCTTTAGAGTCTGCATTTTAACTTCATCGGCTCTAATGAAATCGCAGCCATATTTAATTATATCCTCAGCAGACATATTTGTTTCACAATATTTAGGAACCGTCATAAAAATTGCAGGTATTCTAGGTATTATTTTAGGGCTTTTTAGCTTTTCAATAACCGTTTCTATAAACATATGTTGATTTTCAATTCTGCCAAGATCTCCTTCTGCCAAACCAGTACCATTATTATTTTTTCTCCATCTAAAAAATTGTTCAGCCTTTTTCCCATCTAAATGTACCTTTTCTCCTTTTTTGAAGTGAATATGTAAATTTTGAGAATCATCATCGTAATTCATACTCCTGCTTATTTTCATATCAACTCCTCCAATAGAATCTATAATCTTTCTAAAACCTTCATAGTTTATCTTTCCATAATAATCTATTTCTACATCAAGAAGTTTTTCTACAGCATCTATAGCATAGGCGACTCCCCCCAAAGCATGTGCAGCATTAATTTTAGAATCTTTTTTATTTATTCTTATTAAAGTATCTCTTGGTATAGAAATTAAATTTATAAACTCATTAACAGGATTATAGTGGATAAGAATCATTGTATCTGTACGTTTTGGGTCATTTTTACTGTTAGATGTTGGATCACCAATATCTACACCTAAAGCTAAGATGTTTATTGAATCATTCTTATTCTTTTCAATAACTATACCTTCTTCTGTATTTATTACATTATCTTTTACCTGTGAATTCTCACTCAATTTAGAAAGACTCTGGTAAATATACGTACCTCCAGCAACTCCTATGCATATAGTTAAAGTTATAATGAATAATATAATTTTCAACACTGAACTTCTCTTTTTTTTGCTCATATATCCTCCATATATTTTAAACATACCATATGATTTCTTGCTTCCACTGTATCGCAATGCAATAACTGACCATTTTTAATTATATATTGCATTGTATTTTCAAGAGATACAATTAAAGCCTTATCTATATCTTCATATGTCAATTTTCTTACTTCTTCAACTCCTGGGAAAGATCTCAAAGGCTCAATATAGTCTGCCATATAAATTATCTTCTCAAGAAGACTCATATTTTTTCTTCCAGTAGTATGATAAGCTATAGAATTCAATATATCTTTGTCCTCTATTCCCATTATGTTTTTTGCTACATAAGCTCCCGCAGCTCCATGCAGCAGACTTGGAGTTTTTATACAAATCTCATTTATATTATACCCATATTTTTCTGCAATATTTACCATTTTGTCATTTTCCATGTATTTAGCACAATCGTGTACTATGCCTGCCATTCTTGCTTTTTCTATATCCGCTCCATAAATTTCTGCTAATTTTACTGCTGTATCTCTAACACTTAAGCTATGCTTAAATCTTTTCATATTTAAGTTTTCTTTTAAATATTCAATAATCTTTTCTTCCGACCACATGTTATAATGCTCCCCCTCTTAATATAAATTATTTATAAAGTTCCATTTCATTTAAAAGATACTTTGCCTTTTCCGGAATCAAATAGCCTATACTCTCTCCTTTTTTTATTTTTTCTCTTATTTGAGTAGATGAAATTTCTAAGATAGGTATATCAAGAAATATTATTTGTTTATCATATTTCTCTTCAATTTTCTTTTTTTGATTTTGTATATCTTGTTTACTATATCCTGGTCTATTAAACACTACAAATTTGCACTGACTTAAAATCTGATCAACATTTTTCCAAGTATCTATCTGCATCAGACAATCTACTCCTGTTATAAAATACCATTCAGTTTTAGGTTGCAGAAAATTGAAGAATTTTAAAGTTTCATATGTATAACTTAAATTTTTCTTTTTGATTTCATAATCACTAACTTCAAATTTTTTTTCATTTTTTATAGTTTCTTTAACTAATGTAAATCTTAACTGAGCATCAGTTACAATTTTATCAGTTTTATGTGGAGGATTCCCCGACGGAATAAATATAACCTTATCCAGACCTAATTTATATAATGCCTCATATGCTATATGAAGATGTCCATTATGGATTGGGTCAAAGGTTCCTCCAAATATGCCTTTTCTCTTCATTTAAAATCATTCCTCTTCTAGCAGTATATTATTGTTTCCTACCTTAAAAAGTATATCATAAAAAAATAAAAATTAAAGGCAAGAAGTTTCTATATCAAACTTCTTACCTGATTTACTTAATAAAATTCAATGTATCACCAGAATGTGTAATTTCAACATCTGCATTCACAATTAACTCAGTTATCTTTATAGGATTATTCTTTTTTACTTTAGGATATTTTCTGTGTAATTCTTCCTCTATATCAAAAATATCTATTCCATCATCTTTATATTGATTAAAAATTATTCTGCATGCTTTCTTAATATTCTCTTCACTTGTCATTTCTAATACTTTTAAAGTATTATCATTGATTACAAGCTTTTCCTGTACCTCACCTACTGATGCCTTAACCTTTATATTCTTAATTAATTTTATCTTGTCTTCTTCATATTTTATTTCTGTTTTAGTCTTACTTTTTAAAATCTCTAATGTTACAAACTTATCTTCTGCTTCAGGATTCTTAGGTTCTAAGGTTCCAGATTTAACAGAATTCATTAAAAAATTAAATCCCTGTCCCTCTTGTTTACTTATAATACCTACCATTTTATCCTCTTTCAATATTGCTCCACCATCTATTTCAACCTTGTTTCCCATTCCACCACTCTGCAGCTTTATTAATGGTGCTATACTAGTCTTGTCACCTACTAGTCTTTGATTCAAATATTGATTTAAAGATAGTTGTATAGCCCTTGAAGATGCTCCTACATTATTAATAAGTTCCATAACATATACTCCCAAATACTTTTCTTCATCTAAGTCTGCTTGTAATAACATTTCACACTCTCCATCATAAACACCAATGAAAGGTCTTATAAGCATCTCTTGATCCCTGTCAAAAAAATCCATGAAATTGTCTAAACCATACTCCGCTGCCCTACTTCCAAAAATTAGAACTTTATTTTGAGTGTAATTTAATTTAAAACTAGAACCTAAACTTATTTCTCTTACAGCTTCAAAGCATGTTTTCCCTTTGCCTTTAAAAATGATTCTATCTCCCTCCCCTTTCTCATCACCTCCTTTTGCTTTAAAAGCCTCACAATAAACTATAGGTTTATTGTCATTATCAATATCTACAAGTACAGCAGTAACAAATAAAATTTTATTAATATCCTTATAACTAAAGCATCCTGTCATCAATATACAGTTTACAATCGCAATAACTAATCCACTCCATATTTTCTTCATTTGTTTTCATCCTTATCAAATATAGTATTAGATATTTCATCAAGGCTGCTTCTTATGAATACATCTTTTAATTTATAAGATTGTAATGTTCCAATAGGAAATAAGTAAGGGTATCCACAGCTCTCCAAAGAAGCTAAATGAGATAAAAGTAAAAAAAATCCCATATAGAAGCCTGGAAGTCCTAATAAAGATGAACATAATAATATTATATTACTCCAAACTACTATAGCCTTATATAAATTTGGTACCAGAAAAGTAGAAATAGCGGATACAGCAACAATAACTATAGTAGTTTGTGAAGTAAGTCCTGCTCCTATAGCTGCTTCTCCTAAAATTAATGCTCCTACTATACTTAATGCCTGCCCCGTGGGCTGAGGTAATCTTATTCCCGCTTCTCTTAATAATTGAAAAAATAATATCATAATTACTACCTCAACTATGGTTGGAAAAGGAACACCCACTCTTGAATTAGCCAGCCTGACTACGAAAACTGTAGGAAGCAATGCAAAGTGGTAGGTGCTCAAAGCTATATATAACCCCGGTAAAATAATTGCTGTTATTAATCCAATCCATCTTTGAAATCTTGAAATACTAGTAAAATATTTATTTAAATAGTAATCATCTGCCGCCTGTAAATTTTCTATAAAAAAGAAAGGCGCTATAATAACTGAAGGTGTACCATCTACCATAACTATTACTTTTCCTTCAAATAATTTAGAAGCTGCAATATCTGGTTTTTCTGTATATCCAATAGTATCAAAAACAGAGTAATTGTTTTTTAATTCTTCTTCAATATAGTTTGTATCTAATATGAAATCTGAGTTTATATCTTTAATTTTGCTTTTTATATATTGAACTAATTTTTGTGAGGCTGTTCCTTTAATATAGGAAATTACCACAGTGGTATTTGACTTTTCACCAAAATCCATGCTTTCGAACTTAAGATTCTCATTTTTAATCTTTCTTCTTATCAAGGCTATATTCTCTACAATAACTTCATTAAATCCTTCTCTGGGTCCCTTAATAACAGCTTCTGTAGGTGGAATAAATACAGGTCTTTTAGCAAATCCTTTAGCTTCACAATAAAGAATAGTTTTTTGGAAGTTGAACACCAAAATTACATCTCCAGATAAGATATGCATTATTGCCTCATTTTCTGAATTTACTTCTCCTACATTATTAGCCCATAACACTTCTTTTTTTACATTTTCAGTATCTCTAACTCTATGACTTTTTAATAGAGGCTCTATTATATATTCACTGATGAATTTTGAATCACACAAATTATCAATATATATAGCATATATTATTCCCTGTGAACATTCGATTTCTCTATATTTAACATCGAAGCTGTCTTTTAATTTTTCCTTTAAGTTTTTAACATATTGTTCATTCACATTATCACCACCTCATAGTTACCCTTAAGTGTAGTTATTTTTTGTAGTTTTTAAGAATACTATTCTCTTTTTTGTAAATAATATCATAATAGTTATTGTTTATATTTCCATTAAATTATTAATTTTCATTTAATGGAATAATATTTTATAAGGTGGGAAATAGATGAACAATTTAAATGCTCGTCATTTTATTTTTATAATTCTCGGAACGTCAATAGTTGCCTTAAAAACCTATCCAAATATAATCGTGAAATATGGTGGAAGAGATTCTTGGATAGCAGTCTCAATAGCTTCTTTACTAATTTTATTATTTACTGTCTATATATTATGGATTTGCAAAAAAACTAATACATATAATATATTTGAAATATATAGTTCAACATTAGGTCAAAGATTAGGTACTATATGCTTATTTTTGTTCATTTTTGCTTTATTCTTAACTTTAATTGAATGTGCCTCAATTGAATCCAGTGCAGTGCATCAAAATATGCTTTTAGATAGTCCCCCTTGGTATATCCTTTTATTCTTTATAGTAATTGCAATATACTCAGTAGGTAAGGGCCTAAGGTCAATAATTGTTATAACCATATTAGGCATAATATTTATAATGTTTGCAGGAATTAATTTAGGGATAATGACTATTAAATATAAAGAAAGCAAATATCTTTTTCCAATATTAGAGAATGGATTAGATTTGAATTTTGGGATTGCTACATTAAAGTCCTTAGGAGGATATGCTGGTATAACTATTTTCTTGCCGTTTTTAGTAAATATAAATGAAAAAGAAAAAAGTAAATTAATTAGGAACAGCATCATAGCCCTAATAATAGTAATTCAAATGGAAATAGTATCAATGACAGGAGTAATAACCACTTTCGGTGCTAACCGAGCAATCAATATATGGTATCCAAAATTAATTCAAACTCAATTGGTGAGTTATTTTGGTTTTTTAGAAAGTGGAGAATTTTTTGTAATGCTTCAGATTGTAGGAGGATGGTTTGTAAAATACATTTTAACCTTCTACGGACTTATAAATCTACTAAAAAAATTTGATTTAATAAATAAGTACAGCATATACATTATTTCTATTTTAACTTTTTTATTTTCTTTCTTAATATCTAAAAATAGTTTCATGCTTTTAAAATTTTTAGTTTATTATAATTACATCAGCTTAGTCAACTTTATAATAATACCCTTTATGGTTTATACTATATTTTTGATAAAACATAATATTAAAAATCCCAATAATAAAAAATAGGAAGAAAAATCATCTTCCTATTTTTTATTATATATTATTTAGGTAATTCTATTTTTGCCTTTTTTGCTCTTTTATAAAGAACTAAAATATTTCCTATTGCTTGAACTCCTTCGCATTTTATCTCTTCACATATAATGTCTGAAGCTTCTCGCGCCGTAATACCACTGTTATTTAGTACTTTTATTTTTATAAGTTCTCTTTTCTTAAGTGCATCTTCTACTTGTTTTAAAAAAGTATCCTCAACTCCATTTTTACCTACTTGAAAAATAGGGGCGATTGTATTTGCTAGACCTCTTAAATAACTTCTTTGTTTACTTGTTATCATATGTTTCCTCCTACATTAAAAACTCAAATTCAAAATCGTCAAGTCTTACAATATCTCCATCTTGGATACCAAGCTCTCTAAGCTCATCCATAATACCTTTGTTCTTTAATACTTTATGAAAGTATCTTAAAGAATCTGGATCATATACATTTACACTTTGAAGAAGTCTATCTACGAAGCTTCCTTCTATAGAATATACATTATCTTCAACAGTTATCTTATAAGTAAATCGTTTTTCTTCAGGTATATATCTGTCTACTTCTTCTATTTCCATATCTTTTACAGGTATTGTACTCAACATTCTAGCAGCTTCTTTAATAAGATCATCTACTCCTTCTCTTGTTGCAGCTGATATCTTAAATACCTGTGTATATCCCATTTTATTAACTTCTTTCTTGAATCTTTCAAAAACTTCTTCATCATATAATACATCACTTTTATTCGCAGCAACAATTTGAGGTCTATCCCAAAGCTTCACATTGTAGTTCTTAAGCTCTTCATTAATCTTAATAAAATCCTCTACTGGATCTCTACCTTCAATTCCTGATATATCTACAACATGTATTAAAAGTCTAGTTCTTTCTATATGTCTCAAAAAGTCAAGTCCAAGTCCAACACCCTCTGAGGCACCTTCAATTATACCTGGTATATCAGCCATAACAAATGCAGGCGCTCCTTCTGGCTTTATTACCCCTAAATTTGGTTTTAAAGTTGTAAAATGATAGTTTGCTATTTTAGGTTTTGCCTTTGACACCATTGACAGTAAAGTTGATTTTCCTACATTAGGAAATCCTAACAAGCCTACATCAGCTAATAATTTCACTTCTAGAGAAATCCATCTTTCTTCTCCTGGCATTCCTGGTTCTGCAAAATTTGGTGCCTGCCTAGTTGGAGTTGCAAAATGATAGTTTCCTTTTCCGCCTTTACCTCCTTTGGCAACTATATATGTATCACCATCATGAGCCAAATCAGCCATTATTTTATTACTTTCCACATCTTTAATCATAGTTCCCATTGGTACTTTAATAACTAAATCTTCACCTTTTTTTCCAAAACACTTGGACCCAGTACCATCTTTTCCATTTTCCGCAGAATATTTCTTACTGTATGTAAAATCAAGTAAGGTCGTTAAATTCCTGTCCGCTTGCAAAACAACAGTACCACCACTACCGCCATCTCCACCGTCTGGTCCTCCTAATGGAGTATACTTTTCTCTTCTGAAAGAAACACACCCATTACCACCATTTCCTGACTTTACAAATATTTTGGCTGTATCTATAAACATTCTTATCACCCTACCTTAGTTAGTTTATTGTTATTGCCATTTATCTATGTAAATGTTAATCTATAAGCAAAATTCTTATCATAATTATATTTATGTATTTTTATGTATGTCTCCTCTGAATAAATCTGTTCCCACTCTTCAATCCAATCCAATTCATCCACTAAAGATTCCTTATTAGCTATAAATAAACTTTCCCCTAATTCGTCTTCAAAGATATATATATAAACAAAATCAGATTTGTAATTCTCTACTTCATTAAATATATTATTTACTAAAATTCTTTTTTTATTGTAATCTTTTTGAAATGTAGTTTTTAAAAATCCATCTATTTCTATGTGTAACTCTACTTTAATTCCCTTATTCAAAAACTTTTTTAAATTCTCTTCTATTAAAAATCCAAAATACTCATTCCCCAAAGCATATACTCTACTTATGCAGCTGTTCTTTTCAACTATTTTCTGTATATATTGTTTTGCTTCCTTATTTCTTTCTAACTGAATGTACCCATAAATAACCTGTATATCATTCATGAAATCATGTCTTTCTTTTCTTAAATAATTTATAAAATTATTCAACCCCTCCATTATAAGCCTCCATTAATGAGTTTTAAAAAAGCACCCTATTGGGTGCCTTTAATTATTCAGCTACATTTTCGAATACTACTGGGTAAACACTAGCTTGCTTTTTACTTCTTCCAACTCTTTCGAATTTTACTATACCGTCAATTTTAGCAAAAAGTGTATCGTCTCCGCCTCTACCAACGTTAGTTCCTGGATGTATTCTTGTTCCTCTTTGTCTTACTAAGATATTTCCAGCAAGAACAAATTGACCATCTCCACATTTAGTTCCAAGTCTTTTAGATTCAGAATCTCTACCGTTTTTAGATGCCCCTTGACCTTTTTTGTGGGCAAACATTTGAAGGTTTATTCTTATCATTCTTCACACCTCCTTAACAAATAAACGTATGTAATCTTCATAGCCGTCTTTAATAAGACTCTTTATTCCTAATAACATAGTTTGTAGTAAGACCTGACATTTGTTGATATGCTCGTCTTCTTCATTCTCTATGCTAACACTTAAGTATCCATCATCATCAAATTCATATTGCACATCTACTTTTAACACTTCAGAAAGTCCATTTAGAGTAGTCTGTGACAAAAATGATACCGCACTGCATAGAATATCATTTCCAATATCATCAAACCCTGCATGACCCTCTAATTCGTATGCTACAATATATCCTTTTTTAAATCTGAATAATACATCAATCATAAAATTAAGCTTCTATCTTTTCTATTTGTAACTTAGTATAAGGTTGTCTGTGTCCATTTTTCTTTCTTGAGTCTTTCTTCGCCTTGTATTTAAACACGATAACTTTTTTAGCTTTTCCTTGTTTAATTACTTTAGCAACAACCTTAGCGCCTTCAACTACAGGAGCTCCAACAACTAATTCGCCTTCTTTGTTTACAGCAAGAACTTCATTTAGTTCAACGTTTGAATCAACTTCAGCGTCTAGCTTTTCAACAAATAAAACGTCTCCTTCTTGAACTCTGTATTGTTTTCCACCAGTCTTAACTATAGCGTACATCAAAATACACCTCCTTATAAGAGTCTCGCCGCCTTCGGTACACAAAATAATTTCGTGATTTGAAAAACCTTATGCGCGCGGTTTACAAATGCCATTTTATCACATCTATTTATATTTGTAAAGAAAAATTTAACCATATATCTTAAGCTTTTCAAATTTATTTATTTGACTATTAAATAACAAAGGTTCAACCTTGAAATACTCTAAATTTTCCATAAAATTTACATATATCTTCTTGTCCAAAGCATCTATATCTCTTATAAACTCTATAATATCTCCTAATATATCTTTTTCATAAATTCCATCTAATTCTATATATATATCATTAATATCATACTTGCTGCTTATCTTAATAATTTCATTTCTTATTAAACTATTTAAATACGAAAGATTTATTCTTTTTCCTTTTCCTTTGCACAGGGTACAATCTTCTTCTATAAAATCATATATAGATTTACCTCTCCTTTTCCTTGCTATCTGCACCAAATTAAGTTTTGTAAAAGGATAAATTATAGTCTTCTTTTTATCATCTTTAAATCCTTCTTTTAATGCATACATAATTTTTTTCTTATTTTCAATATTGTTTATATCTATAAAATCAATTACAATTATCCCGCTTAAATTCCTAATCATTATCTGTCTTGCAATTTCTTCTGCTGCCTCTATGTTTGTAATCAAGGCAGTTTTATCTATAGAGCTCTGCTTTGTATTCTTAGCTGAATTAACATCTATAACATACATTGCTTCCGTTTTCTCTATAATAATATTTCCTCCACTTGGAAGAACTACCTTACTATTTCTTAAAGATAGGATTTCCTTTTCTATATTATAATAACTAAAAAGATTTTGTTTTTCAGAGTATAACTCTACACTTATATTTAAATCAGATTTATTTTTTATGAATTCTTTGATATATTCATAATCTTCTTTTTCATTTACTAGTACTTTCTCTGTATTTTCACTTAATATATCTATTAATATTCTTCCAAGACTTCCTCCACCATTATACAAAAGTTTTGGCTTTATGGAATAAGTTCCTTCTTTGTTAATTCTTTTATAAATTTCATATAACTCTTCTATTTCTTTATTTATATCTTCTATTTCAGCATTTAAGGCATTAGTTCTAATCATAACACCTATTTCATTTGGCTTTACTATATTTTCTACTATATACTCTGTAAAATTATCATTATCTTCAATTTTTTTCGAGAAATTAATATAATTGTTATATGTTATAATAACTACGTATCTACCCGGAACACTTATTTGACTAGTAACTTTAGCCCCTTTTTCTAAAATTGGTTCTCGCATTACTTCAACCAATACTTCATCTCCATTTTTCAAATGTGCATTACCAAATTTCTCATGAAGATACATATACGCATTTTTCTGAAATCCTATATCGAGAAAAGCACATTTAATTCCTGGTACTATATTTTTAACTACAGCTTTATATATTTCACCAGAGCATGGTTCAATACTTTCTTCTTCTATAAAGCATTCCTTAAGCGTATTGTTTTCTCTAAGAGCAATTCTTAAAATATTTTTCTGTCTTTCTATAAAAATTTCTTCCAATATACTTCACCTCATCTAATAAATAACATACATTTTTCAATATATTTTCTCAATTTCATATCCATCCATAAGCATTGTTTTAACTGTTTGCATTAAAACTCTTGCATCAGGTAATGCCTCATGTCTATCTAAGGAAGGAATACCTAATATATTTAATGCTTTATCTAAACTTAAATTTTGATTAATATTATAAAACTTTTTGAATTCTATAGATAAGTCTAAATAATCTTCTTTCAAAAAAGGTATTGCTATTTCATAACTTTTGCATACAGTTCTTAAGATGTCATATTCTGATTTTCCCCAAGATATCCAAATGGTCTCTTTAGGAATATATATTTTTTTTAATTCTAAAAACGCTTTTTCCAAATCTACACCATTTTCAATTTGTTCTTTAGTGAAACGTTCTGCATAAATTCTATGAACATTCTTATCCTTAGAGTTTATATATTGCCTTGGTTTAATAATCCTTTGGAATTCTAGAGTCTCATCCTCATCTTTACTCAATACTGCTCCAATTTCCACAATTTCTTGAAAATATTTTTTTGCTTTATTTTGAACAATTCTTGTAGTAATAAATTCAAAATCTATAGCCAGTAAACTATAAGGACTGAATTTCATTTCCCAATCTTTTATAATATAAAAACCCATTAAATATATACCCCTTTAAAAATATTGCAAAATTTTTTACATTACTAATTATACCCTATTCATGGATAAAGTAAAACTATTGAGTAAATTATCAGATATAATATAACTATAGAATAAAATTATGAAGCAATTTTATTCTAGTAAGCAGTAGCCAGTAACCAGTAAATGAAGTTTTGCTAAGGCAAAACCTAAATTTAAATAATGAAAAGAGCAAGAACATAGAAATTTTCTATGTTTTTGCTCTTTTTTATGTTTATTTTTACTGAATTTAAATTATTTAGTCATCTTTTTTTCTTTCGGGTTACTGGTCACTAACTATTGAAAAGTATTCATTAATCGGAACAAGTTTCTTTCCTTTATAGGCAAACATGTTTTGTCTTTCTATAGCAATAAAAGCTTCTTTATTCACTCCTTGTATATTAGCCTTTATAAATTCACCAAGTAATTGAGCCGATAAATTGTCTTTACTTCCACAAGTAACCAAGGTATCTATTTCTAGAATATTATCATTTAAATTATAACTAAATTTCTTAATCAGAGATTTTATATTAACCTCTTTACTCCCTTTTTTGCTTTTCTTTATAGTAATCCAGTCTTCATTACTCATTAACTCTTCTAATTCTTTTTCTACTGTTTCAGGATGTATACACTTAATTTTAAGATTATACTCTGCTGCTTCAATAGCTGCCATTGATTGTGGTGCTTTTTTATCTCCTATTTTCTCTCTAACCTTTATTACATCCAATATTCTTATTCCTTTAGGTGAGTTTTCACTTAACTTTTCTTTTATGCAATCAACATCCAGCTCTTCTCTAAAAAGTAAATCCATATATTCCCCTTTTGAATATACTCCAACTGAAAGTGGTTGAGCAATAGATAATATTATATGTGGATTAAATCCTTGAGAATATTGAACTGGAAGCTCAGCTCTCCTTATTATTCTTTGTATAGTTCTCATTAACTCTAAATGAGAGACATATTTTATACTATCTTCCTTAGTGTACTTTATTAAATATCGCATTTTCAAAACACGTCCTCTCTTTAAAGTCTTCATTTGTATTTATTCCACAATTTCTGCACCCTTGTCTGCAATCTACCGTAAGTTCTTCTTTTTTAGCTTTTTCATTTTCTCTAATTAAGAATTCCTTTGATACTCCAATATCTATAAAATCCCAAGGAAGGACTTCATCGTAGCTTCTTTCACGACAAGCATAAAAATCTCCGTCTACTCCGCATTCTTCCATAGCTTTTAGCCATGTTTCAAAACTAAAATGTTCTGCCCATCCATCGAATTTTGCTCCCGTTTCAAAAGCCTTAATTATAACATCACAAAGCTTTCTATCACCTCTTGCTAAAATCGCCTCCATATAACTTACAGGAGACTCGTGCCAATTGTATGTAATTTGCTTACTTTTTATTGCCCCTCTTAGACACTTAATCTTTTCTTTTACAACTTCCATTCTATCTTGTGGAGCCCATTGAAAAGGTGTAAAAGGTTTAGGTACAAAGATAGATGTGCTTAAAGTAACTCTGAGTCCTTTCTTTCTTTCCTCCTTAGGTACACTGTAATACTGCTCCACAACTTTTTTTCCTAACTCAGCTATACCTAAAACATCTTCATCTCTTTCATAAGGAAGACCGATCATAAAATATAACTTAATAGTTGACCATCCAGACTTAAAAGCACTGGTTACAGAATCTAAAAGATTTTGTTCAGTAACGCCCTTATTTATTATATCTCTCATTCTTTGACTTCCAGCTTCCGGAGCAAAAGTCAGTCCTGTTTTTCTCACCTTTTGAATCTCTTTTATTAAATCTACTGAAAATGCGTCTATTCTAATTGATGGAAGTGAAACTCCCACCTTTTTTTCTTTGTATTTTTGTATTAAAGACATAATCAAGTTTTGTATATCTGAATAATCACAAATACTTAATGATACAAGTGAAACTTCTTCATATCCAGTAGCTTTTAATAATTGCTCCGCTTGTTCTAGTAGTTTTTCAGTAGTTTTTTCTCTAATAGGTCTATAAATCATTCCAGCTTGACAGAATCTACATCCTCTTGTACATCCCCTAAAGGCTTCAAGAGTAACTCTATCATGAACTATTTCAGTATAAGGCACTAGTAGCTTATCTGGGAATTCAACTTCATTAAAATCTTTAATTACAGCCTTTGAAACTTTTTTTGGTACATCTACATATTTAGGATTAAACTCTTTTATAGTTCCATCCTCATTATAAGTAACTTCATACAGACTAGGAACATATATACCTCTTATTTTTACAGCTTTTCTTAAAAATTCTTTTTTGCTTATTCCTTGTTTCTTGCACTCCTTATACAGGTCCATCAACTGATCAAGCTGTTCTTCCCCTTCCCCTAAAGCAAAAATATCTGCTATATCATAAAGCGGTTCAGGATTATATGCACAAGGTCCTCCACATAAAATAATTGGTTCTTTTTCTCCTCTTTTTGAAGCCCTTATAGTTATATCAGCCATATCCAGCATATTAAGTATGTTTGTATAGCTCATCTCATACTGAAGAGTAAATGTTACAAAGTCAAATTCTTTTAAAGAATCCTTGGTTTCCAGAGTATACATAGGTATATTATTTTTTCTCATTTGCTTTTCCATATCTGGCCAAGGTGCATAAGCTCTTTCGCAGTAAGTATCTTCTCTTTGGTTTAATGTATGGTAAAGTATTTTAGATCCTAAATGAGACATACCAACTTCATAAACATCTGGAAAACAAAAAGCAAATCTTATATCCACATTGTTTTTATCCTTATAAAAACAATTTAACTCTCCGCCTGTATATCTAGCAGGTTTTTCAACCTTGTATAGTATATCATCTGAAATTTTGTTCATTAAACTTCCTCCTAAGTTAGGTTACATGTTTTATACATTTTAACACATTACCTGCAAAAATTAAATAATATTTAATATCAATTAATCTTATGTAAAATTGATTTTATTCTTCCCTCATACTTTCATCATGCCAATTTTTCCATTCTTCAACAGTAAGCTTCGCCCACTTATCCATTTTATCTATTTTATCTTCATCTGAATCCTTTAGGTAATCTTCTAAAGAAATATTCCCATATAATTTAAGTGCTTCAACAAGTTCTTCCTCATATATAGTACTAATCACTTTCATTTCTTCATTTAATACTACAAAAATATTATACCTATTCTTATCAAGTATACTTAAAGCCTCCAATAGAGTCTTTTTGTAATAAATAGATAAATTTCTATTTTCGATATATCCTCTTTTTATAAATCTATATTTCTTTCTAATAATATCTCCCATAATTATATAAACTATCCTTTCTTTTTCTTTATATGATGACATCATAATAAAAAGTCCAATAATTCCTATACTCAAGTTTTTTTTGCCCACTTCCAATATACTCAACGAAAAAGTTGTTATTAAAAAACCTATTATCAAGCTAATATTAACTGTAATTTTATTAGCTCTTTTATAAAAAGTTTTAAAAGCTAAAATATCTCTCAATATTCTGCCTCCATCAAGTGGAAAAGCCGGTATTAAATTAAAAATTCCTAATGCCAAATTACTCATGTATAATAAATTTAAATAATGATTTGAAAACTTTTTATTTATAAAATAAAAAACACCTGCCATAATTAAGTTGGTTAAAGGTCCACTTATAGAGATTATTAAATCCTCTTTAGGGTCAGCATCATCTAAATCTTTTAGCTTTAATACTGTACCAATAGGAAGAATTTCTATATCAAATCCTTTAAACCCTAATTTTCTTGCGGTCAAGTAATGTGCTAATTCATGAAAAAACACTAATAAAAACGAAATTAAAAATTCACCTCTAAACCCAATTATTAACAATAATATGATGTAAGGAATAAATAATCTACTAATCTTGATTAATAAACGCCCTTGTTTTTCCATATCTTATTTCTTCATTTCCACATTTTTTTCTAAATTCTTATTTTGACCCATAAATAAAATTTCAAAATGTACAGTACTTTGAGAATTATTATCTTGTCCCATTGCTATAATTTGGCCTCTCTTTACCTTTTCCTCTTTTTTTACAATTATATCTTTCAGATTAGAATATCTGGTTTCCACACCAGCTCCATGATCTATTAAAATGTATCTTCCTTTTTTTTTATCTACACCGCATTCCTTTACTTTTCCATCATAGCTTGCAGCAACCTGACTTCTTCCTATCGTTTTAATATCTATTCCCTCGCCTGTATTCTTCATTACATCTCCATAAGCAGGTAAAGAAAATTTCTCTTTTATTTTATTCTTTATTGTTTCTTCACCAGTAAATTCACTTTTAATTTTATCTATAAAATCCACAACTTTATCTTGAATATTTTTACTGTTATCTACCTCTATATATTTAACCTGCTGAATAACTTGTTTATAATCATAATTTGTATTTACTACTTCTTTACAGTACTTATATGCAGCAGCAGTTTGTGGAGTAACAACTAATTTACATATAAACACAAAAATAATCATAGCTAAAACTCCACATAAGTCTTGAATTATTTTTTTTATTATTCTGTTTTTATTTGTTTTTTTTTCTAAATTTTTATTATAATAACCACTAGAGTTAGTTCTTTTGTTAACAATAGTATTATAGTAATTTTCATATTCTGAATTAAAGTTTCCCATTGTATACCCCCTAAAGCTTACTACTATAATGTATATTTAATAAAAACTTATTCTATTACATAGAGCAATAAAAAAATAACACCCATGTATTTTACATAGATGTTATTAATAAATATGGTTTTTATTAAAATATTTGCTATTCAAAAGTTCTATTTATTTAACTCTTCTAATAAAGCATTTAAATCTATCCCGTGAACCGTAGCTGCTTCTTCAAGTGTTTCACCTTGAGCTGATGGGCAACCAACACACCCCATACCAAAGCCCATGAGAACCTCTGCCTTGGACATATCTTGTCTTACTATTTCACCTATAGTCATATCCTTAGTAATCTTCATCCTATCTACTCCTTTTATATTTTTATTATTTAATTGCTAATTGTACTTTTTTATTATTTCCAATAAAATTTTACTTTAAGCATTTTTTCACTAGGTATTTTAAATATATATATTGCAATTATCAATATTCATTACTCAATGATCAATTTATGAAAAAACTTCAACGAAGTTTTAATATAATGAATAGTATTTATTGCAACTTATATATATAATAATACTATTAAAATAAAAACACATTAATTATACACTATTTGATATAATTAAATAAAACCAAAGGGACTGACTTTTACAAAAGTCAATCCCTTTGGTTTTAGAGCGGTTTTCATATAAAATTACTTTAAAAATCCCTGTAATATAGTTTCTTGAGCCTCTTCTTCAGTAAGTCCTAATGACATAAGCTTCATAACCTGATCTGAAGCTATTTTACCTATTGCTGCTTCATGAATAAGCTCTGCATCTTCACAACTAGCTGAAAGAGCTGGAATAGATGTTACAACAGCCTTGTTCATGATTATAGAATCACATTCTATATGTCCTCTACTCTTGTTTTTACCATTCATCATAAAATAAAAAGTTTGTTTTGATTTATCCTTTGCTACTGTACGAGATATAATTTGAGCAGAAGAATCTTCACCAACTAAATTGATAGTTACATTAGATGCTGCTTCTTGCTCATTCTCTGTAAATATTCTTTCTGTAATAACCAATCGTGCATTTTTATGTAAATTTACTTCCATATCTTTTTTACTATCGTCAACACCCTTAATTTGAACTAATTCCATTTCAAGGGAACCATCTTCTTCTACATCAATAATAGTCTTAGTATGAAAATTCTTTTGAGCCTTGCCTTCACCTTCAGCATAATGCTTTTCAACGTATTTAACCTTTGAACCTTTTCGTATAATTATATCATGAATTCCTTCATGCTCAGTCTTTTGTGCAGTGCAATTATGAATACCGCATCCAGCCACAATAATAACATCTGAATTTTCACCTATATCAAAAGTATTATAAACAGTATCTACAATGCTTTTATTTGTAATTATTACTGGAACGTGCACACTTCTATTCTTTGTATTAGGCTGCACTACTACATTTATACCTGCTTTATCTTCCTTATTTGTAATACTTATATCCTTTGAAGTACTTCTGCTGACAGCTTCGCCATTACTTCTAATATTATGTTCACCTTTATATAGTTCATCTATATCATCAATTTTACTTAATATTCTTTCTTCAACTGAACTTACCATATTTCTTACATTCTCCCCTCACAAGTTTCGCAATAATCACAAGCTGCTTGATCCTTTATCTCTCTAATAATCGCTTCCTTACTTGTAGTTCTCTCAATGGAACCATTAGATAACACTATAACCTCATCTGCAATATCTATTATGCGTTCTTGATGTGAAATGATAACAATAGTTGACTTATACTTACTATGCATATTTTTAAAAGTTTCTACAAGTCTTTGAAAACTCCAAAGGTCAATTCCAGCCTCTGGTTCATCAAAAATAGCAAGTTTTAAATCTCTTGCCAAAACAGAAGCAATTTCAATTCTTTTTAATTCTCCACCTGAAAGGCTGCTATTAATTTCTCTATCTATATAATTTTTAGTACAAAGCCCCATATCTGCTAATAACTCGGTTGTATCTACTTTTTCTTTATTATCTTTGCTAGAAAGCTCTAATAATTCTTTAACTGTCATTCCTTTAAAATGAGGCGGCTGTTGAAAAGCATATCCTATTTTCTTTTTTGCCCTCTCAGTAATACCTAACTCAGTAATATCTTCTTCATCCAAAAGAATTTTTCCAGATGTAGGTTTATAAATGCCCATCATAAGCTTGCATAATGATGATTTCCCACCACCATTAGGACCTGTAATAACATAAATTTTGTTATTTTCTAATTTTAAATTGATATCCTTTACAATATTAACCTTTTCATTTTGTTCTCCAACTTCTAATGATACATTTTGAAATTCTATCATTTGAAACTTCTCCTTACATAAATTTTTTTGTATAATTAATCCTGCTGTTAATATGACTAATTAATTATAAAACCATACTTATTTATATTACCATTATGAAGATACTCTTTCAATTATTTTGATATAAATTGTTATAATACGTATAATATTATATTTTAATTAGTTTAAAATAAAAAATTCTGTGATATTTCACCACAGAATTTTTTATTTAATCTCTAATTATTTCTACCATACGTAGAAGTTGTTTTTTATTTTTTTCATTTTTCCTACTTAAAACATTTAAAATCAAATATGAAACAGTAAGCAGCATCATACCTAATAAAAAACTGAACATCTCGTAATTTGCATAACCTGCTCCTTTAAAAACAACAGTTCCAATTCCTATTCCTAATACCATCATAACTAAAGGGAATACATATACTAAAAGAACCATTTTATTAAAAGTTTTTTCTTCAATAGAAACCCTTACTCTATCCCCTTTGTTAGCTCCTATGGTATTCTGTATCTCAGTGACATGTGATGCACTTTCACATCCACCCTTACAACTTCCACAATTTCCACCACAGGCTGATTTTCTTTGAAAAACTACTGAAGCACACTCTCCTTGTATAGAATCTATATATCCTATTTCTGTCATATTTATCAACTCCTAAATAAGATTTACTCTTTACTAATAATTATATCATTTATATTCTTTTTTTCTACATATTTTTCATAGTATTTAACACATATTTATACACTGATGCCTGCAATCTCCAGTCACATCACAGAACTAGTTATACTATTTTAGTAGTCCATTCTTCGCAATTCCAAATTTCTGTTACTACATCTTTATAGAATTCAGGTTCATGACAAACTAAAAGAATGCTTCCCTTATATTCCTTAAGAGCTCTTTTAAGTTCTTCCTTTGCCTCTACATCTAAATGGTTAGTAGGCTCGTCTAGAATCAATATATTGGTTTCTTTATTAATTAACTTGCAAAGTCTTACTTTAGCCTGTTCTCCCCCACTTAGTACCATAACCTTGCTTTCAATATGTTTTGTTGTAAGTCCGCATTTAGCTAAAGCTGCCCTTACTTCATATTGAGTATATGAAGGGAACTCACTCCACATCTCTTCTATACATGAATTGTAATTATCTTTTTTTGTTTCCTGTTCAAAATATCCAATATATTGATAATCACCCAACTCAACTTTTCCACTTAATGATTTTATTTCTCCCATTAAACTTTTAAGTAAAGTTGTCTTACCAAGTCCGTTTGCACCACTTAAAGCTATTTTTTGCCCTCTTTCCATCTTTAAATTCAAAGGCTTAGACAATGGCTCATCGTATCCTATTACAAGATCAGTTGTTTCAAATATTAATTTTCCTGAAGTTCTTGCAGGTTTAAAATTAAATTCCGGTTTTGGCTTTTCTTCAGGTAATTCTATCATTTCCATTTTATCCAATTTCTTTTGTCTTGATTTTGCTCTACCTGTAGTAGAAATTCTAGCTTTATTTCTAGCTATAAAATCTTCGAGTTTTTCCTTTTCCTGTTGCTGTCTCTTATAAGCTGCTTCTAATTGCTTTTTATTTGCCTCATGTATTCTTTTGAAATTCTCATAATCCCCTACATACCTTGTCAATTTTTTATTTTCTACATGATAAATAAGATTTATAACACTATTTAAAAATGGAATATCATGTGAAATCAATATAAAAGCATTTTCATAATCCTGAAGATATTTTTTTAGCCACTCTATGTGCTCCTCATCTAAATAGTTGGTAGGCTCGTCCAAAAGAAGTATATCAGGCTTTTCAAGTAGCAGCTTTGCAAGAAGAATTTTTGTTCTCTGTCCACCACTTAATTCAGTAACATCTCTATCTAATCCTATATCACGAAGTCCTAGACCACCTGCTATTTCCTCAATCTTAGAATCTATTATATAAAAATCATTATGTTCTAATAAATCCTGAATTTCTCCCATTTCTTCCAATAGCTTTTCCAGTTCTTCTGGAGATGCTTCTCCCATTTTTTCAGTTATCTTTATCATTTCCTCTTCTAAATCAAAAAGATATTTAAAAGCTTCCCTCAATATATCTCGTATAGTTTTACCCTTTTCTAACACTGCATGTTGATCCATGTAACCAACTCGTACCTTATTTGACCAAATTATTTGTCCTTCATCAGGCATTAAATTTCCTGTAATTATATTCATGAAGGTTGATTTCCCTTCTCCATTTGCCCCAATAAATCCAACATGTTCCCCTTTTAAAAGTCTAAAGGATACATCTTCAAATATTGCTCTGTCGCCAAAACCGTGATTCACATTTTTTACCGTTAATATACTCATATAACTTCTCCTTCTAAACTATTTAAAATACGTAATATATACCCATATATCCTATATAGTTTAAATTAAAAAAATGCCCTTTGTCAATTAAATAATGCTGCTAAATAAATCAAACTCTAGATATTCTAAAAATAAAAGAACAGCAGAATTTTTTTTTCAAAAACACTTCTACTGTTCTTTTATTTTCTATGGAATTATACTATACCTTGTGCCACCATTGCATCTGCAACCTTTAAGAAACCTGCAATATTAGCTCCTACAACATAATTATCTTCATATCCATATTCTTTAGCACATTTTACTGAGTTTTGGTAAATATTCTTCATTATATTCTTTAACTTCTCATCAACTTCTTCAAAGCTCCAAGAATATCTCATACTATTTTGAGACATTTCTAATGCAGATACTGCAACTCCACCAGCATTAGCTGCTTTTGCAGGTCCGAAAAGAACTCCATTTTCTAAGAAAGTATGAACTGCTTCTAGTGTAGAAGGCATATTTGCTCCTTCTCCTACTGCAATTACTCCATTATTAACTAGCATTTTAGCCTCTTCCTCATTTATTTCATTTTGAGTAGCACTTGGAAGAGCTATGTCACATGGTATTGTCCATATTCCTCTGCATCCTTCATAATATTCAGCTTCTTCATGATACTTAACATATTCGCTTATTCTTTTTCTTTCTACTTCTTTTATTCTCTTTACAGTATCCAAATTAATTCCATTTTTATCATATACATATCCATTTGAATCACTGCATGCTACAACCTTACCGCCTAATTGATGTACCTTTTCTATAGCATATATAGCCACATTACCAGATCCAGACACAACTACAGTTTTCCCTTCAAAACTCATACCTTTTCCCTTAAGCATTTCATCAACGAAATAAACTAAACCATATCCTGTAGCTTCTGTTCTAGTAAGACTTCCTCCATAGTTTAATCCTTTTCCTGTTAAAACTCCAGCTTCATAAGAACTTTTCAGTCTCTTATATTGACCATATAAATATCCGATTTCTCTTCCGCCTACACCTATATCTCCAGCAGGTACATCTATATCTTGACCAATATATTTACAAAGTTCAGTTATAAAGCTCTGACAAAATCTCATTATTTCTCTATCAGATTTTCCTTTAGGATCAAAATCTGATCCTCCCTTACCTCCACCTATTGGAAGTCCAGTTAAAGAGTTTTTAAAAATCTGCTCAAATCCTAAAAACTTAATAATACTTAAATTAACCGTTGGATGGAATCTAAGTCCTCCCTTATAAGGACCTATAGCATTATTAAATTGAACTCTAAAGCCTCTGTTTACTCTTACATTCCCATCATCATCTGTCCAAGGAACTCTGAATATAAATTGTCTTTCTGGTTCAACTAGCCTTTCTAATATTCCATTTTCAATATACTCCGGATGTTTTTCTAAAACTGGTACTAAAGATTCTAAAACTTCTTTAACAGCTTGATGAAATTCAGCTTCACCTGAATTTCTCTGTAAAACTTCATTATATATATTTTCTACATATTTTTTAATTTGCACAATAAAATCCCCCTTTTGAATTTAATCACCCTATTTCTATAATAATAACATAAATTCTAAAATATTTACATAGTTTTTTGAGCATTTTATAAAAAAAATAGTTATTTTTTACATTTTACTAAATATATACACTATAATATTATTAATTTACCATTTTAATTGTTACTCTTTTTTGTTCTATTCTGTTTATAAATCAACACATATTTATACATTTATTTTTTCTCCAAAACTACTTATAATTTAGCTTATATAGTGAACTAGCACCACTTATAGAAGATGAGTGACTTTTGCTAGTTACGTTAAATACAGTGAACCTCAACGATAACATCATTAAAGTTCACTGTATTATTTAATACATATTATTTCTTGATTTTATAAAAATATTGCTAAATAAAGAAAATCGTATATTATTCTATCTTTCAATATCTATTCCAACTAGCTCCTGTATTTTTCTAGCTAACTCATCACTTATTTTTTCTACATCAGCAGAGTTTTTAGCTTCAGCATAAACTCTACATACAGGCTCTTCTGCATCTGGAAGGATAAGTGCCCAAGCATCTGCATAATTTAACTTTACGCCCTCGATAAGTTCTACTGAATCTGAAGAATTTTCCTCTATTAAATTTCTCATTACCTTACCTTTCATATTCCACGGACATAGAACCTCTTGCTTTTTTTTATAATATTTAGGAAATCTTGATATTATTTCAGAAAGAGCTATATTGCAATTTGCCATTAGGTTTAAAGTAAGCATCACTATTTCTACAGCATCAAGTGTAATTAAATAAGAATTAATTATAACTCTTCTGCTCAAAGTTTTTTCATTATTTATATATTCTTCTAAGATACTCTTTTGAGAAGTTTTAGTTCTTATGAATTTAACTCCACACATATGAGCTATTCCTTCCATAGAGTCTGAAGATGTTACTGGCACCACTAATGTCTTAAGTTTAGTTGATTTTAACATAATGAATGCTTTAAGAACATCATATGCATCATCCTTAATTATCTTTCCTTTTTCATCAACTAAAACTGCAAAATTACCTTCGTCAGAAATATAAACCCCTAGATTTGCACCACTCATTAAGACCTCTTTACTAAGTCCTATTAAATCCTTTGAGTCATTGTGCAACTTAACATTTACCTTAAGTTCTGATAAAATATTCTGCATTACTGACTTTATTAAAGTGTTCCTTGAACTAAGTACAACTTTATATCTTTGAAAGCTTATATTATGAACCTGTAATTTATTTACCAGGTCTCTAACATAATATTCAACGGTATCTGATAGCTGAATAATCTTTTTAAATTCATCATTTTTAACTCTTCTAAAATCTTCTCTAATAAAGCTATTCTCTATATTTCGTTCAACAGCTTTATCAATGTCAATTCCATAACTATCCATGAATAAAATATTCACTCTTTGAGTATCATCTTTATCAACTACAACATGAATTGCACCACTTACTCCAAAAAGCATTATAGCCTGCCTTACCATAGCCGTAGTCATCGTTTTCAAATCATAAACCTGAATCCCCATAGAAAGAAGTCCTGTAGCTAGTGAATATTTAAACATCTGAGCAGCACCATCATCACTACAGCTTATTACAACCTTAGCCCCTGATTTTAAAATTGATCCATATGAAGAACCTAATTTAGATACAAACTCTGGAGTAATATCTACATTTATTCCACCACTAATACCTTTTTTTCCAAATAAGGCTTTGGAAAATTTTCCTCCCCAGATTACATTGGAATTTACTACTGAACTGGCTCCAATCAATTTATTTGGCCATATCTTAACTCCTGGTTTTATTATTGCTTTAGTTTCTATTAATGTATCATCCCCAATTGTTGCTTCTTCAAAGATTGCACTCTTTGACTCCAATTGTACATTTTTACATAAAACTGCTCCTCTAACTTGGCTATTATCCCCAATATAACAGTTATCAAAAGCTATACTTCTCTTTATTGTTGCCCCTGAAGAAACTATATTATTTTTTCCCAAAATGGTATATGGTCCTATTTCAGCATCAGCATATATTTTTGTATTGTTCCCTATGTAGGAAGGTGATATTATATTTGCTTTAGTACTTATTTCACAATTTTCACCAATCCAAATCCCATCTCTATATCTTTCACCTTTTATTTTTACATTTACAAGTCTCTTTAAAATGTCAAAATGACATTTTATATATTGTTGTATATTACCAATGTCACACCAATATCCCTGAGCTATATATCCATATACAGGTTCATTATTATTTAGTAAAATAGGAAATAAGTCATTGCTAAAATCAAATTTCTGATTCTGCTGATAATAATTAAAAATTTCCGGTTCCAATATATATATACCTGTATTTACTTTATCACTAAAAACCTCACTCCAACTTGGTTTTTCAAGAAATCCTGTAACTTTTCCTTCTTTATCAGTTACAACAACTCCATATTCTAATGGTATAGGTACTTCTTTTAATACCAATGTACCTATGGCATTTTTCTTTTTATGATAAGAGATTGCCTTGGATATATCTATATCCGTTAATGCATCTCCACTTAAAACAATAAATGTATCATCTAAAAATTTTTCTGCATTCTTAACACTACCTGCAGTTCCCAATGGATATTCTTCCATAAAATAATTTAAATTAACCCCAAACCTTTTTCCATTTTCAAAATAACTTACAATCTCATCAGATAAATATTGAAGAGTTATTGCTATATCAGTTATTCCATTTTTCTTAAGCAGTTCTATTGCATATTCCATAACTGGTTTATCCAATATGGGTATCATGGGTTTCGGAATATTACAAGTTAAAGGTCTTAGCCTTGACCCTTCTCCCCCTGCCATAATTACTGCTTTCATAAACTCCCTCCTATATGCAGCACCTTATTTTTTCTGTATATTTCCCTTCTCTTTACTTCCTTTTTATTCTTTTAACTTTTTATCTTATTCTTACTTATTTACTTTGAACTCCCATTTAGTCCCTTTAGCTTCTTCTTTAACCTGTTCATACATCTTTACAGTTAATGATGCAACACTGTCCCAAGAATATTTTTCATAAACACATTTATATGCATTTTCTTTTAATGTCTCTGCCAATTTCTCATTGCTTAAAATTTCCAGTATATTGTCCTTTAAACTTTCAGCTAAACCTGGTATAGACTTCATTCCATTAACCTTATGTTCTACAATTTCAGAAAATCCTCCTACGTCAGAAACTACTATTGGACATCCTGCAGCCATTCCTTCTAAAGCAACAATTCCAAAAGGTTCATATAAAGATGGGAAAATTGCTGCATCTGATACTCTATATAGTTTATTTTTACTTTCATCTTCCATGTACCCAGTAAATAAAACTTTTTCCTTTAATCCCATGTCGAGTACCCTATCCTTTAATTCTTCTGTCATTGGTCCAGTGCCTGCAATCACAAATTTTACCTTATCATATTTTTCAACTATTTTAGAAACAGCATCTATTAAAATATGTACTCCTTTCTCAAAAACATGTCTCCCTACATAAAAGACTATTTTTTCATCATCTTTAGCATATTTTCTTCTAAAATCTTTACTATTAAATTCTAATTGAAAATCCTTTGGTTCTACGCCATTAGGAATAGTCCATATTTTTGCTAAAGGTGTAGAAAATACATCTTTTATTTGATTTCTCATATAATTACTGCAAGCCACAACCTTCCATGACTCATATGTGAGCATCCATTCTACTGAAGATATGTATCTCTGCATGTCAGTCTTTATTCCATTATTTCTTCCATACTCTGTAGCATGCATTGTACATACCATTGGAATTTTAAAAGCCCATTTTAATGTTTTTGCTGCATATGCTGTAAGCCAATCATGTGCATGAATAATATCTATCATTCCTATATCTTTTATCAATCGTATACATTCCTCAATCATTGCAAAATTCAACTGCATAGTCCATTTTGTAAAATCTTGTGTTTCAATTTTATAAGGTGCTACTCTATGAATTAAAACCCCATTATCATTTTCTTTAATAGGGGCTGTCCCATCTTCACAAGTAACCACATGAACTTCATGTCCCATCCTTGCTAAACTATGAGATAAATAATAAACATGATTTGATAGTCCTCCTACGTTTTTAGGTGGATATTCCCATGACAACATCAATATTTTCATATCTTACACTCCTTTGATTTATAGTTAATATAAAATTAGTTTCTACCATTTTTTTCTATAATATATATTATAATGTATAAACATATATTTTCAACCATTATTTGTAAATAAATTTGAGATTTTAAAATAAAAACAACCAATCAAATTCTGTAGTTAAATTGGGTTGATTTCTAATTATACATCTGCCTTTGAAAATAATCTTCTAGCCTCAATAATTCTCTGTAAAGCTGTAACAGCAACTAACAAAGCAAAAAATAAAGTAATCCCTGATAAATATTTTGAAAATAAAATCATAAAAGTAAACATAATAAATCCCTCTGTTCTCTCAACAAGTCCTGCTTGGTAATAAAAAGATTTTATACCTTTATTTTCACTTAATGCACCTACTGTTAAAAATACTGTCATAGAAAAAATAATTGATGCTATTAAGATTAACAGCTCAAGTCTTACATTAGAAAAAATTAATGCAAGAGATAAAATAATTCCTATTTCAACCAATCTGTCAAAAACTATATCCAACAAAGTTCCCCAAGCAGTACTTTGTTTTCTATACCTTGCAACAGCACCATCAACTGCATCTAAAAGTCCTGAAACCCACAAGCATATACATGCCATTATAGGATAACCCAAGTAAACTAATACACTTGTAATTAGCCCAATTAAAAGGGCTAAAATTGTTATTCCATTGGGTGTGAATCCAATATTTACAAATACTTTTGCTATTACATTAATAAATGGGTTTACATATTTTCTCGCATGTGTATCTAACATTTTTAATCTTCCTTTCAAAATCAATTTGGAATCCAACATATTTTCTTTGGTTCATAGTTTACTGATATTTCTTCCCCTAATATAAACTTCTCTCCCACACTCTCTTTTTGTATAGCCTTAAATGTTTTTGAATCACTCTTGAATTTTATATTTAAAAATCCTTGTTGAAATGAGCATTCTTCAATGGTTCCAAATAATTTATTTGTATTTCCTTCTAATACTTCTTCATTAATATTATGATTAATTTTCCTAACTTCTAAGCTTTCAGGAGGTAAAAATATATATCCTTCTCCTAATTCTTTTTTTAAGTTTGTTAAAGAAAGTTCTAAATTATCACTTATAAAAACACCTTCGTTTATTGTTCCATAGTAAATATTTTCTCCACCCAGAAATCTTGCTATATATACATTACTAGGATATTTATATAGTTCATCAGGCTTTCCCACTTGTAGAATCATTCCATCTTTCATAATTGCCATTCTATCTGCTAAACTGAAAGCCTCGTTACGATCATGAGTTACAAAAATAATTGTAATTTTATATTTTTTATGTATATAACTTATTAACCGTTTCATTTCTTCTCTTAAACCTGGATCTAAAGCACTAAAAGGTTCATCCATCAAAAGAATCTTAGGTTTGCATACAATAGCTCTAGCAAGTGATACTCTTTGCTGCTGCCCTCCGCTTAATTCTATTGGATATCTCTCACCAAAACCTTCAAGGTCAACACTTTTCAAAACTTCTCTAGCTCTCTTAACTCTCTCTTTTTTAGGTATTTTCTTCATTTTAAGTCCAAACATAACATTTTCTTCTACGGTCATATGGGGAAATAATAATGGCTGTTGAAACACCATTCCCAACTCTCTTTTTTCTGCCTCAACTCTAGTAATGTTTTTATCTTTCAGATAAATTTCACCTTTATCTACATTAGTTAATCCAGCTATTATCTTTAACAAAGTAGTTTTACCACATCCTGAAGCACCTAGTAGGGCAAAAAATTCTCCTTCTTTAATTTCTAAGCTATTAACTTTTAACTTATAGCTTTTATAGCTTTTTTCAATTTTTTTTAATTCTAAGTAAGCCATATTAAATCACCTATTCTTTTTTAATTAATTCTTTTATTTCCATAATATTTTTTCAAAATATTATCCATAAACCATAACAATATAAAAGCTAAAACAGCAAAAATTATACAGTAGACTGCCCCAATACTTTGATCTCCACCATTAATAAAAGGTACCATAAGCATAGGCAATGTCATAATTTGTCCGCCACCAATAAGTACAGTAATTATATATTGACTTAGTGAAATTAACACAGTTAAGCTTGAACCTGCTGCTATTCCTGGTAAAAGATAAGGAAAAACTACATAAAAGAAACGATTTATATATCCTGCACCTAACATTTTTGCTTGTTCTTCTAAATTAAAACCTAAATTCTTAAAACTAATACTTAATGCTTTAATCATATAAGGTAAAGTAGAAATAGTGTGGGTTAAAACAACGCCTTCCATAGTATCGACTAAATCTAAGTGAATAAACATTTTGTGCATTCCTATTGCTGCAACAATAGGTGGAATTATAACAGGAGTTAATAATATTCCCTCTGTTATTTTTTTCCCTTTAAACTCGTATCTGCCTAAGGCATTCGCTGCTGGAATCCCAATGATAATATTTATTATTGTTACAATAAAGGTAATATTTAAACTTGTTAAAACTGCTTTTCCTGTACGAGATGAAACTGAAAAAACATATTTCCATGCACGCATGGCAAAAATATTAGGAAAAATCTCTGGCCATTTCCATCCACCAGAAAAACTCCACAAAATCAGAGGAATAATAGGCACAATAATAAAAAAAACTAATAAAATCAATAATATGAAAACTATATTTTCAACTGCTTTACTATTCATGTTTATTCTTACCTCCATATGCTGTCCATTTTTTGCTAAAGAAATATGTAAAAACAACTAAACTTAAAGTAATAAAAATAAAAATTGCATTAATTGCTAAAGCTATTGGTCTTTCTCTTAACTCTCCCTTAGTATAAATTTCACAAGATAGAACAGCTAAAGTTTTAGGATAAGTAACTCCTAATAAAAAAGGAACTTCAAAATCTGAAAAAGTATATGCAAAAATAATAAAGCTTGAAATTTTCCAAGCTGGAAGTAACATTGGAAAAACTATTTCTAAAAAAGCTTTTCTTTTATTTGCCCCAAATACTTTTGCTACCTCAATCCATGAAGATTTTACTTGTAATAAAACAGGATATAACATTAAAATAATAAAAGGAGTAGCTTTCCAAACGTAAGTAGTAATAATTCCCCATCCACTAGAATCATTTATGATAATTGGAAAATCATTTATTTCTGTTATAAAACCTAAATTTAATAAAATTCTAGATATCCAACCACTTTGCATAAACATAATAACCATTAAATAAGCGGAAACCAAATAAGGAATCAGCATTGGTAAGATAAAGAAACGCTGCAAGATTAAAGTGAATTTGTGATTTCCATTACTGCTTATGATGAACAAGCAAAATATCACAAATAATCCTAAAATAGATGATATAATTGTTGATATCGTAGAAATCTTTAACGTTAATAAAAAAGATTTCCAGAAGTCATAACTATATAATATTTCTTTATAAAATTTAAAAGTAAAATGGTTTTTCCCTATTACAGGGAAAAAACCAAAGCTTTGAAGTAATCCACAGCAGATTCCTCCAAAAAAGAATATAACTATAATACTAAGCGCGGGTAATACTAAGAAATACGGTTTATTTTTTTGCCACATTTTCTATCCAACCTTTTTCTAATAAATCTACATATTTTGAAGGTATTTCTGACAATCTAGCACTTTCTAATTCCTCTTGTGACAATACTTGTGCTCCACCTTCCATAGAAGTTAATTTAACTTTATCTTCTTTTGAAAGTTTTTTGTAATCTAGAATTGTTCCATCTCCCCAATTTTTAGAATCAAACTTAGCAAGTTGCGCTTCTGGAGATAGAAGAAAATTAATAGTAACCATTGCTGCTGCTTTATGTTTTGCATTAAAAGGTATTGATAAATAATGAGTATTAGATAATGTACCTTCATTTAATACAAATGTTCTAACAGACTTAGGGAACTCTCCTGTTTTAAATTTATTGGCTGCATGTACAGGATTATAAGACATAGTCATCCAAATTTCATTTCCTGCAAAAAGTTGATCTAACTTTGCTGAACTTTCAGGATAGGTTTTCCCTTCTATCCAAAGATAAGATTTGATTTCATTTAAATAATTCCATGTAAGCTTAGATGTATTTTTAAAATCTTCATCTTCCATTGGATCTAAATATTGTTTATATCCTCCTGTGGTTTCATATAAAACATGTCTTATAAATGCACTTCCTGTAAAATCTGGTGGGGCTGGGTATGTGAATTTCCCTGGGTTTTCTTTTACCCATTTTTTTAATTCTTTCATAGATTTAGGAGGAGTTTTAATTTTATCTGAATCATATATAAAAACAAATTGAGCCTTTCCAAAAGGTGCTTCTAAACCTCTTGTATCTTCTCCAAAATCAAATTTAATATCATAAGCTTCCTTATTTACATACTTATTATAGTTTGGCATTTTATCCACAAAAGGTCCCCACAGCAAATCATTATCTTTAGCTATTTTAAAGTTATCTCCATTAAGCCAAAAAATGTCCATGCTTCCTTCTTGTTTAGCAGATTGTTTCTCAGTTAAAAGCTTATTAAGCATATCCCTTGCATCTTCAATAGGTACACGATTTAAACTAATTCCAAATTCTTCTTTAAGCTTAGGTACAGCCCATTCGTCAATATACTTATTTACAGAACTATTTCCACCCCACATATAGATATTAACTTGTTCTTCTTTACTTTTAGATACTATGTCTGTCCAGTTACTGTTCATTAAATTAATAGCTGATTCATTATTTTTTAATTCTTGTTTATTTTTCGCCTTTCCACAGGATGTGAAGACTATAACAGTAACAAATATAAGTACATAATATAAAAATTTATTTTTCACGGCGTCACCTCCTTTAATGTTAAAAATTCAAATATAATTATTAAAGTCATTATAATCCTTTTTTCTTTTTAATCCATTCAGGAAAAAGTGAAATTATAACAAGAAATATAGCACCTATTCCTAAATATACTAATGTTTTTCCAATTCCCTCTCCACTTACTATAGCACCACTCATAAAAGTAAAAGCAATAGCTCCTGGTATCATACAGATAAATGAAACAAAAACATACGTTCTAAATTTAATTTCAGTTAAACCATATGCAAAGTTTTGAAGATTGAATGGAAATACTGGAATTAATCTAGTAATTATAAGCATTCTCCAGCCCTGTTTTTTTACACCTCTATCTATCTTCTTAATCTGTTCATTTCCTTCAATCCAACCTTCTACCATACTTCTAGCTGAGTATCTAGCAATTAAGAAAGCTGCTGAAGCTCCTAAAGTTGCTCCTGTTACTGCCCATATCACGCCCATTACAGGTCCAAAAGCAATACCACCTAAAAGGGTAATAGGCAAACCAGGTAAGAAAAATATGCAAGCAACAACATATAATAAAATATATATAATCGGTCCAAGAACTCCATATTCTTTGATCCATGTCTTTAAATTTTGTATATTTTCAATACTAATATATTCGAAAATTCCAAAACTCTTCAATATAATAACTAGTACCCCTATTAGCGCAATTGTAATGGTAAATTTAACATAACTTTTATTCTTTTCTTCAGCCATAATTTCTCCTTTTTCTTTTTAAGGTATAGAGAATTCTTCACCTATACCTTAATTATTTATATATTATTTAATATTACCAGTTTCTATATCTAAATCTTCATTATAACTCCACTCAATCCATGAACCATCATAATTCTTAACATTTTCATATCCTAATAATTGAGTTAATACAAATGTAGTATGTGCTGAGCGTACTGCTGATTGACAATAAACTATTATTGTTTTATCTGGTGTTATTCCTTTTGATTCATATATTTTCTTTAACTCTTCTACGCTTTTAAAGGTTGTATCTTTTCCATCACCTATGTTTATAGCTTCTTTATATTCTAACCAAACGCTTGATGGAATTCTTCCTTTTCTATAAGCACCCTTTAATAAAGTTTTACCAGTAAATTCTTCAATTGAACGAGTATCTAATATTATTGTATTTGGATCATTAATTGCCGCTTTGACATCTTCTATTGTAGCTAATTTACTTTCATCAACTTTGCCTTTAAATTTATATTCCTTAGCATTAATTTCAGGTTCAGCAGTCACTGTTTCAAGTCCTGAAGCTTTCCATCCATTGATTCCACCATCAATCAAAGCCACTTTGTCATGACCATACATATCTAATATCCACCATAGTCTAGCTGCATCATAATCACCTTTACCATCATATAATAATATGAAAGTATCATTATCTATTCCTAAACTTCCTAATAGTTTCTCAACTTTTTCTTTTTCTCCTCTCATTCCTCCATAAGGATAATTTTCACTTCCATAATCAGGTCTCCATACATTTAATGCTGTTGGAATATGTCCTAAATTGTAATCAATTGATTTTCTAATATCAATAACAGCTATATTTTCACCTTTGTCTATCATTTCTTTTGCTTGTAATGCACTTATAATTACGTTTTTATTAGCATAAGCATCATATTTGATTTCTTGTTTATTCAATTCTTTACTTGTTTTTATGTCCGGATTACCACATGCTGCTACACCTAATACTAATGCTAATGATAAAAGTACTAATAAAAATTTTTTCATTTATAATTCCTCCCTTTTCTTTTGTTGTTTTGTATTATTTTAAAGAGAACTGTTATCTCTTAAAAATCTATTTATTACTTCAAAACTTTATCAATAATTGTCTTTGATTTATATCTGTTTACCCAACTAGTTATAGGACTTGATGATATTTGTGGAAATTTAAATTCTGAAGTTACAGTTTCTCCAAATATTAGGTCTAAAATATGAACAGCCTTTTTACCGCCCTTCGCCATAGCTTCTCTACAAGCTGCACAATATGTTACCACATAATCTGACTCAAATTCAGAAACTCTTCTCGATATTACCCTTGAGGTTATTTCTGGGTTAGCTGGAACAACCATACCGCCAAACCCACAACATCTGGTGTTTTCTCGTGTATGTAGTGGTTCTTCAGTTTTATATCCCAACTCTTTTAAAATCCATCTTATTCCATTGTGGATTTCTGGATTATTTCTTGTTGGACATGCATCATGTATAGCAAATACTATATCACTACTTTTACCAATTCCTTTTGCTTTTTCTGGCAATCCTATTTCAGGTAATAATTCCCACAAAGATTTTACTTTATGATTAGGACTGTATTGTGACATAGTTAAATAACATGAAAGACATGCAGTTATTATTTCCTCTCCTCCTACTCTATCAATTTCCTCTTGAAGTGCACCATATCTTTCTCTGAACTTATCTACTTGTCCTAATAATTTAGTAGGTTTACCACAACATTTTAATATAGCTCCTGTTCCCTGCAATTTTTCCTGTAAAAATTCTAACATTTTACCAACAGCATAAGGATTATATGCTGATAAACTACATCCGGGCATAAATACTCTTTTAGTATGCTTTGCATTATTAGTCATATTAACCACTCCTTTTTTTTATAGCTGGTTTAGCAGTGCTAAATATTTTTGAAAAGGCCAAAATCTGATGTATTTCAATAGCCCTATGTCCCTTCATGGGAGATTTTCCATTATTAACCTTAATCATTTCTTTTCTAATATCCATAAATCTGTCTTTTATTTCAAGTTTTTTAGGACATACTAGAGTACATTGACTACACATATTACATGAATATGGAATAATTGCATCTATTTCACCAGTCTCCAAAAGATTCTTAAATAAACTTTTGGGACATTTGCAAAAATCATTCAACATTTCACACTCTTTCATACAAAGTTTGCATTCACAGCAGGCATTTACAAACTCCTGCATTCTATCCAAAATTTCTTTTGAATAAGTAATCTTATTCATAATTGATATCCTCCTTCATTCCTCATATTAAACCTTTATAAATACTTAATTTTTTACACTAAGTTATTTTGTATTGTAATAAATTTATGATAACTGCATTTACATCTTATATATCGCCAACTTTTCCTATGTGTTTAGTGGGTTTTAATTTTAAAAAATTATATACTCTTTATAGAGCATATAACTAAAATAACAGATTGCACTTTCCCTAGTAAGTATATAGGAATTCTTGTTTTTTATATAATACATTATTTACACTTAAAATACAAGTAGTAATTTATAAAAAATTTATTTAAATGTACATTACCTCTTTTAACAAAAAAAATTAGTAGTCTTAAACTATTGTTAAGACTACTAATTCTTTTATACTTATTTATCGCCTTTTTTAAGCATTTCTCCAATAGCAGCAATGCTTCCTAAAGAAGATAGTGTTTCATTTGGAAGTATAAGCTTGTTACTAGGTCCATTAGCCATTTCTTTAAGAGCTTCAACCTGTTTCAATGCTATAACAGTTTCATTTGTTCCAGATTCAATAATTGCTCTGTTTACTTTATTGATTGCTTCTGCTTCAGCTTTTGCAACAATTTCAATAGCCTTAGCTTTACCTTCTGCTTCTAGTAATTGAGATTCACGAAGCCCTTCTGCACGTCTTATATTTGCTTCTTTTTCCGCTTCTGCTTTAAGTATTCTGGATTGCTTTTCACCTTCTGCTCTTGCTATTTCACTTTGTCTTTGTCCTTCTGCTTGAAGTATAGTTGCTCTCTTATCTCTTTCTGCTCTCATTTGTTTTTCCATAGCTTGCTGAATTTCTGCCGGTGGAATTATATTTTTTATTTCTACTGATAAAATCTTAATTCCATAAGCATCTGTAATCTCATCTATTATTTCAAGTAGCTTAGAGTTTATTCTATCTCTTCCAGATAAAACTTCATCTAAAGACATATCTCCAACTATATTTCTCATATTCGTAATAGTTGAATAAACTATACCTGATTTATAATCCTCTATATTATATACTGAAGCCTTAGGATCTAACACTTTATAGAAAATAACATTATCTATTGATATATTAACATTATCCTGTGTAATAACACTTTGAGGCTGAATATCCAGAATCTGTTGTTTCGTTGAAATTTTACGTCTAACAAAGTCTGCAAAAGGAATTGTAAAATGCCAACCTGGTTCTAAATTTCTGTGATATTGTCCAAATCTTTCAACAATGTAAATGTATCCTGTGTTTACAATTTTAATTGATGATAAAATTGCTGCTAAAATTATGACTAGTAATATTACTCCTAAAATACTGCCAAACATACTAAATACCCCTTTCATTATTTATATCAAATTTTTTAATAACTAATTTATTACCTTCTATACCAATGATTTTCACTCTGTCTCCTTTATTTACGTCATCTCCAACGTTTTTAACAGTCCAATATATGCCTTCAAATTTTATCGTTCCTTTTTCTTTAATATTCTTATCTGAAGTAAACTCTTGCCCTATATATTCTTCTTCCATTCTTGGAGTTATAGGAACTGTTCTTTTTATTGTCTTTTTAACTATTGGATAACCAATTGCCAATAAAGCTACACTTGAAGCTATAAAAGTAATGAGCTGTGTAGAAAAAGGAAATTGAAGTAAAGTTAATATTATTGCCAGTATTCCTCCAACTGTAAACCAGATAAATAAAAAGCTGCTGGTTGCCGCATCTATTGCTAAAGCGAAAGCTGCTATTACAAGCCATAATATCAATTGTGCCCACATCATGTATATTCCTCCTTTCTGAATTATTGTACTTAGTCATCATACTTTTATTATATATTAATATACAATAAATTTACATGATATACAAATATTTTATTAAATTTATATGATGTTTATATTTATATAATACAGTATACTTAATAATTATAAAAGTTTATTTTTTATCTATTATAAGTTATTTATTACTATTTAACTCATTTTTCATTACTTATAATTCTCCTCTCATAGCTTTACTACTTCTTGCTACTCTTTTTATCAAAATATGCTTAAGGTTAATTTGCTTATTGTTCCCCGTTACTCTTTACTTAAATTGTCTTCATATGTTTTAATATAAGTTGACAACTAAACCCTAGAGAGTGTAAATTTGAATTGATTCAAAAATTAAAGTTTCACAATAATAACTAAAAATTGGAGTGTGAATATAATGAATTTTATTAGAGTAGCTACAGCATGCCCTGTAACTAATGTAGCACATATAAACTTTAATATTGAAAATATAAAAGACTGCATCAATAAAGCTGTAGAGAACAATAGTAAACTTATAGTTTTTCCAGAGCTTTCTATTACTTCATATACCTGCGGAGATCTCTTTTCTCAACAGCACTTATTAGAAAAATCTGATTTGGCTATAAGAAGGCTTTGTAAATTTTCTATAAATAAAGATATTCTCATAGCAGTTGGAGCTCCTCTTGTATATAAAAACTGCTTATATAACTGCGCATATATTATATATAATGGAAAAATCCTTGGAATTGTTCCTAAAAGCTACATACCAAACTATTCAGAGTTCTATGAGAAACGTTGGTTTACTCAAGGAATAGATATAGTGAATAAAACTGTAAACTTTTCTTTTCAAGAAAATATTCCTTTTGGTATAGACTTAATATTCTCCAGCGGAAATTTTAAATTTGGATTTGAAATTTGCGAAGACTTATGGACTGTAATACCACCTAGTTCTTATCTTAGTCTTGCTGGTGCCAATATAATAGGAAATCTTTCAGCTTCAAATGAACTTGTAAGCAAAGCCAAGTATAGAAAATCTTTAATAGAAAATCAAAGTGCCAGATGCATTTCATCTTATGTTTATTCTTCTTCTGGAGTCTTTGAATCATCTACTGATTTAGTTTTTAGTGGCCATCTAATGATATCCGAAAATGGAACTGTTTTGGAGGAAAACAACAGATTTCAAAGAGAAAATCAGGTTATAACAGCACTAATTGATATTGATAAATTAAATAACGAGCGTTTAAAAAATCTAAGCTTTAGAGACAGTACAAGATTTTGTCCTTTTGAAGTAAGAGAAATACATTTTAGTTTTTCTGATATATCTTGCAAGAATTTTGACAGATTTGTTGATAAGCACCCTTTTGTACCTTCAAATGAAAATGAAAGAGAAGAACGTTGCAGAGAAATTTTTAATATTCAGGCTTCTGGTCTTGCTAAGCGTTTAACTCATATAGGAATTGAAAAAGCAGTAGTTGGAATATCCGGTGGACTTGATTCAACATTAGCATTACTAGTAATGGCTAAAACTTTTGATATGTTAAACTTACCTCGTAAAAATATAATTGCAATAACCATGCCTGGTTTTGGGACTACAGACAGAACATATAATAATGCAGTAAATCTCTGCAAAGAATTAGGTACTGAACTTAGAGAAATAAGTATTGTAGATGCTTGCCTACAGCACTTTAAAGATATCAACCATCCTGTTGAAAAGCATGATGTAACTTATGAAAATGTTCAAGCAAGAGAGAGAACTCAAATTCTTATGGATGTAGCTAATAAGGAAGGTGGACTTCTAGTGGGTACAGGAGATCTTTCTGAATTAGCTTTAGGCTGGGCTACTTACAATGGTGACCATATGTCTATGTACTCTGTAAATTGCTCTGTTCCTAAAACTTTAGTAAGATATCTTGTAAAATATGCAGCAGACAAGGAAGTTTCAAATCAAGCTTCTGAAATACTGCTTGATGTTTTAGATACACCAGTAAGTCCTGAACTTCTTCCTAAAGATAATAGTGGAGAAATCTCTCAAAAAACAGAAGATATTGTAGGACCTTATGAACTTCATGATTTCTTTTTATATTACTTTATAAGACAAGGAGCTACTCCTGAAAAGATATTGTTCCTTGCAAAACATGCCTTCAAAAATAGTTATGATGATGAAACTATAAAAAAATGGTTGGATAAATTCATCATGCGATTCTTTACTCAACAATTTAAACGTTCTGCACTACCTGATGGACCAAAAGTTGGAACCATAAGCCTTTCTCCAAGAGGTGATTGGAGAATGTCATCGGATGCCAGCTATAAAGCTTGGAAATAAAAATAAACTGCCGCTCCAATCATGAGTTGGCAGTTTATTTTTTATATTTATTTATATACATCAACCATTAAACCTGTTATTTCATCAATAGTAGCAGCTATTCCCAAATTTTCTTTTTCATCACTTAACAGCATCTGTGTAAGCTCCTCTAATTTCTGGTCTATTGTATCCACAGTTATAAAGTATTGAGTTTGCCAAAAACTAATGTCTTTTTTTACACCATACATATAATTTAATACTGACTCTAAATATTCTCTTATCATTCTTTTATAAGCAGCAACATCTGCATAACATTTAGTTATAGCCAGTCTGTTCCCTTTTTTCTTTATATCTTCAAGCATCTTTTTTAGTTGTTCTTCCGATTTTTTTTGCTGTGCAAAATTAAAACTTTGAGAAAAGCTTTTTTTACTTGTAACAACTTTCTTTTCAGATGTAACTGGAGTATTTCTTCCTACTCGTGATATTTCCATTATTCTCACCTCCAAAAACCTTTTATCCTATGACTAACAATTGAATCTCACTTTTATGTATATTATATAGTAATTTAATTCAAAAACAAAGGAGTTTAGGGTCTAACTATAACTAATCTTAAATACAATTATTATGCAATACCAATATTTTTGCTATAATAAAATGAGTAACTTATTATTGAAAGAATTTACATTTTAAAAACTTGAGGTGACAGTATATGAGTAAACTTTTAACTATGTTTTTAACTTTTCTAAAAATCGGGGCATTTACCTTTGGAGGTGGATATGCAATGATCCCATTAATAGAAGCGGAAGTTGTAGATAAACGTCATTGGATAGAAAAGGAAGAATTTTTAGACATTATTGTTATTTCACAGACCTTTCCTGGTGCTCTTGCTGTAAATTCTTCCATATTTATTGGATATAAAATAAGTGGAATAACAGGTGCTATTCTAGCTCTTATGGGAGTTGTCCTTCCATCCTTCTTTATAATACTTACTGTAGCACATTTTTTCTTACAATTTAGAAATAATCCAATTGTAGATTTAGTTTTTAAAGGTATTTCTGCAGCAGTTCCTATGCTTATTTTAGTAGCTGTAATAAGCTTATCAAAATCAATTAAGAAAAATATGACTAATTTATTCATAATAATTATCACTGTTATTGCAATATCTGTATTGGACATTCATCCGGCGCTGATAATATTATTATCTGCTATCTACGGAGCTGTATTTCTAAGAAAGAAGGTAGATTTATGAATATTTTTGGAAGAATATTTTTCACATTTTTAAAGATAGGAATGTTTAGCTTTGGGGGCGGCCTTGCCATGCTTCCTTTTATAAAAAAAGAAATTGTAGATAATAATCACTGGATTGATTTTTCAACTTTTAAAGATATAATAGGTATAGCTCAAATGACACCAGGTCCTATAGCTATAAACTCTGCAACCTTTGTAGGCTTTAAAGTTAGAGGAATCTTTGGAAGTATTTTTGCAACTTTAGGAGTTGTAACATTTTCTTTTATATTAGTTTCAATTGCTACTCATTACATAATTAAATTCAAAGAAGCAAAAGTATTTAAAGCCGCTATGCTTGGAATGAGACCCGCTGTTATTGGTCTGATAATATCGGCTTTTTTATTTCTTGCAAAAGATTCATATTCTATAAAAGACCCTAAAAGTATAATTATAGGTGGAATTGTAGGTGTTCTTTTATTTAAAACAAAAATTCACCCCATTTTAACTATTATACTGGCAGGAATTTTAGGAACCATATTTTATGGTGCTATTCCTTCAATTTAATTTTATAACAGGCGCAATGCCTGTTTTTTTATTTACAATTATTTTTAACATAATTTATTAATAAAAAAAATACTATAAACAATAATAAAGTTATAGATTATATAAAATACTAATATGGAGGTGATTAATATGTTTTATACAAAGAATATACAGGATGTATTAAAAGATACAAACTCTGACCCTTTAAAGGGATTAACTTCTGAAGAAATAGAAAAACGCCAAAATGAATTTGGTGCTAATAAATTAGCTTCTCAAAAAAAGCAAACTCTTTTCCAGCTTTTCATTTCACAAATAAATGACGTTTTAATCTATATACTTATTGCGGCTGCAATAATTTCTGCGCTGGTAGGTGAAACTAGTGATGCAATTATAATAGCTGTAATAATTGTATTGAATGCTGTAATTGGTATTATTCAAGAATCTAAGGCTGAACATTCCTTAGAATCTTTGAAAAATCTTTCAGCCCCTAAAACCATTGTTAAAAGAGATGGAGAACTTAAAGAAATATCCTCAGAAGATATTGTACCTGGAGATATAATCATTATAGATGCTGGCAGATATATCCCCTGTGATTTGAGACTTATTGAAACAGCAAATCTTAAAATTGAAGAATCTGCTCTTACTGGTGAATCAGTTCCTGTAGATAAAAATGCAAATTTAATATTAGAAGATAAAAATATTCCTTTAGGTGACCAAAAAAATATGGCTTTTATGTCTACTCTAGTAAGTCATGGTCGTGGAATTGGGGTTGCCGTTGCTACAGGTATGAATACAGAAATAGGAAAAGTAGCTTCCCTTCTTAAAGAAAGTAAAAAAGAATTGACTCCTCTTCAAAAGAAGTTAGAACATCTTGGAAAACTGTTAGGTATAGTAGCTCTTGGAATATGCTCAATTATATTCTTTATAGGACTTTTACAAAAAAGAGATCTTTTTGAAATGTTTTTAACAGCTATTAGCCTTGCTGTTGCTGCTGTTCCAGAAGGTTTGCCTGCTATTGTAACAATTGTTCTGGCTTTAGGAGTTCAGAGAATGATTAAAGAAAATGCAATAATCAGAAAGCTGCCAGCAGTAGAAACTCTAGGATCTGTAAATATCGTTTGTTCTGACAAGACTGGTACATTAACCCAAAATAAGATGACAGTAACAAAATATTTTACAGATAATTTGTTAGATGAAATAGGTAAAATGGATATAAATAATCCAACTCACAAATTGCTGGTAGAAAACCTAATGTTATGTAACGATGCTACATTTTCTGAAAACAGCAGAACAGGAGATCCTACTGAAATAGCTCTTTTAGATGCTGGTGTAAAATTTAATCTTTTTAAAGATGAATTGGAAAAAATACATCCTCGTATTAATGAAGCGCCTTTTGATTCTGATAGAAAATTAATGACTACTGTAAATAAATATAATGATGAATTTTACGTAATGACTAAAGGGGCAGTAGATAACTTAATAAAAATATGCCATTCAGCCTATATCAACGGCAAAGTTGTACCTATAACTGAAGAAATAAAAGCTTCTTTTTTAAATGCAGCTTCTGCCATGTCTAAAGATGCTCTTAGGGTTTTAGGATCTGCATATAAGAAAGTAAAAAATGCTCACATAGAAATAGATGTCTTAGAAAAAGACTTGATTCTGATAGGATTAGTGGGCATGATTGACCCACCTAGATTGGAAGTAAAAAGTTCCATTGCCTTATGTAAAAAAGCAGGAATATCCACAGTAATGATAACTGGAGATCATAAGGCAACTGCTTTTGCTATTGCAAAATCCTTAGATATAACTCAGGATGAGAATGAAACCATATCTGGAGTAGAGCTTGATGCTCTGTCAGAAAAAGAACTTAACAATAAAATAGATAACTTAAAAGTTTTTGCCAGAGTTTCTCCTGAACATAAAGTGAAAATAGTTAAAGCCTTTAAATCTAAAGATAACATAGTTTCTATGACTGGTGATGGAGTAAATGATGCTCCTTCTCTTAAAATTGCAGATATAGGCGTTGCTATGGGAATTACAGGAACAGATGTTGCAAAAGGTGCCGCAGATATGATATTGACTGATGATAACTTTTCTACTATAGTTTCTGCTATTGAAGAAGGTAGAAATATATACAACAATATAAAAAAATCTATATTATTCTTACTTTCCTGCAATCTTGGTGAATTAATAGCCATATTTTTTGCAATACTTCTTGGCTGGTCATCTCCTTTGCGTTCAATACACATTTTATGGATTAACTTAGTTACAGATTCACTTCCAGCATTGGCATTAGGTATTGATCCAAAGGATAAAGGTGTTATGAATGAAAAACCTAGAGACCCAAATGAAAATATACTTACAGGTTCAATACAATATCTTGCATTAAATGCTTTGTTGATTGGTTCTTTAACACTTATAGCTTTTCAAATAGGCATGAATAGATATTCAAATTCATTAATGCACGCTCAAACTATGGCCTTTATGGTAATGAGTGTAAGTGAGCTAGTACATTCTCTAAATATGAGAAGTAGAGATAAGTCAATATTTAGGGTAGGATTATTTACTAATAAAGCTTTGATTTTATCACTCTTATTAGGTATACTGCTTCAAAATATAATACTATTTACTCCTGTCTTAAGAGATATTTTTAAGGTATATCTTCTAAATTCATACGACTGGATATGGATAATTATTTTAAGTTTGATGCCTCTTTTATTTAATGAAGTTGCAAAACTTATTAAACACAAGTAAAAAAAGAAATTATAACTCCTATTGTTCTTCCCAAAAATCCAATTTTATTTGTCCCCTTTCAAACCATTTTAGTATATAATGTGAAAATGGCTTCTACGAATATGTAAATAATCGTAGAAGCCATTAACTTTTCATCGTTAAAGAAAGTCATTTTCTAACGCAATCAATTTCTTGCCGTGTTTCCCTATTAACTTATATCATATACGCAATGCACTATGTTTATTTCAAAGATTATACACTATTGTATATCAATCTAATATTATGAATATTAGGACAATTTTAATATAAGGAGAATGAAGATGTTAAAAACTATTTCTATATTAACTCCCAAAAATAATTCTTTAATCAATGATAGATTTCCTGAAATCTCACTAACACTTATAGGCAATAGAGCTAACCTTTCTAAAATTAAAATGTCTTTAGACGAGAAAAAAATTAACTATAAAATTACAGGAAATAAAATCAGCTATGTTCCGCCCGAAAAACTTCGTTCTGGTATTCATTATGTTAAAATAACCACTATTGATGATACAGGAAATAAAAATAAAGTAAGATGGTCTTTTTATATTGAAAAAAACAGTTCAAAATCAAAATTTCCAAAATATAATTTTTATTACGGAATCCCTCATGCACACACATCCTACTCTACTGGAAAAGGAACTCCATCTGAGGCATTTAAATACAGTCTAGATAAAAATTTAGATTTTTTGATTATAACAGACCATTCAAGCAGTTTACAAAAAAGCTTCAAAGATAAAAAAGGATGTAAATCTAAATGGAAGCTTACAGAAGACCAATCTAGAAATTTCAACAATAAAAATAATAACTTTCTAGCTTTAAGAGGATTTGAAGTATCCTCAAATCGCTATGGTCATTTTAACGTATTAGGCAGCAAAAATTGTTTTAATTATAAAATAAAAAATTTTGATAATTTTGCTTCCTGGCTAAATAAAGAAGGTAATCCAATAGTATCAATAAATCATCCACATAAATATATTGACTCTTTTAATTATAGTATACACTTAGATAAATTTATAAATTTCATCGAAATTCTAAACGGCTCTACACCTGATAAATATGTAAATGGTGAAAAATATTATTATAAATTGTTAGATAAAGGCTGGCATATAGGCGCCCTCAATGGTCAAGATAATCATAAAGCAAATTGGGGAGATAGTGACAATTTAACAGTAGTTATTTCTAAATCATTAAAAGAAAAAGATTTTATGGAAGCGCTAAAAAACAGACGAGCCTATTCTACTCAAACCAGAACACTAAAACTTATTGTTAAAGCTAACGATTATTGGATGGGCAGCATACTTCCCCTAGATAAAAAAATAACTTTCACTATAAAAGCGGAGGACAAAAAAAATCCTATAAAGAGAATTGAACTCATAAGCAATGGAGCTGAAATTTTAAAATCAAAAAATTTTTCTAAAAAAAATAAAATAAAGTTGAATTTTTATATGCCTTTCAAAAAAGGGAAATGGTATGTTATTAAAATAATTCACGAAAATGGACTATTCGGCATTTCTTCTGCTTTCTTTACAAATCCATGACACACTGAAAAGTTTATAGATAAACTATCTCCCCTTATCTATAAACTCTTAGTTTATCAAAACATTCTATTAAATTGCATTTTTCTGTTTTTAAAATAAACTGCTTTTAAATTGCACTGTTCTATAATCTGTTCAGCTATATTAAAATTTTTAGCAATACCATTTGAATTATGGGCATCAGATCCTACCGTAATATATTTACCCCCTAGCTCACCAAATCTTGTATATATTTTAAGAAGATTATCTGAAGCACTTTTATCCCCCAATCTTCTAGTATTAAGTTCTATACATATCCCTTTATCTATTAGCACTTTTAAAACTTCATCTATAAATTCTTTAAATTCTTCGTAATATATCTCCGTGTCATCATATTTTGCATAACGCGAAATATAATCTATATGCCCTAGGCTATCTATAAAAGGATGGTCATTTATAGATTTTACCATATACCTGAAATACTCTTCATAAAATTCTTTTTTGCTAGTTGTTTTATATAGTTTTTCTGCATAATATAAGTCAATATCATGTACATCATGAACTGATCCAATAATGTAATCAAAAGGAAACTTATTGGTCATATCTTCATAGTCCTTGTTATATTTTTCACTCATACCTATTTCTACTCCAAGCAGTATATTATTATTTCTAAAGTTTGAATACTTCTTGAAATATTCTTCTATATCAAGTCTAAACTTGCTATTATCATAATAATTTAAATCCATATGTTCAGTAATTATAACCCCTAAATTTAGCTCTCCTGACTTTTCTACCACCTCTTGAATTTTCATTGTCGAATCTTCTGAAAATTCAGTGTGAACATGTGTATCAAACATCCTTTACCTCCTAAAAAAACAGCAAAACACAAATATGTTTTGCTGATAGTTTATATTATTTTTTCTTTTTTCTCTTTTTTTCTAACACTTCCATATCTTTGCTCTTATTAATTCTATTAGGTTTAGCCTTACTTCTAATAACTGTCTTTTTATCATTATCGGATACTGGTCTTTTAGACCACCCTGCCAAATCCATAAACCACAAAAATAATATTAAAGATACAGATGTTTGTACATAGTACCAAAAAGTTTTTTGGATATCAGGCCATATAATAACTGGAACTATTATAACTGCCAATCCCACTGCAAGCACTATCCATTTATTTATTTTTATACTTTCTAGTAAGTAGGCTTTAAGTACATTATACACTGCTAATATGACAATTATCATTATTAACATTGGTACAAATGCTTTAAAAAAACTAGTCATGTAAATTCCTCCTTTTGTCTAATTCTCTATTAGTTTATTATACCTTTAATTATATACATATATCAAGGCTAAAGTATTTCTTTTTAATACTTGATCCACTCGAATTTACTATTAATTAAACTTAATAGTACTACTATTTTAATTCTTTCTATTCTGTAACTTATTTTAAACAAACTACTTAATAGCACTAATACATGCATTTGTAATTTATTAACATTTTATGTCGTTTTTTATTGTTTTAATAATAATCTCAACATATTTTAATCACTTTTTTATATTTTATTTATTTTTCTTAATATATGCATATTTGTTTTTTGCATTCACAAAAGCTTTTTTGATAAATTGTTAAAAGTTCTGTTATAATGTTATTAAATATTATTTCTTCTGAGGTGATTTCTATGGATTTAAAAATAAATGGACTTGATGATTTAGATGTTCAAATTTTAGAAATATTAATAAAAGACTCTAGAACTCCATATCTTGAGATAGCAAGAAAATGCCATGTAAGTGGAGGTACTATACATGTTAGAATGAAAAAAATGGAGGATCTTGGTATAATACAAGGTACCAAACTTATTTTAGATAATGCAAAACTAGGATATGACGTATGCTGTTTTATTGGAATATTCTTGGATAAGGCTTCTTCATATAATCATGTCTTAAGTCAACTAGACAAAATAAAAGAGGTTGTAGAATTGCACTATACTACTGGTGAATATTCTATCTTTATGAAGGTTATATGTAAAAGTATTTCTCATCTTCAAGACTTACTGATGAATAAAATTCAAGTTATTGCTGAAATCCAAAGGACAGATACCTTTATCTCCTTATCTCAGCCAATAGAACGAAATATTCAATTGTAAACATTTATTTAAAACTAAAAAAGGAAAGAAGGATATTAATATGTAATACTTTAATATCCTTCTTTCCTTTTTTACATTGTATATTTATCTTTTCATATTTTCACTATTTTTTTATATTTTGACTAATATTTTTTTCAAAACTGCAAATAATAACCCTGTAAAGATTATTTTAAAAGGAGATGTATTAGTCTTATGAAAACATTGGATGTCACAGCACTTATACTGGTTATAATAGGAGCAGTAAACTGGGGATTAATTGGATTCTTTAGATTTGACCTAGTTGCAGCTTTATTTGGTGAAATGACAACTTTTACTAGAGTAATTTATGCTTTAGTTGGTATTGCAGGTTTATACGCTATTTCTTTCTTAGGTAAAAATACAGAAACTGGTGAAGCTAAATAATTCATAAAAATCACCAAAAATGAAAATGTTTGATGATTTTCATTTTTAACTTGACTTTATTACTTTAATATATTAAAATAATGATATATAGATATGAAATAATCATTGAGCAGGAAGAGTAACTTTTGGATTTAGTTACAGAGAGTTGAGGATGGTGGAATCTCAATATGATATCCCTTAGTGAATGGACCTGTTAGATGTAAACCGAAATCTAAATTAAATTTTAGAAAGTAGTACTTACCGTATTTCGCACGTTATAGCGATAGGATATATTAGTATCTGAAAGAGATATGTTTAACTTTTGTAAAATTTGTATAGTTAAATATAAATTAGGTGGCAACGCGAATATACTTCGCCCTATGTTTTAGGGTGAAGTTTTTTTATTATATTTTTTACTATAAAACTGTCGGAAAGGTGGTGAGTTAATATGGTATGAAATGAAGATTTAACTGACTGGCATACAAATAAAATTTATTCAACAAAACAAATAACCATTAGGAGGATTTTTATTATGAATTTAAAAAGAACTATTATTAACTCACTTTTTATAGCTATAGGATTTATATTGCATCAAATAACCCCACCACTTTTTTTAGGAATGAAACCAGATTTTTCATTAGCTATGCTTTTTATAATCATTGTTTTAAATGAGGATTATAAAACTGCATTAACAACAGGTATTGTGTGTGGTATTTTATCTGCTGTCTCAACTGGATTTCCAGGCGGACAAATTCCTAACTTAATTGATAAGATTGTAACCGCTAACTGCATATACATTCTCAACAAACTTCTATTAAACAAAATTGGAAATCAAATTAAAATTATCATACTTACTATAGTTGGAACACTACTTAGTGGATTTATTTTTTTAAGCTCTGCTTCTATTTTAGTAGGTCTTCCTAGTTCTTTATTCACTTTATATGTAAGTATAGTACTTCCTGCAACTTTAATAAATACATTTGCTGCATATATAATTTTTAATACTATAAAAGTATCCTTTAAATATACAAATGTTACATCTTTCTCTAACATTAATTCATCAAAATAATATATTGTTTGAGTAGATGTTAGAATTTTTAAAATATATTCTATAAAATTAATTTAATTATTAAAGGGGGCAATTATTATGTTAGAAAACAAAACAGGTTTTTATGGAGATTTTGGTGGTCGTTATGTTCCTGAGGTTTTAAATAAAATTTTGGATAAAGTAAAAGAAGAATTTCATAAATGCAAAGATAATCCTGAATTTGTGAAAGAATTAAATTATTATTACAAAAATTTTATTGGAAGACCTTCTCCACTATATTATGCTGAGAGATTAACAGAAAAATTAGGTGGTGCCAAAATCTATCTTAAGAGAGAAGATCTAAATCATACAGGTGCACATAAAATTAATAATACTATGGGGCAAGTGTTATTAGCTAAAAGATTGGGCAAAAAAAGAATTATTGCTGAAACTGGTGCTGGTCAACATGGAGTTGCAACTGCTACAGTTTGTGCCCTATTTGATATGGAATGTATCATATATATGGGTGAAGAAGATACTCGAAGACAAGCTCTTAATGTTTTTAGAATGGAACTTTTAGGAGCAAAGGTTGTTCCTGTTACACATGGAATGAGAACTTTAAAAGAAGCTGTTGATGAAGCTTTAAAAGATTTAATGGAAAACTATGAAAACACTTTTTATATGCTTGGTTCAGCTGTTGGTCCAGATCCTTACCCTGAAATGGTGAAATATTTCCAATCAGTTATTGGAATTGAAGCAAAAGAACAAATCCTTGAAGCTGAAGGTATTATGCCTGACTACCTTGTAGCAGCAGTTGGCGGTGGAAGTAATGCAATTGGATTATTTGCTCCTTTTCACGATAATAAAGAAGTAAAGTTTATAGGAGTTGAACCTGCTGGAAAAGGCATTGAAACAGGTATGCATGCCGCTACTTTATCCCTTGGCAAACCTGGTATATTACATGGCTTTAAATCTTATGTTCTTCAAGATGAAAAAGGCGATCCACTTCCTGTATACTCCATATCTGCTGGATTGGATTACCCTGGTGTAGGACCAGAACATGCTTTCTATAAAGAAACAAACAGGGCTAAATACGTAAGCATAACGGATAAAGAAGCCTTAGATGCTTTTCAAGAGCTTTCACGTATCGAAGGAATTATTCCCGCACTAGAAAGTTCCCATGCACTTGCTTATGCAACGAAATTAGCTAAACAATGTTCTAAAGATGAAACTATAATTGTAAACCTATCTGGAAGAGGAGATAAAGATGTAAATGAAGTTCTTCAAATTTTAAGACCAGAATAGAATAAAATTGTGTAACAATTTTATTCTAGTAACCAGTCGCCAATCCCCAGTCCCCAGAAAATCTTTGAATTTAAAATATCTTTTTCACGCTTTATGTGGTTCCAAGGGCGTTAAGATTAAATAAAACTTTTGAAAAAATTTGACACTCTTTCGAGTGAAAGAGTTTTATTTAACAGTTTTTTTAATAAAGACATTTAGCCTTAGATCAAGTAATATTTCGCTTGAGCTATCGCTTTCGGAGCTTACCAGCTCTTTACTTGAATAGATAATATCAAAAGCTAGTGAAAAATTAAAATTTCACTAGCTTTTATTATTTAATTGAAAGGTTTTCTGACCTAAGGAAGAAAATCCTCTTTTACTGGGGACTGGTTACTGGCGACTGGGGACTAAAAGAATGTTGCGTCGCAACATTCTTATATTGTTTCTTCAACACCATTTTGCTCAAAAGCTTCTTCCACATCAATTGGTTTTCCTACAAATCTAACTATTAGTCCAATAAGAACTATATCTAATGGAAGTACTAAGTATACAGGTGCTCCTAATCCTACTGGTATATATCCACCCAAAACAGCAACTGCTGCAACAACTAAGGCATAGTATAATTGAGTTTTTACGTGATCTATATGGTCACAAGAAGATCCCATTGATGATAATATTGTAGTATCTGAAATTGGTGAACAATGATCTCCAAATATAGCTCCTGTAAGCACCGCACTTATAGCTCCTACCATATATGTGTGACTTGTTGGGTTTAATCCATATGCAAGAGGAATTGTAAGAGGCATAAGTATTCCCATTGTTCCATAAGATGTACCAGTTGCAAATGAAATAATTGAAGCTAGTATAAATATAATTGATGGTAATATAAACGCTGGTAAGTGTTTTGATAATACCATTACTAAAAATTGAGCTGTTCCAAGTTCTTTAATTACGCCACTTAATGACCAAGCAAGAAGCAATATAACGCCTGTAATTATTAAAGATTTCATTCCATTTACCCATGTATATATAGCTTCACCTAAAGTTAATATTTTTTGAGTTACTGCCATAACCATTGCTACAATACTCGCAAATAATGCTGCTTGGAATAACACTATACTTGCATCTGATGCCCCAAAAGTTTCCCTTATAGCGGCAAAGGAAGCTGGTGAACCTTGAAGTAATGAAATTAAAGCTTTATCCTCTCCACCCATTATTGAATTGTACCCATTATAATAAAATCCTAAAAATGCTCCTACTATCAGTACTAAAATAGGTATAACTGCATTTCTAACTCTTAATACAGTTCCTTCTTTTGGTTCAAACTCTTCTCCTTCTTCTGAAGACATAGGTTTTGCACCATCTCTTAAAAGCTTTCCTGTAGTTCTTGCTCTTCTTTCAGCTTTAAGCATAGGACCAAATTCTCTTAAAAATAATGCTGTAAACACTATAAAGATAAGAATCAATATATTATAAAATCTATACGGTATTGTTTCAACAAACACATTGTAAGCACTAACACTTTGACCTATTGAATCATATCCATCTTTTATTAAACTAAGCTCATATCCAACCCAAGTTGAGATAACTGCAATACCTGCTATAGGCGCTGCTGTGGCATCTATTACAAAGGATAATTTTTCTCTTGATATTTTCATTTTATCTGAAATTGGTCTCATTATAGGTCCAACTATAAGTGAATTTGCATAGTCATCAAAGAATACAAAAACACCTAAAAGCCATGTGATTATTTGAGTACTTGTAGGTGACTTAGCTTTTTTTGCTAAAGCTTCAGCTACAGCCTTTGCTCCACCCATCTTAGTAATTAAGGCTATAAGTCCTCCAATCGTCATGAATTGAAGTATAATACCCGCATTCCAAGGATCTGCAAGAGATCCTAAAACTTGATTTACAATATTTAAGAATCCATGAAATAATGCATAAAAAACATTGTATCCAGTTAATTCTAATAAAAACGTTCCTGAAAATACTCCTATGAAAAGTGACAATACTACATTCTTAGTTATAAAAGCTAATATGATTGCTATTAACGGTGGCAACAATGTCCATAAACCAAATTTTTCTGCATTAGCCTTTGCCACTTCTGGATCTACTGCAAATGCTGTAGTGGCAAATAGCATTAACATAACGACTGTCAATGTTAAAATTAAAGCTCTTTTCTTTTTCATTTTATTTCCCCCTAGTTTAGTTTTCAAGCAAATTTATATCGAAACTACGTGAAAGGAAAAGCCCCAAAAACAAAAGCCTTGAGCTTTTCACTCAAGGCTTATTAAATACTAAAACTTTAGTAGTACCTAACAAGTTGAGTGATAGCCCTCCACAAATATATTATTTGTGACAGTCTTGCACATATTCTATGCAAAACCAGCAATATAACCTTAAAGCATCAGTTATATACTTCGGCAATATTTCCTTTTCTACTGTATCATCGTGCTTTTCTCAACAGCAGTACTCTTAAATATCGCGCCTCTATCACTAACTTCGATATAAACTTTTCATTAACATTCTGTATTATACATCAGTATAAATAATACGTCAAGCAAAAGGATGTATTTTATATATGATGATTTTTTTCTTATAACATTTTTTTTATTCCTCTTTTTAATGTATTTTCATAATCGATGAAATCATAAATGTCTTCATCAAATAATTCACTGAATTTTTTAAGTTCTTCCAAGCTTAAATCTTCTATTGCTCTATCATTTTCTTCACAGAATATAACAATAGCTCCTATAACTCCATGTGCATCTCTAAAAGGCATTCCTTTATTTACAAGATAATCTGCTCCTTCAGTTGCATTTAAAAATCCTTTTTTAACAGCTTTGTACATATTTTCTTTTTTAACCTTTAAAGTACTCATCATGCCATTCATAACCTTTAAACATTTTAAAACCGTATCACTTGCATCAAAGAAAGGCTCCTTATCTTCCTGCATATCCTTGTTATATGTCATAGGAAGACCTTTCATAGTTGTAAGTAATCCCATTAAATCTCCATAAACTCTTCCTGTCTTACCTCTTATAAGTTCAGCTGCATCTGGATTTTTCTTTTGAGGCATTATGCTGCTGCCTGTAGAAAATTCATCACTTATGTATATGAAATCAAATTCCTTACTATTCCATATAATAATTTCTTCACTTAATCTGCTAAGATGCATCATTATTATAGAGAAATCTGACATAATCTCTAATAAGTAATCTCTATCACTTACTCCATCCATAAAATTATCTACTGGCTTTTTAAAACCTAATTCTTTAGCTGTAAATTCTCTATCTGTATTATAAGTTGTACCTGCTAATGCACAGCATCCCAACGGACTTTCATCCATAATTTCAACCGCATTTAATAGTCTTTGTTTATCTCTTTTAAACATACTATAGTATGCCATCATATGATGAGTAAACGTTACAACCTGTGCTCTTTGAAGATGAGTATATCCCGGCATCATAACATGATTTTCATCTGCAAGTTTCTTTATAGTTTCTAAAAATATATCTATATTCTCTATTATTTCCTCCGTTTTAGCTTTAGAGTATAATCTCATATCTACTGCTACCTGATCATTTCTACTTCTTGCTGTATGAAGTTTTTTACCAACTTCACCAACCTTCTTTATAAGATTTATTTCCATAAAGCTGTGTATATCTTCATAATCTCCTTCAATTTTCAAATTTCCACTTTCTATATCTGAAAGAATCTCATTTAGACCCTTTATTATTGTATCCTTCTCTTCTTCAGTTAAAATACTACATTTGGATAGCATTTTAACATGAGCAATGCTTCCTGTTATATCTTCATAATATAAATTTCTATCAAAACTTAAAGAACTGTTAAAATCCTCCATAAGCTTACTTTCTGCATTTTTGAATCTTCCACCCCATAGCTTCATATCAAATTCCTCCAATATTCATTTTTAAAATTACACTTACATTGATTTATTATTTATAGTAAATAAACAGACTGTGCTAGTTAATATTTATATATTTATAATTAACTAGCACATCAGATTTTATTAATATTTTCCTTTATTTATCATAGCATTAATTTTACTTGGTAGTCCAAACAGCTTAATGAAGCCTTCTGCATCTTTGTGATCATATAAGTCACTTGCTCCAAAAGATGAAATTCCTTCATCGTATAAAGCATGAGGTGATTCCATACCCGCAATCATTATATTTCCTTTATAAAGCTTTAACTTTACAGTACCTGTTACATTTTCTTGTGTTTCATCTACAAAAGCATCTAAAGAATCCTTAAGTTTTGTAAACCATAATCCATTGTATACTAACTCACCATATTTTTGTGATACACTCTGCTTAAATTGTAATGTATCTTTATCAATAGTTAAACGTTCTAACTCCTTGTGAGCTTCGTATAAAATAGTTCCACCTGGTGTTTCATAAACCCCTCTTGATTTCATTCCTACAAGTCTATTTTCAAGTAAATCTATAACTCCTATTCCATTTTCAGCACCAAGCTTATTTAAAGTTTCAATTATTTCCACAGCACCTAATTCTTTTCCATCAATCTTAGTAGGTACTCCCTTTTCAAAATGGATTTCAACATAAGAAGCCTCATCCTTAGCTTTTTCTGGTGGTGTAATCATAAGGTACATATCTCGTTTATGCTCATTTCTTAAATCTTCCAAGTCTCCACCTTCATGGCTTGTATGCCATATATTCTTATCTCTAGAATATATTTTTTCCTTTGTAACTGGCACCTCTATACCATTAGCATTTGCATAATCTATAGCATCTTCTCTTGATTTTATATCCCATATTCTCCATGGAGCTATTATTTTTATTGTAGAATCAATTGAAGCTATTCCAACTTCAAATCGTACTTGGTCATTTCCCTTTCCTGTACATCCATGACATATATATTTTGCGCCTTCTTTATGTGCTATTTCTACAAGTTTTTTAGCCATAAGAGGTCTTGCAAAAGATGTTCCTAGCAAATACTTGCCTTCGTATACAGCATTAGCCTTAACCCCTTTAAAAACATACTCTTCTATAAATTCTGAAGTTAAATCTTCTATATATGCTTTTTCTGCTCCAGATTTTAATGCTTTTACTTCTATTTCAGAAAAATCATCATCCTGCCCTACATTAATACAGCAAGCAATTACATCTAAATCATAATTTTCTTTTAACCATGGTATTATTATAGAAGTATCTAACCCTCCTGAATATGCTAAAACAACTTTATCTTTCATTTATAAAACCCCTTTCCCTTATACACTGAATTTTTATTCATATCTCTTTAAATTATTTTTAAATATCTTTATGTATATTTATTAGTTTTTTATCTTTTACAGCTTATATTTTACTGTTTTCTATAGTTTTTTGTATAATCATTAATTACTTTTAGAAATTTTCCATGTGATTATTATACATCATTTTTTATATTTATGCAATATATTTTTATAAATATGCAAAATAATTTTATAAATATACATTTGTTATATTATTTTTCACAAAAATAATACACTTACGAGTATATATTACTCCTAAGTGTATTAAAAACTTGTACTATTAAATATCTAAAAATACATATTTAATATGTATACCAAACTTATTGTTCCACTAACCACAATAAGCATATTTTGTTTTTTCAAAATTAAAATTCCTGCAAAGATACATCCTACTATTGCTGTAGTAATATGTCCAGTTGAAAATAGTACTTCTGGAAATAATAGTCCTCCAAGTGCAGCATAAGGTATATATTCTAAAAATGATTTTAAAAATTTCGCAGGCTCCTTACCCTTATATAATAGTACAGGTATGGCTCTTGTTATATAAGTTACTAATCCAGTAAAAAAAATCATACTAATAGCTTTATTCAATATCATCACCTGCTTTCATAGGTAGAAATATTGCACCGATCAGTGATGCAATAACAATAGTGATAATAATTCTCCAATTTCCTATTACTTTATTTAACATAGGAATCCAATATAAAATTGAACTTATTATCATAGCGATAACAGTTACTATTGCTATTTTCATAGAACTTCTTACTGCTGGAAGAAGCAACCCTAAAAACATAATATATATTGCGATACCTATACTTTGAGAAATAGATTTAGGCAATACATTTGCCAAAAGTACACCTGCCATTGTTCCTGTAACCCATCCAATATGTGATATAAGCTGTGTTCCCAATATAAACGAAGTTTTTAAATCTTCTCGTGTCATAGACACAACAAAAACCTCATCTGTAATTCCAAAAGCCAATAAAGCTCTTATTTTTGTTGATACTGAACCCTTCAGTTTATTAGCAACACAGAATGACATAAGTAAATATCTTGCATTAATCATTATTGTAGTTAATACAATATTACTTAACCCAACCCCCTGTGCAAACATATTAACTCCAACAAACTGTGCTGCTCCTGTAAAATTTGTAAAAGCCATTACTATAGCTAAATATCCAGATAATCCACAATTTTTTGCAATCAATCCAAAAGTAAGAGAAATAGGAAAATACCCTAAAAATATAGGAATTCCAGCTTTTATACCCTCTTTAAATTCTTTCATCTCTTCAAATTGAATACTTGTTTCCATATAAGCCCCCCTGTTAAGTAATAATTTAATATTTACCTTTTATGTGCAACCCCTTTACACAAAGTCCTTTTACATTATATAACATGATTACCAAAATTCCAATTATTAATATAATTTTCTATACAAACCAATTAAATTATACTCATAAAAATAACAGGGTAAAATTTTTACCCTGTCATACATATTGTTAATTATTCATTTTATTTATTACTTCTTCAGTAAACTCCATAGTCTTAGCATTTCCACCAAGATCAGAAGTAACTATCTTACCTTCCTTTAAAACCTCAGCTACAGCATTGTCTATTTTCTCTGCTGCTTCATATTCGCCTAAATATTTAAGCATCATAACACCAGTTAAAATAGCTGCTGTAGGATTTGCTATATTTTGTCCTGCAATATCTGGTGCTGAACCGTGTACTGCTTCAAATACTGCCATTTCATGTCCTATATTAGCTCCTGGTACTACTCCCAGACCTCCAACTAAACCTGATGCCATATCAGATAATATGTCACCATATAAGTTAGGCATAACAAGGACATCATAATTTTCTGGAGTTTGAACAAGTCTCATACTCATAGCGTCTACTATCATATCTGAAAACTGTATGTTCTTATGTTTCTCTGAAACTTCTCTAGCACATTTTAAGAAAAGCCCATCAGATAATTTCATAATGTTCGCTTTGTGTACTGCAGTAACTGTTTTTCTTGACTGCTTTTCAGCAAGGTCAAACGCAAATTCTACTATTCTGTCACTTGCTTTTTTAGTTATTATCTTTATACTTTCAGCTGCTTCCTCTCCAACCTTATGCTCTATACCTGCATACAGTCCTTCTGTATTTTCTCTAACAATAATAAGATCTACATTTCCATATCTTGAAGGAATTCCAGCATAAGTTTTTACTGGTCTTACATTGGCATATAAATCTAATGCCTGTCTAAGTCCTACATTGACACTTCTAAATCCTTTGCCAACAGGTGTTGTAACTGGACCTTTAATTGCCACCTTATTTTTTTTAATACTTTCTATAACATAATCCGGAAGTGGCGTTCCATGTTCTTCTATAACTTTTGCCCCAGCTTCAGCTACTTCCCAATTAATTTCAACTCCACTTGCATCTATAACATCCTTTGCAGCCATCATAACCTCAGGACCAATTCCATCTCCTGGTATTAACGTAATATTATATGCCATTTTTTTACCCCCTTAAAAAATACAAAACTCCAAGTTTCACATTTCAATTTTAAACTGATTTTATTTATTTTTAATAGAATTAATAAGCCCACCATTAGTTAACATTTCTTTTTGTCTTTCTGAAACTTCTAGTTTCATTGCATAAACTTTTCCTTTAGTCTTATTTTTTATAATAACTTTTCCACTTTCAACACTGCTTATTGCTTCATTAATTACAATTTCATCAAATTCATCTATATCATCATAATCACTAGGATTCTCAAAAACTAAAGGCATTATTCCATTGTTTATAAGGTTTGCCATATGAATTCTTGCAAAAGATTTTGCAAATACAGCTTTTACTCCAAGGTAAAGAGGTGCTAATGCAGCATGTTCTCTACTTGAACCTTGACCATAATTTTCTCCAGCAAGAATATATCCGCCATTATTTTGCTTAGCTCTTTCTGGAAACTCTGAATTGCAAGGAGTCAAGCAGTAATTTGACAAATGAGGTACATTAGATCTATATGGTAATAATTTTGCATTTGATGGCATTATATGATCTGTAGTTATATTATCCTCTACCTTTATTAATACCTTACCCTCTACAGTATCTTTTAATACTTCAGCTATAGGGAATGGTTTTATGTTAGGACCTCTAACTACTTCTACTTCCTCACCATTTTCTGCTGGTTTTACAATTAAATTATCATTAATTAAGAATTTTTCTGGCATTTCTACTGTAACTGCTTCTCCAAATTCTCTTGGATCAGTAATGTATCCCTTTATAGCAGAAACTGCTGCAATTTCAGGACTCACAAGATAAACTCCTGCTGATACTGTTCCACATCTTCCTTCAAAGTTTCTATTTATTGTTCTAAGTGATACTGCATTATTTGCTGGTGATTGACCCATACCTATACATGGACCACAACCACTTTCAATTATTCTAGCTCCTGCTGCAATCATTTTTGATAATGCACCATTTTCTGCAATCATATTTAACACTTGCTTAGAACCAGGACCAATTACTAAAGATACATTCTCATTAACTGTATAACCCTCTAAAATATTTGCTACCTTCATCATATCTACATAAGAAGAGTTAGTACAGCTTCCTATTGTTACTTGATCAACCTTTACATTTTTTAACTCTGATACTTTAACTACATTATCAGGACTGTGTGGACAAGCAACTAATGGTTCTAATTCACTCAGGTTAATTTCTACTACTTGGTCATATTCTGCATCTTCGTCTGCTTTTAATTCTATAAAATTTTCTTCTCTGTCTTGAGCTTTTAAAAATGCTCTTGTAACTTCATCACTTGGGAATATTGAAGTTGTAGCTCCAAGTTCTGCTCCCATATTTGTAATTGTTGCTCTTTCTGGAACAGATAATGTCTTAACCCCTTCTCCTGCATATTCAAAAACCTTATTTACTCCACCTTTTACAGTAAGTCTTCTTAATAGTTCAAGAATTATATCTTTTGCAGTAACCCATGGACTTAATTTTCCTGTTAAATTAACTTTTACAACTTGTGGACATTTAATATAATATTCTCCGCCTCCCATAGCTACAGCTACATCCAAACCACCAGCTCCAATTGCAAGCATTCCTATTCCGCCTCCTGTTGGTGTATGACTGTCTGAACCTACAAGAGTTTGTCCTGGAACTCCAAATCTCTCCAAATGTACTTGGTGACATATTCCATTACCTGGTTTTGAAAAATAAATTCCATGTTTTTTAGCTACTGTTTGAATATATTTATGGTCATCTGCATTTTCCGGACCTGTTTGAAGCATATTATGATCTATATAAGCAACAGATCTTTTAGTCTTAACTTTATCTACTCCAAGAGCTTCAAACTGAAGATATGCCATTGTTCCAGTTGAGTCCTGAGTTAAAGTTTGATCTATTCTAATTCCAATTTCACTTCCCTTTTTCATTTCCCCAACAACTAAATGTTCCTTTAAAATCTTTTCTACAATATTTAATCCCATTTATTATCAGCCCCCTAAAATTAGATTTCTTATATATTCGTTTATATTGCTAATACTGACAATATAAATAATTATGAAATTTTACCATATGCATTTTTCAAAAACAATTTATTTTTTTATAATGTCGGGTAAATATAGTACATTATATCATATACCATTAATTCAAGTAAAGATGTTTTGCAATATGCACCTCCAAATTATTCATTTTCATAAAAATTAAAGAAATGAAGATTTAGTAATTCTTTCTTATTAAAAATTGAATTTTTATCTTTTTATTTTCTACTCTTGTAACTACAAGCCTATACTCATTATTTCGTATTTCTTCACTAAAAGTTTTTGATATCCTTTCATCAAGTTCACTTAATTGAATTCCGTTTTTTGACGCTATGAAATTTCTATTTTTTTCTCTGATTATATGCAAATTTTCCCATTCATTTATGTTATAATTATTATTTTTTATATATAAAATTGTACCTCTCTCACTTAAAATTCTCATTAAACTATTATATCTATCCTTAAGCAAAGAATTCTCAAATTTTTCTCTTTCAAGTATTTCCTTGTTTTTGTCTATTTCTTCTATCTTTTTATTTATCTCTTTTTCCAATGCCTCCTTATTTCTCCTTAAATTATTAATAATATGTTGCTTACTATTAATATACTTATTTAAAATTTCAGAGTCTATATGCTTATTACTCACTAGAACCCTCCTTTTTATAAATGAAAATATGGTTTTATATATATAATCATGATAAAATATTATAAAAAAAAATACAAAGGTGATAATATGAATAAAACAAATTCATGGATAGAAATATTTGTTAAGTTAATCAAAATGATAAAAGTATTTCTTATAAAAGTAAAGCTATACTTAAATAGAATTTATAACAATCTTATATTTGTATTTAACAAACAAGAAACAATAAAAAAAATGTATGAGCCAATTATCGGTGAAAAAATTAGCCATAATAAAAAATTGCAGAAACAATTATTATCTCTAAAAGAAGATAATAAATTGATTCTGCAAGAAATACAACAATACACCGTGAAAAATTCAGACTTAAACAAAAAAGTAGATATACTTCAAAATCTTATATTAGATAATACAAATGATTAACTACAGTAAAATAGTCATATTTGAAAAATTCTATTTTTATTTACATTATAAAAAAGCAAAGTACCTATGTACCTTGCTTTTTTAGTATTGTTATAAATTTCATATTCTCTCAATAAGATTATTTAAAGTTAAATTTACTTTTTCAACTATTTTTTAATATTTAAAGATTACAAATGCTTTCCTATTTCATTTTGAACAATTTCTGTTAATTTCTTCTGTTCATCTTTAGATAATTTATCTACATATATTGGTTTGCTAAATACCAATCTAATATTACCCTTTCTAAGTCCCCCATTATGTTCTTCAAAAATTTTATAGCTTCCGTCTACTGTAACAGGAACTATCGGAGCATTTGCTTTCAAAGCCATTTTTAAACTTCCTTTTTTAAACTGTCCCATCTGCTTTCCTTTACTTCTTGTACCTTCTGGAAATATAACCATAGAATGACCTTTTTTAAGATTTTCAGCCCCCTCATTTATAGCTTTAAGCGATTCTCTTATATTTTCTCTATCTATAAAAACACACTTAAGCTCCTTCATCCAAACTGATATAATTTTTAATTTTTTTATTTCTTTTTTTGCAATAAATCCCATACTCTTATCTATACTTGCAAACATTGCAATAAAATCAAAATTTCCTTGATGATTTGATACAAAACAACAAGCTTCTTGTGGAATATTCTCTAATCCTTCAACATCAACAGTTACACCCGTTATTTTTAGTATATGATTAGCCCATTTTACAGCTGCCTCATGTAAATACCTTTCTGCTGCTTCTTCGCCTTTAATTCTCCTAATATAATTTAATTTTATTTTTTTAAAAAATACTCCTACCATATAAAATACAAAATATATGTATATTAAAGCCGTTCTCATATGTCTCATCCTCTCCATATTCATTAATGCAATTTCTATTATAATATCCTAAAGCTTTTTATTCAATAAAGAATTTCTTGGCTTTAAACTTGATTTTGCATCATATAAACTTTAATAATTTCAACCTTAAATATATAATATATCTTACCATAATTTTAAGATTCTCAGTATTTCCGATTCTAATTGATATATTTCCCTATTTGACCTTTTTATTGTAAATAAATTGATATATTTGTATGATAATGATAAACTATTTTTATCTAATAACTAATAATACGCTTATTTAAAAATTAAAGAGGTGTTTAGATGAATTATTTGAAAAGGTATTTGAGTATCTTTTTAATTACTTTACTTTGTATATTTACTTATACTGGTTGCAAAAATTTCAAAACTGCTAGTATAGTAACTCCATCTAAAGATAAACTCCTGGTTCACTTTATAACCGTAGGACAGGGAGACTCTATTTTAGTTCAAGCAGACAATAAGAATTTACTAATAGATGCAGGTCCTAAAAATAAAAAAGTTGTATCATATTTAAGAAAATGCGGCATTAAGACTCTTGATTATGTAATTGCAACTCATCCACATGAAGATCATATTGGTGGTATGAGCTCCATTATAGACAACTTTAATATAAAATATTTCTATGCTCCTAAAAAAATTACGAACTCAAATTCATTTAAAAATATGGTAATTGCTTTAAATAAAAAGAAACTTCAAATTACTCCTGTTAAAGCAGGTGAAAAACTGGATATAGGTAAAAATATACTATGTACTATAATAGCACCCAATAATAATTCATATAAAGAAGTTAATAATTATTCTGCTGTACTTAAACTCACATATAGAAATACTAGCTTTTTATTTACAGGTGATGCTGAAGTTTTAAGTGAAGAAGAAATTTTAAAGAAAGGTTTTAACATTAAAGCTGATGTCTTAAAAGTTGGCCATCATGGAAGTAATTCTTCTACATCTACTAATTTTCTTAATGATGTTAATCCTAAAGTAGCCGTTATTAGCTGCGGTAAAGGTAACGATTATGGTCATCCACACAAAGAAACTTTAACAAAATTTAAAAATAACAATACAATCTTATACAGAACAGATTTAGATGGAACTGTAATTTTAGAAAGTGATGGAAATAAAATAATGAAAAGGTAGTGATAACAATGAATCCAATAGCATTTAAACTATTCGGTATGGATATCCATTGGTATGGAATATTAATAAGTATGGGAATTGTTTTAGGGCTTGGGGTAGCATATAAACAAAGTGAATTTTATAATATTGATTTTGAAAAGGTAACTGATATTTTTATAATCTGTTTACCTTTATCTGTTTTGTGTGCAAGATTATATTATGTAATATTCAATTGGTCTTTTTATAGTTCTAATCCTTCTGAAATATTAAATATCAGAGGTGGAGGTCTTGCAATACATGGAGGAATATTAGGTGCTGTCATAAGCGGCTATTTCATGTCCAAATATAAAAAAATTGATTTCTTAAAATTATTAGATTTAATAGCACCTTCCTTTATTCTTGCTCAAGCAGTAGGACGTTGGGGTAACTTTTTTAATTCTGAAGCTCACGGAGGAATAGTTTCTAAAGAATTTATTTCTCACTTTCCTTCTTTTATACAAAAAGGAATGTTCATCGGTGGTTCTTACTATCATCCAACCTTTTTATATGAATCAATTTGGAATTTAATAATATTTATTTTACTATTAATTTCAAGTAGAAGAAAATTGAAAAAAGGATCTATTTTTTATTTATATCTTATATTGTATTCCATAGGTCGCTTCTTTATTGAAGGTCTTAGAACTGATAGCTTAATGTTAGGACCTTTAAGGATGGCGCAAGTAATCAGTTTAGTTTTTATTATTATTTGTACTTTACTATTGATTTTTTCAAAAGATAATTCACACTAGAAAAAAATTGTGTAACAATTTTTTTCTAGTAACCAGTCGCCAATCCCCAGTCCCCAGGAAATGTTGATTTTCTTCCTAATGTCAGAAAATCTTTGAATTTAAAATATCTTTTTCACGCTTTATGTGGTTCCAAGGGCGTTAAGATTAAATAAAACTTTTGAAAAAATTTGACACTCTTTCGGGTGAAAGAGTTTTATTTAACAGTTTTTTTAATAAAGGCATTTAGCCTTAGATCAAGTAATATTTCGCTTGAGCTATCGCTTTCGGAGCTTACCAGCTCTTTACTTGAATAGATAATATCAAAAGCTAGTGAAATTTTAATTTTTCACTAGCTTTTATTATTTAATTGAAAGGTTTTCTGACCTAAGGAAGAAAATCCTCTTTTATTGTTCTATAAAAAAAATAAAACCTGTAAATTTCTCATTTACAAGCTTCCATAACCACAATTACTATTTAATTTAAAAGTGGCTCCGCGAAAAGGATTCGAACCTTCAACCTATCGGTTAACAGCCGAGTGCTCCACCGTTGAGCTATCGCGGAACGTTATTTTTTCGATAACCAATATCCAGTTACCAGTGAAAGATTTCTTGTT
>NZ_JAPPRQ010000055.1 GCF_026719745.1 Clostridium sp. ZS2-4
CTTAGAAGGGCGTTGCTCTATCCAGCTGAGCTAAAGACGCATATTTTGGAGCGGGTAAGGGGAATCGAACCCCTGTGTTCAGCTTGGAAGGCTGACGTTCTACCATTGAACCATACCCGCATTTTTTTGGTCGGGGTGGCAGGTCTCGAACCCGCGGCCTCATGGTCCCAAACCATGCGCGCTACCATCTGCGCCACACCCCGTTGTCATGTCCTAAAAAACTCTTTCTAGCATTTATCAACAAGTTAACCTCTTGTTAATTTTCCGCTCTGTTCCTTAGCGACATGAATTATTCTACACCATATTTCTAAATACGTCAATACTTTTTTCAAAACTTTTTATTCTTTTTGTAATAATTTTATACCTGGGTTTATTTTCCTATCATTTATTTCTATTATTGCCACACTGCTATAGGCATCCCGTGGTAAAGATGCACTTCCTGGATTCATAAACCAAATTCCTTCTTCATATTCAATTACCGATACATGCGTATGACCGAATAATGCTATATCTGCACCCAGTTCTTCAGCTCTATATTTTAATTTTAATATATTATACTTAACATCATAGTTATGTCCATGAGTAATGAAAATCTTTACACCCTCAACTTCTTCCAATAATTCTAAAGGTTCTTTTTTTCCAAAATCACAATTTCCTCTAACATTTATAATTTTCTTTTTATAATATTCCTTGATTCCTTCAACATCCTGAACATTATCACCTAAATGTATAATTAAATCTGTATCTTGTAAAACTTCTGCAACTTTTTGAAAAACAGACTTGTCTCTATGTGTGTCACTTACAACTCCTATAAGCACTTATCCTTCCCCCTTATAATATTTCCTTAACCTTTTCTTGTATTTCTTTTAGGGCTCTGCCTCTATGGCTTATAGAATTTTTTTCTTCTGAACTCATTTCTGCAAAGGTTTTTTTCAACTCGGGAATGTAGAATAAAGGATCATATCCAAAGCCATCTTTTCCTCTTTCTTCTTCTACTATATACCCTTCGATTTCTCCTTGCACATTTATAACTTTCTCTTCATCAATAATTAATTCTATGGCACAGACAAACTTAGCCTTTCTATCTTTAAATTTTATTCCTTTTAAGTTTTTCAATAATTTCTCATTGTTTTTCTTATTATTTCCATGTTCTCCACTATATCTTGCAGAATATACTCCTGGTTCCCCATTAAGTATATCTACTGTAAGTCCAGAATCATCAGCCACAACCATACATCCATCAGCCAATTTATATATTTCACTGGCTTTAATGTGTGCATTCTCCATAAAAGTATTACCATTTTCCTCAACATCAACATCTATTCCAGCTTCTTTTAATGAAATTATTTTAAGAGGAAAATCTTTTAATATTTCCTTTATTTCATTTATCTTATGCTCATTATTACTTGCAACTAAAAGCTTCTTCATTCTTTTATCTAACCTCTTTCATATAATTAATTTTATTATATATATAACAAGCTTTAAAGTTTATTATTTATCCAATCCTAAAAAGCTCGTCTCTTTCAGATGGAAGTGCAGCATATTCTTTATTATCTTCTATTATAACCCTATTCTTATTAGTAATATTGCCTACTATTGTGGCATCAATACCATTTTCCTTCAATGTCTTTACCAGTTTTTTTCCATCATTACTGGTAATCAACATACTTCCTGAAGAAATGAATTTTAAAGGGTCTATTGAAAATATATTGCATATTTTCTTGGTTACACTACTTATTGGCATGTTTTCTTTATATATTCTAAATCCCACTTTACTTCCTTCTGCAACTTCCCATAAGCCCCCCAGTATTCCACCTTCTGTTATATCATGCATGGAATTCACGCCAAATTTTCCACTTATTTTGCCTTCTTTTACAACACTTAGTTCATCTATGTAACTTCTAGCCTCTTCTATTTCTCTTTCAGTTAATATATCTTTTACTTTTTCATAATAATCATTAACTACTATAGCCGTTCCTTCTAAACATAATTTTTTTGTAACAATTATATCGTCCCCAATTTGTGCTCCACTAGTAGCCACAGCCATATCTTTTTTAGTCTTTCCTATAACTGTACATGAAACAACTATTCTATTGACTGCATCTGTTACTTCTGTATGTCCTCCTAATATTTCTACATTTAATTTCTTAGTTTCCTCATCTATTTCCCTCATTATCTCTTCAATATCTTTAATTTCTGAATGTGGCGGAATAAGAATAGTAACCAACAGTCCTGCCGGTTCAACCCCGCAAGAAGCCACATCATTACAATTAATATGTACAGCTAGTTTTCCAATGTTCTTCTCTGCTCCTGTTATTGGATCTGTAGACATTACACATTCATACTCTCCAAAATTCATTACGCTGCAATCTTCTCCAATAGCACTTCTTATCCTTACATCCTCTCTCTTGACACTTTTATTTTCAGCAATAATTTTGTGTAAATCATCCCAATGAAGCTTTCCTATTTTCATAAAAACCTCTCCTTTAGATTAAAAACTATCACCTTTTATTATCTCTTTACATATTATTTATATAAGGATTAATTTATGGTGGTGTATGTATGTTAAAGTATATAGGGCCTTTTTTACGAATGAACAGACTAGATATAGAGCAAATCAAATCACAATTATTTCACTTATCAAAAGAATCTATAAAAGATATTGTACTCTATTCTGGATGTGGAATTGTAGTTGACCCTAAGGAACTAAATTTTAAAAACATATCTAGTATTGATATTAACACATTGGATTTAAATTCTCCACTTTTATGTGTGTATAAAAAAGCTGCTGCTGGACTAAAACTCAAAGAAAATACTTTGTTATGGTCAAAAAACAAAGTAAAAAAAGATATACCTGTCTCCAGTAATGGTTATATGACCTTGTGTCTTTTAGAACTTATTGACTACTACAACCAATTCAAAGACTCCTCTTCTAATAAATATGGCTTGAGTTTTTTGTACACAGAACTTACTAAAAAGCAATTAGATTTTTATGCATCTTATTTAAGAAATGAAGAAGGGGTGTTCGTTGACAAAAAAGATTGCACTGATTCTATAACTGGGAAAATTAAACTTAAAGAAAAAAATAAGAACTTTAAATTTTCTGATCAAGCATTACTTATGAATGCTTATTATAAATCTTCTACTTATATAGATGGGAAACTTAAAGATTCCTATAAAAATTTTTCTCATGACATTTTAAATATGTTTTTAGAATTTAAAGATGAAATGTATAATATATCTTTTCAAGATCAGTGTAAATTATGTTTACAGCTTAATATTTTTTATACTTACTCTAAAATAGAAGATGTAAAATTGCTTCTTCTCGATATTTTCGATTTACTCTATGAAAATTACAATACAAGTATAACAGATAACATCCATGTGACAGATTTATGTTTATTGTATCTAAATTCAATGCTAATTTACGAACATACAAGTATATACAAATTTAAAAAAATAGGAGAAAATTTTTATAAACTTCTAATAAAATATTATGATGAAGAACACTCTATTTGGTTAAAGCCTTCTGAAGAAAAAGAAATTGACTTTTCTTGTAGAGAAATAGTTCTATATCTTCTTTGTAGTATTTATCAGAATCATATGAATAAGGAAGATAATGATAAAATGATTTTAGACATATTTACACATCAATTAGTTGACTCTGGAATAATTTTAAGCTGGCCAGAAACTCCAAATTTAGATGATGTTGAACATTATAAATATTTTGAAACTAAACCTGAAAATTTATTGGATGAACAATATTTTAAAATGCCTACGATAGCTAGTCCTGGAAACAGTGAAGTAGCGCCAATTTTTGTTAAGTATGTAACTTATGATAAAAACAAAAAAAGCTTTAAGCCGAGTAAAGCAACCTTTGACAGTAGAAAAAATTTAGAATTATTTTTCTTAATGCTATACCTATTTAATAATCACCTTAAAACAAATATTCCCGAAAACATTAATTCCTCAAATTAACTTTTTAATCATAAGTATAAGAATAGCCAAACATGTTTAAACTATATTCACTAAATAATAAAACAAAAGAAAGGGGTCGCTCGAATTCAATAATTTATATGCTGTTCCAACAAATATAAATTGCTCTGAAGATTGTATTTATTGTGAAAATGGTATGTGTACTCTGAATAATATTACTTCTACTTATGATATAAACCTTAATAACATAAATTGTGCTTACTTCATTTCTAAATCTCCTAAAAATAAAGCCCCCTAAACTTATTAGGGAGCTTTATTAAATTGGTTTCTTTATATATATGTTTTTCAGAATTATATTTCCTCTTTTATTAATTTGTAATCCTTCTATATATTTTTTTCTGCAAATTATGTTTTCATAAAAATATAAGGGTATACAGGGCATATCATTATATAGCAATTCTTGTGCAGAATTTAAATATTGAATTGCCTGATTATTATCTCTAGTTATCCTTGCTTTTAAAATCAAAACATCATAGTCAATATTATTATATCCATATATATTAAATCTCGAATTACTAACCCACTTTTCCAGAAAAGCCATTGGTGAATTATATTCTCCTATATACTCTGTTAATAGTACGTCATACTCACTATTTTCAATTACTTCTTTGAACTTTTCTTGGTTATATCCCTCTGATAAGATATTAAGATTAATTGTTTTTAAGCTTTTTACAATTTCATCTACTATCTCTTTATTATTTTGTTTCTCGCTGCAGTAAACCAATTTAATTTTTTCTTTATTATATTTGCTTTTATCTAAAAACTCTTCAGCCTTAGAACTACTGCTATATTCAGTAAATAAACTACTATTAAATGAATAGCCTTTTATATTTTGTGGAACAAAACTTTTAACCACTTCTCCTGATGATATATTATTAATATCTTTTCTACTTATACAATAGTTAATACACTTTCTAAAATTATCATCTCTTACTATTCCCTGTTTATTTAAATTAAAATATAAACTCATACCATCTAGTGAATAATTTTTTAATATCTCATCGTTTTTAAGAAACTCATTTATTTCACTTTTGGGTGGATCAGTCATTATATCAACTTCATTCCATTTATAATCTGCTAAAACAAAAGCACTAGCTTCTTCATTTTTTATATACAGCTTATCACTGATAACATTTTTATTATCCCAATACATTTTATTTTTCAAAAAACATGGTTCTAATTTATCCGAAATACTTTCCAGTTTGAAAGCTCCAGAATATAATATTCTATCATAATTCTTTTTCCATTCTTTTAAATAATTAAAATCTTTTCTCAATACATATATAGGTTGACCCAGAATATCTAAAAAATAGCTACAGGGATAATTTAGCCTTATCTCTAAAGTTTTATTGTCTACTGCATTTACAGCAACACTATCCATATCTACTTTGTTTTCAGCATAGTCTCTAGCTCCAAAAATACAGTATAACTGCTGTTTATAAATATTATTTTGGTATTTTAATAATTCTGAAAAGAAATCAACAAAATCATCTGCTGTTATATCACTACCGTCACTCCACTTAGCATTATCTCTTATTGTAAATTGATAAGATAACTTATCCTCACTTGTCTCCCATTCTGAGGCTAATGCTGGTACTATTTCCCCTTTTTCATCTACTGATACTAACCCTTCAAATAAGCATAATAGCAATTCTTCCTGTCTTATATTATGATTGTCTAGCATTATTAAATCTTCTGGCAGCTTTTCTATGTTGTACACAATATAGTCTCTCACTTTTGTATTAACTTCTTTTTTCTTAATACATCCACTTACTACTGTCATAAAAAAAATCAATACTATTGCTATATATTTTTTCATAATCATACCATCCATTTCCAAATCAAGTTATATATGAATTATTGCCAATACACAAAATAATACACAAAATACGGTAAATTTATATCCAAATGTTGAAGTTTCACTTTATCTAGGCAAATATTTGTAAAAATTAAGTTTTTTATTTTTAAAAATATCAATTGTTTTTCCTCTTAGTCCTAATTGACTTTTCATAAAATAGGTATAATCTTGCATAATAACTTCTTTGGGAAAAATAATTCTACTTCCATGCAAGCCACCTTGAAATAATCCTGATGTTATGTATATACCTTTATTAGCCTGATTTTTTTTCATTTTATCTATAAAATTATTATACTCCTCATCAAAAACCATATCCGCCCTATCATACTTCAACAATATTTTTTCTTTACTACCTGTAAGTTCTACTAACATTTCACTTTTAGTTTGTTCTAATACATTATAGATAATGTTTTTTTCTTTACAATTTCTGATTAATAAATCTAACAATGTATTAATTTTTAATCTTCTTAATCTATATTTAGCTTTTTTTATTTCATTTTTTTTAACTTTAAAGTATATAAAATCAAATAACCCTTTAAACATATATCAACCTCCACTTAATTCAATATTTTCCCTTATATTATATGATTATTAACTGAAATTTATATTATAAACCTTTCAAACATACTAAAATCATATACTATATAAAATTCCTATATAAAAAAAACGCCAAATAATTGACGTTTTAATATACTTTCATGAATAAAAAAAACATTGTTCCAAAACCCATAAGCATACATAAAAATGAATTTATCCATTCTTTATTTCTTAAGTGTAATTGTTTAATACTCCATAAAAACATTGTTATTACTATACTGCACTGAAATATATAATAATTATTAAAGTACTCTATATTTACAATTTTATAAGTTGACATCATAGTAAATATTAAGCATAAACTAGTAATTACTACAAAAATCCATGCAAATATACTTACAAACTTTTTCATTTTGTATCCCCCAGATCCCTTTCCTGTTTTAAATTTTATTTATCATTTGTTTAAATTCATCTTCAATTATAATCTTTACACCTATTTCTAAAGCTTTTTGGTGTTTTGATCCTGGATCTTTTCCTACTAATACATAATCTGTTTTTTTACTTACACTACTTGAAACCTTAGCCCCTAGTTCTTGAAGCTTTTCTTTTATTTCACTTCTGGAAAAAGTCTCTAATGAACCAGTTACAACTACTGTTTTTCCATTAAATACATTTTCTTCAACTACTGCCTCTTTATAATATGGATTAACACCTAGTTGTAAAAGTTCTTCTATACTTTTTGTTATTTTCTCATCTTTAAAAAATTCTATTATACTGTGAGCTACAATTTCTCCAATGTCTTCTATCGATATAAGTTCTTCAAAATCAGCTTTTTGCATATTGGAAAGATTTTTAAACCTTTTACATAAATCTATACTAGTTTTTTTACCTACATTAGGTATCCCTAGCGCATATACAAAAGATGGCAAATCACATTCTTTACTCTTTTCTACAGCCTCAATTAAGTTTTGTGCTTTTTTTTCTCCAAATCTCTCTAACTTTAACAAATCTTCTTTTTTAATTCTATATAAGTCTGAAAGAGACTTTATATCAAGCTCCTCAAACAATTGTGCTGCTGTCTTTTCGCTAAACCCAGCAATATTCATAGCATCTCTACTACCAAAATGAACAATAGATTTTACAAGTTGAGGTTTACACGAAAGTGTATTATCACAAAAATAATGAACACCTTGCTGTACAATTTCACTGCCACAATACGGACAAACCTTAGGAGTTTCTATTTCTCTCGTTTCCTCTGCTTCTTCTGTGACTCCCATTATTTCAGGAATTACATCATTTGAACGACGTAGAAATACTTTACTTCCTATTTTTACTCCCTTTCTGTTTATGTCATCCATATTGTTTAATGTTGCTCTCTTTACAGTAACTCCCCCTATTTCTACCGGCTCTAGTATAGCCGTAGGACTAACTCTTCCACTTCTTCCTACATTCCATTCTACATCTATCAACTTAGTAGTTGCTTCTTCTGCTTCAAACTTATACGCAATAGCCCATTTAGGAAATTTTACTGTATACCCTATTATTTCACGAGTTTTAATATGATCAATGGCTAGTACTATTCCATCAATCTCATAATTCAAGTTATTTCTTATATCTTCTATATATTTTATCTCTTTCTCAATTTCTTCAATTGTGGAACACTCTTTAATATAATCATCCATTGGAAGTCCTTTTTTCTTTATAAAATCCAACATTTCAACATATGTCTCAAAAGGGATTCCTTCGTTGTAACCTACATCATAGAAAAACGCTGATAAATTTCTTCTTGCAGTTTCTCTTATATTTAAATTTCTCAATGCTCCTGCAGCACCATTTCTTAAATTTTTCAGAGGAGTTTCTGCTACTTTATTATATTCATTGAAAGCTTCTTTTGTCATAATAGCTTCTCCATGTACTTCTATAAGTGCATCATTATCAATAATAAGTGGCAATGCCTTTATTGTTTTCACCTGCGCAGTTATATCTTCTCCTACTTCACCTGTTCCTCTACTTGCTGCTTTTGTTAATATTCCCTCTTCATTATATGTACAATTTATTGTAAGACCGTCAAATTTTTTAGTTAAAATATATTTCACCGTCGGCAACTTATCCTGGTGATTAGCATTGTATTCATTAACAGCCTTTAGATTTCTATTGTGCCAATCTCTAATTTCATTTATACTTTGAGCTTTCCCTAAACTCCATAGTCTACCCTTATGAGTATACTTTTGAAATTGAGACAACACAATATCACCAACTCTTTGGGTAGGTGAATACTGAAATACTATACCTGTTTCTTTTTCAAGCCTTACAAGCTCATCATACTTTTCATCATACTCTTTATCTGAAATTGAAGGGTTATCTAAAGTATAATACTCATATGCATACTTATTCAACTCTTTTACTAACTTTTCTATTCTTTGCTTTTTATCTTCCATCAACTAAAATCACCATCCATTTACCCAAAATTCACTTCCTTATACTGAGTTTAGAAGTTCAGAACATAAACTCTCTATATTCACTAAACTCAGTATAAGGATCAAATTTCTTTTTTATAGCAGTTCAATTGGTGCCATATTAAGCATAAGCTGCTTTATTCCCATGTTATCAAAAGCTATAGTGACTTTAACATCATTTGAAGTCTTTGAAGTACTGACTATAGTCCCCGTTCCAAATTTCTCATGTCTAACTTTTCTTCCAACACTTATTTCATCTAAATCAATTTTTTGCTTACTTTCATTTTTAAAATTACTATCTGAATTTAAGCACTGGTTATTTAATATAGAATTAATAGTTTTCTCTACTTTTCTGGTTTTAAAGGAATCTACGGAATGAGAACCCAGATTATTATTTACATATGCCTGGAAAGCTGTAGATGAGGTACTTTTAGAAGTACCATTTCTTTTTTCTCTCACATTTTCACGAAGATCTAATGATATTTCATTTATAAAATCAGATTCTGAATAACTTACAGTTCTACCAAATACCCGTCTTGTGCTTGCCGAAGTCATATAAATCTTTTCTTTAGCTCTAGTTATACCAACATAGCAAAGTCTTCTTGATTCTTCCATCTCAGCAAAATTTTCCATAGAACGCATTCCTGGGAAAATACCATTTTCCATACCAGCCATAAATACTACTGGAAACTCTAACCCTTTAGCACTATGAATAGTCATCATTACTACTGCATCTGTATCTTCACTATAATTATCTATATCTGATACCAATGCAACATTTTCCAAGAAAGCTGAAAGTGATTTATCTTCAGAGCTATTTTCAAATTCTACAGCTGCTGATACCAATTCCTTTATATTTTCTATTCTGCTTATATCTTCAATTTCTTTAGAAGCTTGAAGTTCCTTTAAATATCCTGTGCTTTCCAAAATTTCCTCTATAAGCTTTGATACACTTACTTTATCCTTCGTTCTATTAAAAGAATTTATAAGACTTGTAAATTTATTTATTGATGAAATACTTCTAGCCGTTAGTCCTGGAATATTTTCTATATCTAGTAATACACTATACATACACTCATCCATATAATTTGCAAACTCTTGTATCTTAGCTACAGTAGCAGCCCCTATTGACCTTTTAGGAACGTTTATTATTCTTTTTAAACTGATATCATCCTGTAAATTGTTTATAAATCTTAAATATGCAGTTATATCTTTAATTTCTTTTCTATCATAGAATTTTTGTCCACCTATTATTCTGTAAGGAATACTTCTTTTCATAAATATATCTTCAAAAATTCTCGATTGCGCATTTGTTCTATAAAGTACAGCAAAATCTTTAAAACCTCTGCTTTCATTTTCCATAAGTCTTTTTATCTCATTAGCAGTAAAATTTCCTTCATCTATATCCGAAAAAGCTCTATATGTCTTTATTTTTTCACCAGCTGGATTATCTGTTCTCAAAACCTTACTTTTTCTTTGAGAGTTATTTTTTATTACAACATTTGCTGCATTTAATATATTCCCTTTAGACCTGTAGTTCTGCTCCAACTTTATAATCTTAGTCTGCGGATAATCTTTTTCAAAGTCCAAAATATTCTTTATGTCTGCTCCTCTCCACTGATATATGCATTGATCATCATCGCCAACTACAAATATATTTTTATTAGCTTCCGCTAAAAGCTTAACTAATTCATACTGAGCCTTATTTGTATCCTGATACTCATCTACCATTATGTATTTAAATTTGTTCTGATAGAATTTTAAAACATCTGGATTTTTCTTAAATAATTCTACAGTTTTGAAAATCAAATCATCAAAATCTAGAGCATTACTATTTTTTAGTCTTTTTTGGTATAAAACATATACATCAGCTATCTTGTTATTTCTAAATTCTTTTTCATTTTCCTTTTTAAACTGTTCCGCTGATATCAGGTTGTCCTTTTGTTTACCCATTTTAGAAATTATCTCTTTTTCATCAATATCCTTATCATTTATATTTAGTTCTTTCATGCACTGTTTTATTAAAGTTTTTTGGTCAGAACTGTCGTATATTGCAAAGTTTTTACTGTATCCCAACTTATCTATTTCTCTTCTTAAAATTCTAACACAGCATGAGTGAAAGGTAGATACCCACATATTGTCTATATTCACATCAATTAAGCTTTTTATTCTTCCCTTCATTTCTCCTGCTGCCTTATTAGTAAAAGTTATAGCCAATATATTATAGTGTGGTATATCTAGATCTTCAATCATATGGGCAATTCTATAAGTTAGAACTCTCGTCTTACCAGACCCTGCCCCAGCCAATACAAGTAAAGGTCCTTTTATTGTGGTTGCTGCCTCATACTGTTCCTTATTTAATAGTGCTTTTAAATCCATTAGACCACTCCTTAATTTTTATACCTTTATCCATTTATAAGTATTATCCCCATTTTATTCTTTCTAATACTAGGTTGTACCCATCACTTCCATAATTTAAGCATCTATTTACTCTACTTATAGTAGCAGTACTTGCCCCCGTTGCTGCTGCAATTTCCGTATAAGTCTTTTTTTTATTAAGCATTTTTGCAACTTGAAGCCTTTGTTCTACTGCTTTTAATTCATTTATTGTAAATATATCTTCAAAAAATCTATAGCATTCTTCTTTTGTCTCTAAACATAAAATCGCTTCACATAGATAGTCCATTTCCTTATTTTCTAGTTTAGACTTAAAATCTGACACTTAATCACTCCCTGTCTTTGCCAATTTGCATATATCGATATTTTTTATTATTAACATACATTTAAATTTTATCATTACCTAATACTTTCTTCTACATTAATTTACACATCTTTTAATTTTAATACTTAAAGAGTGCAAAATTCAATAACAAGATTTTGTTATTTATAGATTATTACCATCTATTGCTTAATAATTCGTATAAAAGGTATAAATTACATAGTTTTAATTTTAGTAATTTAATAATATATATTTTTCAAAAGGACAAACTAAGATTATAACATATGTTTTTAGCTAAAGGAGATTTTTATAATGAAATTTATCAATAAATTAAGTGTACTTCATATAACATTAATCCTTACTTTATTCTTTTCATTAACGTTCTCTCATTCTAAGCAAAAATATATTGATACTTTAAGTCAGCAAGCTCTAAAGGTTGAGCAGAAATGCTATAAAGAATCCCAAAAAGCTTCATTACTAGAACAAGAACTTATTTCACTGCAAAAAAAACTCAATAATTTGCAAAAAGAAAGTATTGAATTGAAAGAAAAAAATAACAAACTAAAAAAACAATTACATACATAATATTTTAGAAGGTGAACATATCATGCGAAAACGACCCTTTACTACAAGTTTAACTGTCCTGTTTATCATTCAAACTCTTTTTATTTTTAAGATAGCACTTCAATGTAACCAAGCTGCTGCTGTACAAAAAATAATTCTTGAAAAAAAAGAATCTTTAAATGTCCTTAGTAGTAATATGTCTACTACGGACTATCAAAAAAAAATACTTTCAGAAAAAATAAAGAAAGCAGAATCTGAAAAAATAAAATTAATTAAAGAAAATAATCAATTAGAAAATAAACTAGCCTTAAGTAACACTAATTCCTTTTACATTGCAAATATTCCACAAAATAAAATAGCATATCTAACCTTTGATGATGGTCCTTCTAAAAATACTTTAAATATATTAAATATTCTTGATAGATATAATATTAAAGCTACTTTTTTTGTAAATGGTTCTACCTCTCAATTAGGAATTAACACTTACAAAGCCATAACCAGCGGAGGTCATGCTATTGGCAATCATACTTATAGTCATAATTATAGTAAAATATATAAAAGCGTTGAGGATTTTGCAGAAGATTTCAATAAATTACAAACTCTTTTAAATAGCTCTGTAGGGATAAAACCTAAAATAGTAAGACTTCCTGGTGGAAGTAATAATAGCATAAGTCGTAGATATGGTGGAACAACTCTTATGCTAGAAATAAGTAAATACTTACTAGATAACGGCTATACTTATTTTGATTGGAATATAGATTCAACTGATGCATCTGTTAAACTTCAAAGCAAAACTAAAATAGTTACTTCTGTTTTAAACACAAGTAAAAGTAAATCTGCCTTAATAGTTCTACTGCATGATAATTCTGTTAAAACCACTACTGTAGAAGCTCTACCTGAAATTATTGAAGGTTTAATCAATCAAGGGTTTGAATTTAAAACTCTTTCTCCAAATGAATATATTAATCAATTTTTGAGAGCTAAATAAAAATACCATATAGAATAGACAATAAAAATTTCTACTCTATATGGTATTTTTATTTTAGCACTTTACAACTTTAACATAATAAAGTATAATAAATTCATAGAAAATTTATTTACACTTAATTAAAATTTTACATAACCGATAAGGAGGATTATCACAATGAAAAAAATAAGTAAATTAGTTAGTCTGATATTAAGCTCACTTTTAATAACGTCTCTTGTAGGATGCGGTAGTAGTAAAAATGCTTCAACTACGGATACTAAAGATGGTATTCCAAGTAAAATAGTTGTAGGATTAGATGATTCTTTCCCTCCGATGGGTTTTCGTTCAGATGAGGACAAGATAATAGGTTTTGATATCGATATGGCTAATGAAATGGCTAAAAGAATGGGTGTTGAAATAGAATATATGCCTACTGAATGGAGTGGCGTAATTCCATCTTTAAATTCTAAAAAATTCACTGTAATAATTTCTGCTATGAGTGTTACTGAAGAAAGAAAAAAAGAAATAGCCTTTTCAAATCCTTATATTTTAGAAAAACAAGTTATCGTTGTAAAAAAAGACAATACTTCTATAAACTCAGCTGATGATTTAAAAGATAAAATCGTAGGTATTCAAGTTGGAAGTACAAGTGCTGAGGCAATAGCACCTATTAGAGATACAATGAAAGACGTTAAACAATATGATAAAAACACAGAAGCACTTCAAGATTTGGCAATAGGAAGACTTGATGCTGTGGCAGTTGATGAATTAGTAGCAAGATATTATATAAAAGAACACAGTGACAAATATAGAGTTGTTGAAAAAGAAATTTCAAGAGAGCCTATAGCAATTGGTTTAAGAAAAGAGGATACTGCTCTTATAGCAAAATTTAACGAAACTTTAAAAGCTATGCAAGAAGATGGTACTCTAGCTAAAATATCAAAAGATTGGTTTGGAGAAGACATAACAAAAATGGATTAGTTTAACAAAGACAAAGGAGTGCAGAAATATGGATATTACTACATTTAAAAAATCTCTTCCAATTTTATTAAAGGGAAGTATTATAACAATAGAATTAACAGTACTTGCAATTATTCTTGGTACAATGCTTGCCCTAGTTATAACCTTTTGCAAAATAGGTAAAATAAAAGCCTTAAATAAGTTTGGAGATTTTTATACTTGGCTGTTCAGAGGTACCCCTCTTTTAATTCAACTATTTGTAATTTATTACGGGCTTCCTCAACTTGGAATAAAGTTCACCTCTTTTACCGCCGCTGTAATAGGACTAACTATAAATATTTCTGCATACATTACTGAAATAATAAGAGCTGCAATACAATCCATAGATAACGGGCAATGGGAAGCTTCAAAAGCTTTAGGAATGAATTACTGGCAAACTATGTTTTTAATCATAATTCCACAAAGTATAAAGAGAATGCTTCCTCCAATGTCCAATGAATTCATAGCACTACTTAAGGATACTTCTTTGGTTTCCGCTATATCCATGGGTGATTTAATGAGAAAATCACAATTAATATATGCAGCTACTTATAAACCACTAGAAGTATTTCTATTAGCTACCATACTTTATCTTATGATGACAACTGTATTTACAACTTCTTTTAAAGCTCTTGAAAACAGATTTATTTTTGAATAAATAAAAAATAATACTAAAAAACACTATCCCGGTGATAGTGTTTTTTAGTATTATTTAGGGCAAGACACGTCCTGGGGCTGGAGTGTCTAAATTAATAAAAAGGGGGCTATTCATTCTTTTTATTTTCCCTTACACAAGCTATTATATTAGATAAATATATAAATTGCAAGACATTTTGCAGATTTAATTGTAAATAAAATGTTATAATAATCTGTATCCTTCATAATTTATTCATAAATTTTCTCTAATTCATCTTATTTTTTTATTTATTTACAAGATTCTCTTTTAAATTTAACAATTCTTCCTCTGTCAATTCTCTATATTCTCCCAGCTCCAATTCATCATCTAATTCCAATTTCCCCATTTTTATTCTTTTTAAATAAATAACTTGCTTATCTACTGCCTCAAACATTCTTTTTACTTGATGAAATTTTCCTTCTTGAATTGTAACATAAACCTCTGAACCATCTTTATCAGCATTTATAATTTCAAGTTTAGCTGGTAAACATTTATATCCATCATCAATCACTATACCTTCTTCAAAAGCTTTTATATCACCTTCATCAACTTGCTTATCTATCTCTGCATAATATACCTTATCCACATGCCACTTTGGAGAAGTTAGCCTATGATTTAGTTCTCCATCATTAGTTATTAAAAGAAGTCCCTCTGTATCCTTATCTAGTCTTCCTACCGGGAAGGGCTTAAATGCACCGTCTTCATACTCTAATAAATCTATTACTGTTTCATCATATTTATCAAAAGTAGCTGAAATCACTCCTGATGGCTTATTCATCATAATATAAATATATTCTCTATACTTAACTTCTTCACCTGAAACTTTTATAACACACTTATCTGGTTCTACCTTGAAACTACTATCTTTAACAACTTCTCCATCAATTTCTACTTCTCCAGCCTTTGCAAGCGCTTTAATCTCTTTTCTTGACCCATATCCTAAATTGGCCAAAATTTTATCTAATCTTTCCATTATTCTTCACTCCCTGTTTAGTATTAACTACTAAACCATTTTATCAAACTATTTTTGTACTTTCATGCATATATTAAAATATATTTAAATATATTTTATAACATTGTATGTAAATTATAAAAAATGATTGTTTTTTATCATTTTTTATAATTAGCTGCAAGTTTTTTTTCACATTAAAAGTACTCTTTATAGTTCAAGAGTACTTTTAGATTTACATAAGCGTTTTTCTTTCCTCTTCTGATAAATTCATAAATAAAGGATCATTCTGTATTGTTTCTCTAATTTCCATTATTTCTTTATTTCTAATTAGTTCCTCCAAAGGCAATTTTTCAGTTACTTTAATCTTTATCATATAATAATCCTCATAAGCAACTTTTTTATAACTGCTTTTAGCAAGAACCAAAATTTTATGAATTCCTTTAGTAAATGGTATGAAGTTATAATAATTTTTTTTACTATATTTCTGCACTAAATTCCATTCTTTATTTTCCATTAAGTAAAATTCATAAATTACATCTTTTCCTCCATTACTTTCAGCAGTAACTTCTATAGGATCATCAATACTAAACTTAAATCTGTCACATTTAAGTTTAGTATTAGTTATAGGTAATGCCTCATTAACAACAATTAAAACATTCTTGGAACTGTCAAATTCTTTATCACTTTTTTCATTTTTCACATATATTTTTACTGCATATTTACCACTGTATTTAGGCGTAAGTATATATCTTTTACTTTTTACATAGTCTGTTTCCTCAACTTTATGGCCATTTATTTGAAGCACATATTTTAATAAAGTTTCCTTAGTATTCTGAGTAATAATATCTAAAGCTATCTGATCTCCTGGTAAATAATATTCCCTTGGTTCCATTAAAATATAATCTATTTTTGCAGGTATATATTTATATGAATCTATGTGAATTATTTCATGTGCGTCAAATATTTTATCTGAGTACTTGTCTTTAACTCTGATTTCAACTTCAAATCTTCCTGCTTCTTCTGGGATAAAATTCACCCAATTACATTCACTAAAATTCACCTTCTCTATATCATTATTATCCTTTCTTACTACAAAACTATATAAAAGTTTTATTCCTCCTCCTGCTATTACTTTAATCTGAACATTTTCCCTAACTAACAAACTTCTATTTTTATCTAAAATTATCTCATCTATTTTTACAGGTTCTCTAGGTATTTCATCGATACTGAATGTTATAGATTTACTGTCTTCATACTTATCCCTGCATGAAACATCTCTTGTATATAAAGTTATTTTATATTCTCCATGTTCCTTAGGCTCCCATGTATATTCATTAGCCTTTATATATCCTGAATCTTCACTTTTTACTCCTTCAATTAAATATCTATATCTAAGCTCTTTTCCACCACTGACCACAGCCTTGAATATAATATTTTTACTCATAATCTGTGGTGAACTCAAATCACTTGTGAAGCTTAATATTTTCACATTCTTGTAAAGTTTAACCTGATAATAAATAATAGCTCTATCATCATATTCCTTAGGAGAATACATGTCCTTAGCTAAACATAGAAGTTTATAATCACCACTGTGTTCTTCTTTATAACTTACAATTTTTTTAGTAGAATAGTCCTGTATGCATTTAGCTTGTCCATCGGGATTAAGTTTCACAAATTTATATAATATCAACCTGGCATCATCATATTCTGCATCAACTTCAAAAACTAGTTCCTCATCTACTAATAATTCAGAAGTTAAACACCTAAAGTTACTTATCTCTAATTTTTTCATTTCTACAACTTTATATTCAATCTTTTTTGCATCTTCAAAGTTTTTTGATGAATCTATAGACTTGCACTGAACTAGTATTTCATGTAAACCTGGTATTTTAACACTACAAGTAAACTCATTTTCATCACAGTAGTCCTTCGCTAAAATCCACTTTTCATTTTCCTTTATCATATATCTGTATAAAACAGAATCTTTTTTAGTATCTACTTTAAGGTGAACTTTTTCTCCTACATGAAACTCTTTTTTATTTAAGTCTATATTTGTAATCAATATAGACTCATCACACGTAGAATTCCCTATCATATACTCATATTTAGACACATAATCAAAAGGTTTAGTACTATTCTCTTCCTTACCTTGTATCATCAAAATGTAATTTCCTTCCTTTTTAGGATTCCATATTACACTATCATTTTTACCGAAATCTTTGAGAATTTCCCACGTTCCATCAAAACCTACAATAAATTTAAATAATAAATCCTCTTTTGGTTTATCTAAAATATTTATCTTAATCTCAGAATTCTTTTTTTGTGGAGATTCTTTATTATAACCAATAATAATTTCATTCATATTACCCTCTCCTGCCCCTATTCTACCTTCTATTATACATTATACTATAATCCCATATTTTGTAAAAGGTATATTTTCACTATATTTTAAATATTATTTCTTAACTACCTTTTTAAATTTTGACTCTTTTACATTTAAAGTTTATAATAAAAAATATTTAAGTACCATTTTTTACATTCTAGGAGGGTTTTAATGTATAATATTACTGCTAGGGTATTAGATTTTAATAAACTGTTAATCAGTACAAATAATTTACAAAATTTTAACATAAGTAAACTTATAGTTAAAAATGGAGATACAACTTTACATATAAATAATTATACTACAACTACCGAAAATTCTATTCTGCTATTTATTGATGAAAAAATTACTATAAAAGATTATTGTTATATTATTTATGATGGTATAAAAGCAAAAGCTCTATACAAAGATATATTTCTAACCTCTGAATTTAATAAAAAATTCTATTATGATGATACACTGGGACTAATTTACGCCCCTAAAGTTTCTACATTCAAACTATGGTCCCCTGCTGCCTCTTCTGTTTATTTACTACTTTACCAAAATGGTGATCCAGCAGTTGCTGAAACTCCTTTAAAATATAAAATGAAAGAAAAAAATGGTGTATGGAATATATCCATATATAAAGATTTAAAAAATTATTATTACACCTATGAAGTAACAGCATATAATTGTACCCAAGAAGCAGTTGACCCATATGCTGTGGCAGTAGGAATAAATGGATTAAGAGCTGCAATTATTGATTTAAAAGATACTAATCCTCCTAACTTTGGCAAAGACACATCGCTAGAACTAAAACATAATACCGATGCTATATTATATGAAATCAATATTAGAGATATATCTATGCATGATAGCAGTGGAGTTATTCAAAAGGGTAAGTTTTTAGCTCTTACTGAAGATAACACTTTATCAAAGAAGAACCTCCCCACTTGTTTATCTCACATAAAAGATCTTGGAATAACTCATGTACAGCTTATGCCTTGTTTTGATTTTAGCTATATGAGTATAGATGAAAAGAACCTTAAAAATTATAATTGGGGTTATGACCCTGAAAATTATAATGTACCAGAAGGCTCTTTTTCCCTTAATCCTTATGATCCCAAATGTAGAATCTTGGAAATAAAAAAAATGATACAGCATTTACATTTTCAAAATATTTCTGTAAATATGGATGTTGTATATAACCATATGTTCCATAGAACACAAAACAATTTTGAAAAAATATTCCCTGGATATTACTTTAGACTTGATGATAATGGCAACTATTCCAATGGGAGTTTCTGTAGTAATGACACTGCATCTGAGCATAAAATGATGAGAAAATTCATTATAGATTCTCTTCTTTATTGGGCTAAAGAATATCATATTGATGGTTTCAGATTTGACCTTATGGGAATTCATGATATAAATACTATGCAGTGCATATATAATACTTTTAAAAATTTCACTAGAAATATAATGCTCTATGGCGAGGGTTGGAATCTAAATACTAGCCTTGATGAAAGTTTAAGAGCAACTTTAAAAAATGCAAAAGAAATACCAAATCTAGCTTTTTTTAATGATATAATTAGAGATACCATAAAAGGCAGTGTTTTTTCAAAATTTGATAAAGGATTCGTTAGTGGTGAAAAAAATTTAGAGAATAAAATGAGAGAGTGCGTAACTGGATGTACTATTTCAATTGAAGGTTCTAACACAATATTTATATCTCCAGAACAATCTGTAAATTATGTATCCTGCCATGACAATAATACTTTATGGGATAAATTTCAGCTTAGTAATAGCAATGACACAATAGAAGATAAAAAAAATATGGTTAAGCTTTCAAGTGCTATAGTTCTAACTTCCCAAGGAATTCCTTTTTTACATTCTGGAGTTGAATTCTGCCGCACAAAAAACGGAATTGAAAATAGTTTTAATTCTCCAGACATCATAAACAGTTTAGATTACGATAGAAAGGCTGAATTTTTAGATGTATATAAATATCATAAAGGTCTAATCAAACTAAGGAAAGAACACCCAGCCTTTAGAATGTATTCAGTTAAAGATATAAAACATCATCTAGAATTTATAGAAAATATCCCTAGTAACACATTGGCATTCATACTTAAGGATAATGCCAATGGAGATTTATGGGAAAGCATCTTGGTTGTATACAATGCCAATAGATATCCTGTAACTTTACAAGTTCCAGAAAAAACTTGGCATAAAGTAGTTGATAAATATCACGCTGATACTATTTCTATGGAAACCATAACTTCTGATAAAATTGAAGTGGATAGCTTATGTATGAGTGTGTTCTACGCTTTATAAGAATGTTGCGAAGCAACATTCTTATATTACCCAGTCGCCAATCACCAATCCCCAGCGTAAAGAAAAAAAATAAAAACAATTAAGAACAATTAGATAAAAATAAATTAAAATAGACTTAAAGATAGATTATATCTACTTTAAGTCTATTTTGCTTTATTTTAATTTTAGTTTTGCATTAGCAAAACGTCATTGTCTGGGGACTGGAGATTGGCGACTGGTGAATAGAATAAAATTGTTTCACAATTTTATTCTATTATTTCTTCGTTCCTCTCTTAATAACTCCATTTATTGCAACATAATAGTCATTAGAAACTGTCTCTTTTTTAACAAATTTACCATTTTCATAGATATCTCTATAAACTTTAACTTTATATCCTGTATGAGGGTTTTTTACGACCTCTTCTTTTCCAGCTGGTAAAGTTGGGTCATCAATATACTTGGTTGTAGGTTCTATTGTACTGTAAACTTCACTAGTTATTTTATATGTTCTTTGTTTTAGTTTTTGATTGGAATATAAATTAAAGTACACATTTCTATTATTAGTTCCTGCCTCAACATATATTGGGTAATCAAATGTATTTTTAAATTTTAAATCTATATTTCCCCAATCTACCGTTGCATCTAATCCTTTATCCACATAATGTGATGGAAAAGTGTGATGCGCTCTTTCTGTAGTTTTTATATTTGATTGTAAAATCGCATTATATAATGTAGATGACACTTGACATATTCCTCCACCAAGTCCTGACTCAAGTTTTTGATTAACAATTACAGGTGCTTCTTGGTATCCTCTCGCCTTAGTTCTTTCTCCTACTATTCCATTAAAGCTAAATGTATCGCCTGGCATTACTAACGTTTCATTTATACTCCTAGTTGCTACATCGATATTTGTAGCTCTAGCTTGTGAAGATGTAGCGTAATTAGTTGAAAAAGAACCTATTTTTGTATTTACTGCTTCTAAAGCCGCAGTAGAAATCTTAGGCTCTAAAACCTTAGTAGGAGCTTCCAAATTTATGTCACCACTAGCTTTATTATTCAGTTTAGCTAAAATATCTTTTTTTAGCTTGGCCTCATCTAATTCAACCCCTTTAGTTCCAGGAATTATATTAAATTTCCCATTTTCTAATTTTATACTAGCATCTTTTGTATTTTTGTTTATATCTTTTTTTATAGATTGTATAGTATCATTTACTGGTTTTTCATCATAGGAAAATTTAAGTTCATATTGTTTACTTTTAGGTTTAGCTATAAGCTTATATTTTGAAATAATGTTTAAATCTTTCCCATATGTATAAGCTTCATTAACAACTTGAGTAATATTATATTTTGCATTTAATCCTGAATAACTTATAGTATAAGTCCTGTTTTGAGTTTTAATGTTTATCTTGCTATTAAGTACTGGATTTCCATACTTATCACTTAAAATCTTAATTGCCTCTTCCTTTGTTTTTCCTGTTAAATCAATATTCTCAACCACAACATTAGGAAAAATTAAATTATTCCATTTTTGAGTAGTGAAATATCCATAACTTCCGATAACAGAAATCCCCAGTAAAACAGCGGCAAAAAAGAATTTTGTCATTCTTTTTACATTTTTCTTTTTATCATTTCTTTTTGTTCTACCCATGTCATTTCTCCCTTCTTTCTAGTTTATTATACTATAAAATATCAAATAATTATATATATATAATATTTGTTTTACATTGGTTATCCTTAAGGTATATGTTAAAATTTCTATAAAGGAGTGATACTATGCAAAGTAAACAAGATAAACTTAAATATTACTAAAAAACATATTATCTATACCAAGTCCTTCTTGGTATATTGATAAATTAACAAGTTATATAAAAACATAACTTGCTACTCTAAATATACCATATCGAACTACCAATAAAGATGTCATAATAGTTACATTTAAAGGAGAAAATGAAGAAAATCAGTGAACTTTTTCTGCTCACATTGATACTTTGGGAGGAATGGTTCGTGAAATAAAATATAACGGTGCTTTACCCATAGTATTCGTTGGTGGATTCATGGGAAATTCTGATGAAAAAGTATTTACAAAATCCAGACAGCTTCTCATTCGTATGAAAGAACTCACATGGACTCCTTAGTCGCAACGCTGGAGCTAATTTTAAAATACTGTCAAATTGAATAAACAAAAGTTTAGGGAGTGTAGTCTCAACGTAGTGACTACACTCCCTAAACTTTTGTTTTTAAACTTCCTTATTTAAGTTATCCGCAACTTCTTCTGTTTTCTTTCTAACCCCAGGAATAGTATATATAAACGTATATAATACAGATGAAAGTCCTATTCCTGCAATTACATCAAGTAAAGAATGCTGCTTTATAAATAGAGTCGACAAGCATATAAGTGTCATAGCAACAGCTGATGAAATTTTTATTCTTTTATTATTTGCAAATAAGGAACTGTTCCACACAACAGCATTTACACCTATAGAATTTATAACATGGATACTTGGGCATACATTAGTAGGCGGATCTATAGAATAAATAAATCCAACCATCTTTGTTAAAATATCATTTTCCTTCAAAACAGGTCTTAAGTTTTGACCTGAAGGCAGTGTTACAAATATTATATAACTTATACCCATTCCTAAGAAAAGAAATTTTGCCAGATTCATAAAGTCATCTCTAGATTTTAATCCAAAATATACAAAACTTATTCCCATATAAATAAACCAAAACATATATGCTAAAATAAATATCTTTAAAAATGGTATGTAATTATCCAAACTGCAGTACATTATATACTTTGGTTTTAAAAACCTTTGACAAAAGCTAAAACAAATTAATAAAGGTATTAATATAAGCAAATATAAAAAATGTTTATGCTCATTAATAAATTTTATTATAGTATCCATTTTATTGTCACCTTCTTAAATATTTTACTACTATACAATTATACTCACTATTTGAATAAATAATCTTATATTTATATAAAATAATAGAAATTCCAGTTTACTCTTTGCTGGCATTTTTTATCACTCTTAAAATATTAATATATAATCTTTTATTATCTTCTTCTGTTCTTTTTTTGGGATTAAAGGTTTTTCCTCCACTTCTTCTAATTTTTGATGACATATGTCTTTCAAAAAGTAACTTATCTATATTATCATCACTGTAAATATACCCCTTAGGATTTATAGCATAAGCTTTCTTCCCCAGTACCATAGCCGCTACACCATAATCTTGAGTAACTACAATATCTCCTGACTTAGCCTCATTTGCAATCTTCATATCCACACTTTGAAATCCACTATCTACTATCTTTACTATGCTATAATCACTATGTATCACATGATTTATGTCACTATACATTATCACTTCTATGTCGTTTTCTTTTGCTGCCTTTTCAATATACTCTTTTCCTGGACAAGCATCTGCATCTACTATTATTCTCATAACCACTCCTCCTCATTATGCTGTTATTATTGTAACATAATTATACATCTTAATATATTTTAACTTTGTATCAGCAAAACATCTAATCCTAACACTCCTACCTCTACTATAATCTCCACTATAACTTTAAAATTTAATTAAGGACTGTAGATAGATATTGATATATATTTTAAATCTATCTACAGTCCCTAATTAATTTGTTTTAACTCTAACTTATTTTATTGAAGCTTTGCTTCTAACTCAGCCTTCATATCTTCAAATCCTGGTTTTCCAAGAAGTGCAAACATATTCTTTTTGTAAGCTTCAACTCCTGGTTGATTAAATGGATTTACTCCTAAAATGTATCCACTTAATCCACAAGCTTTTTCAAAGAAATAAACTAAATATCCAAAATAATATGGAGTTAATTCTGGAATATTTATTATTATGTTAGGAACTTGACCATCGTTGTGAGCAAGTACAGTTCCTCTAAATGCTTGTTGATTAACAAAATCCATATCTTTTCCTGCTAAGAAATTTAATCCGTCAAGATTATCTTCATTTGCTTCTATAATAACTGATTTTCTTGGTTTTTCTACATTTAATTGAGTTTCAAAAAGATTTCTTATACCTTCTTGAATGTATTGTCCCATTGAGTGTAAGTCAGTTGAGAAATCAGCAGCTGCTGGGAAAATTCCTTTTCCATCTTTTCCTTCACTTTCTCCAAATAATTGTTTCCACCATTCACCCATATAATGTAAGCATGGTTCAAAATTAACCATCATTTCTATAGTTTTACCTTTTGCATATAATGCATTTCTAGCTGCTGCATATCTATATGCTGTATTTTCTTTAAGATCTGCATTGCTGTATTCTTCACGTGCATCTGCAGCACCCTTCATCATTTCTTCAATATTAACTCCAGCCGCTGCTATTGGAAGTAATCCAACTGGAGTTAATACTGAAAATCTTCCACCTACATCATCTGGAATTACAAAAGTTTCATATCCTTCTGTATTAGCCAAAGTTCTTAATGCTCCCTTAGCTTTATCAGTAGTTGCAAAAATTCTTTCTCTTGCACCTTCTTTTCCATATTTCTTTTCTAGTAAATCCTTAAATATTCTGAAAGCTATAGCAGGTTCTGTAGTAGTTCCTGATTTAGATATTACATTTACTGAAAAATCCATATCTTTAACAGTTTCTATTAAATCTGACATATATGTTGAACTTATATTATTTCCTACATAGAATATTTGTGGTGCTTTTCTTTTATCCTTAGAAACAACATTATAGAATGTATGAGTTAACATTTCTATTGCTGCTCTTGCTCCTAAATATGACCCACCTATTCCTATAACAATAAGAGCTTCTGAATTGCTTTTTATTTTTTCTGCTGCTTTTTGTATTCTTGCAAATTCTTCTTTATCATAACTTACTGGTAAGTCTACCCATCCTAAAAAGTCACTACCTGCACCTGTTCTTTCATGAAGCATAGTATGTGCTGCTGTTACCATTGGTTGAAGCTGCTCAACTTCATGCTCATTTAAATATGGCATAGCTTTTGATAAATCTAATTTTAAACCTCTGGACATATATTGACCCTCCCATAAAATATATTTTACTTCTTTAGAAATTCTAATGCATTTATGAAAACAATTCAAGTTATACTAATTACTATGATTTGTGAAAACTTTTTCAAAATCCTATAAATCAAGTTCTTCTTTTTTATACTTTCTAAACACTATTCTTTCCCCATAAACTCTTCCTATTCCATTCCTGCTAAACTATTCTTTATGCAATGTAATAACTACAATTTCTGGTCTATTAAAAATTCTAAAAGGAGCTAAACTATTTCCAAGACCTCTATTCACTATCATAGTAGAATTTCCATTCTGATATGCGCCACTAGTATATTTAGGAAAAAAACCTTGATTTGGTGCTATTATTCCACCTATAAAAGGTAATCTAACTTGTCCTCCATGTGCATGTCCACATAAAATCAAGTTTATATTGTTTTTTCTGTAAATAGGGAATTTTTCCGGTCTGTGAGATAATAAAATTTTATATTCATTATTATATTTTTTTCCTATTGCTTGTTGTATTTCCTTACCTATCACTACTTGTTCATCATTATATGAACTACTTGCAGCCGGATCATCTATACCTATAATATGAATTTGACTTTTTCCTTTTCTTATAGCTTTCTGTTTATTTCGTAATATATTAACCCCAATATCTTTAAGTTTTTTCTCTAATGAATCAAATTTGCCAGACCACATTTCATGATTCCCTGTAACATAATATACTGAAGCTATATTTATAATTTCATTCATTAGAATTAAACTCGGTCTTTCATCATATCTTCTTCTATCTATTATATCCCCTGTAAATACTATTAAATCTGGTTTGATTTTTCTTATTTCTTCGACTAACCTTTTTTGATTCTTTCCAAATAATTTATTATGTAAATCTGATAAATGAAGAATTTTATAACCGCTGAATTCTTGTGGAATTTCTTTAGCTTTAATTTGTAAACTGGTAACTTCAATAAAATTATTCTGATAATAAAAAAACATACCTAAACAAATGGATATTATAATAGAAATTTTTATTTTTCTGTTCTTATTCATGCTTTTGTTCCTTTGTATATACATTTTTAACTTAATATAAATATAATAACACATAATTGAATTAATTTACAATTTTTACTATATGTATTTTCTTATACTTTTTTAATGAATTTATTCACATTATTCATAATTACCATGTGCTTTTTACTAAATTATACTTTATGATTAAATATACTTATGTACATCTCCCTTTACTTTTTATTAATTAATTGTAACTTTTTGCAAATGATTATATCTAATACATTAAAACTATAGTATAATAATTTTTACATATTTAAGAAGGTGTGGATTGATTTGATAGAAGTTTGTAATTTAATAGAAAATAACAGAATCAAAATATGTAATAATGTAATTAAATATGCAAAATTAACTAACCTAATAGACTTATTCAAAGGAGGTACGGATATTTGGGAAAATCCTGTTGATGATATTTCTAAGTATATAATATTAATATTAAAATCCAGATATCTACAGGAAACAAATTCTCAAAATATAGATTATATTTTTTTATTAATTTGCCAATCAGGAATAGGAAATATTTTAAAGTATCATAATAGGAAAATAGATTCTGGAGGATTTCTTGCTGCAGTAAAATGTTATAGAAGGGCCTATATTGATTTAATTTTCCAGTGTGACTTATGTAATGAAGATAAAGTTAAAGATATTTATCGTCTGGAAAGAATTTTTGATAAACTAGAAATATCAGCCTGTAGTGAATGGAATAAAACCTCCAATAGTGAAATTAAATTTAACACCCTAGCAGAAATAACTTCAGCAATAATATTGATACATGATTTTAAAAAATTTAACTACGTTAACTATAATATGGAAAAGTTAACAGGTTACACTAATGATGAGATTTTACAAATGAACTTTGAAGACTTGATTCATCCCTCTTTTAGAAAAACCGCCAAAAAATATTTATCTAGCCAGTATTTATTTAATTCTGCTCCACCTACTCATGAGTTAAAAATTATAACTAAAGATGGAACTGAGCGTTGGTTAGAATTTAGTCACGGATATATATTTTTTGCTAATAAACCATTAATGCTAGGTATTGCTTTTGATATCACTGCCAGAAAAAAAACTTTGGAAGAAAATATTAAATTACAGCAAACCATAGAATACGATAAAATGCGAAACGAATTTTTAGCCAACCTTTCTCATGAATTCAGAACTCCTCTTAATGTAATATTGAGTTCAATTCAGCTTTTAGAATTTTTAGAAGACAAAAATAAAGATTCTATAATTAAATACACAAATATAATGAAGCAAAACTGCTACAGATTAACTAGACTAGTTAATAATTTATTGGATATAACAAGAATAGATGCAGGACATACTTCTCTTTATTTAAAAAAGGCGAATATAATAGATTTTATTGAAAATGTAACTCTTTCTGTAATTGAATATACACAAAAAAATGATATAAATTTAATTTTTGATACAACTGTAGAAGAAAAAATAATGACTTTTGATTCTAGAAAGCTTGAAAGAATTTTATTAAATCTCCTTTCCAATTCAGTAAAATTCACTAATCCAGGAGGTTCAATTTATATTACAGCTTATGATAAAAAAAAATCTGTACTAATATCGGTAAAAGATACTGGAATGGGGATTCCTAAAGAAAATCGAAAAAATATATTTGAAAAATTCATTCAAGTTGATAAATCACTTTCCAGGAATCGTGAAGGCTCGGGAATAGGTCTCTTTCTGGTTAAATCCTTAGTAGAAATTCATAAAGGTAAAATTTTTTTGACCAGTGAATGTGATAAAGGTAGTGAATTTTTAATTGAAATTCCTGATTTATCACATTTGGAAGAAAGTGAATCAGTTATTATAGACAACTCCATTGAAGAGGATTTTCTGCACAAAGCTCATATTGAATTTTCCGACATATACTACTGACTTACTCTTGTCAATTGTGAATTATAACAAAATTCAAGTATTAAAGTTTGTTATTTACTATAATTCTATTGTTAACCATATTTTTGATATAATATTTTTGTAATAGCAATCTTATAGGGGGAATTATTATGAACAATATTAAAGCTTGTATATTTGACTTGGATGGAGTTATAGTAGATACTGCTAAATATCACTACCTTGCATGGAAAAGGCTTGCTAATGAACTTGGATTTGATTTTTCTGAAGAAGATAATGAAAGATTAAAAGGCGTAAGCAGAATGGACTCCTTAGAAATATTATTAGAAATAGGAAACAAAAATTTTGATGAAGAAACTAAAAAACAATTAGCTGAGAAAAAAAATTCATGGTATGTAGAATATATATCTAAAATGACTGAGGATGAAATACTTCCAGGTGTTAGAGAATTCTTAACTCTTCTTAGAGAGGCTGGAATTAAAATTTCTCTCGGTTCTGTTAGTAAAAATTCCATGAAAATATTAAATTCTATAAATTTAGTAAGTTATTTTGATGCTATTATTGATGGAACTAAAATAACTAAAGCTAAACCAGATCCTGAGGTTTTCTTAAAAGGAGCTCAAGAATTAAATGTTGAGCCTAAAGACTGTGTTGTATTTGAGGATGCAGCTGCTGGTATTGACGGAGCAATAAATGCAGGAATGTATTCGATAGGAGTTGGCTCACCTGAAATATTACATAAGGCTAATAAGGTTATTGGTTCTTTTGTGGATAAGGATTTACTTTTATTGAAATTATAATATTTAAATATTTTACACACAAAAACTAGTGGATAAAAATTCTACTAGTTTTTTTATATACTTCATTTAGGAAATAACTTATTTATTTGCTTGTTTTTGACAAATACGTATTGTAAGAATATAATCTAAAATGTATAAATGGCAAATGATATATTAATTTAGGGGGATAAAAAATGTCTTTAAAAGAAATAAGTGCATCTGTACAAGAAGTAGCGGAAGCTATAAGTGCAGTGTTACATGTGGATGTTACCATTGTTGATAACCATTTAATAAGAATAGCTGCTACTGGTGAATATAAAAATTGTATTGGCGAAAAAATACCCGAAAAATGTTTATTTGAATTTGTACTAGCTGAGAAGAAACCAAACTATACCGATAGATTTGTTTCTAATCATATTTGTGAAAATTGTTCTGTGAAATCTACTTGTAACGAATTTGCTACTATAGGATATCCCATAATGAAAGGTAGTGAAGTAATAGGAGTAATAGGAATAAATTCCTTTAGAACAGAACAAGAAAAAATAATTAGAGAAAATTATGATTCTTTAATGGTTTTTCTTGAAAAATTAAGCGTTATTTTACTTGGAAATATAATTTATGATCAAACGATAAAACAGCTTAAAATTCAAACAGAAGAAACTAATCAAATAATAGAGGGCTTAAGTTATGGAATTTTATGTGTTGATAATGACGGACTAATAAAATATATAAATAAAAAAGCTGAAAATATTTTTGATACTATTAAAGAAAATATAATTAATCACTCCATAAGAGAATTAATACCTAATATAAACTTAAAATTAACTAAAGTTAAGTATAATACTGATAAGATTACTGTAAACGATAAGAAATTTAGTCTAACACTTAAAAGTAATCCTGTTATTTTTCAAGGCAAAAAAGTTAGTAATATAATTGAAATCAAAAAAACTAGTGATGAAGTTCGTGATGCATATAATCTTATTGAAGGAGAAAAAATAGTAAAATTTGAGGATATAATAGGTGAAAGTAACAGCATAAAAATTGTAAAAAACATTTCAGAAAATATAGCTAAAGGTACTTCTACTATTCTTTTGAGAGGAGAAAGTGGAACAGGAAAAGAACTCTTTGCAAGGGCCATACATTATAAAAGTGATAGGTGTAGAGCTCCTTTCATTGCAATAAATTGTGCATCAATTCCAGATAATCTTCTTGAAAGTGAATTATTTGGTTATGAAGGCGGAGCATTTTCTGGAGCTAGACGTGAAGGACAAATGGGAAAATTCGAGCTGGCAAATAACGGAACCATATTTTTGGATGAAATTGGAGATATGCCTCTCCATCTTCAGCCTAAAATTTTAAGAGTTCTTCAGGAACAGCGATTTATTAAAATTGGAGGAAAAAAAGAAATTTCTATAAATATTAGAATTATAGCTGCAACCAACAAAAATCTTGAGGACATGGTTAAAAGTGGTCTTTTCAGAAAAGATTTATATTATAGATTAAATGTTATACCTATTTTTTTGCCAAGCTTAAAAGAAAGAGGAAAAGACGTTCTACTATTAAGTCAATATTTACTAAAAAAATTTTGTAATAGGCTTTGCAAAGAACCTAAGCTATTTTCTAAGGAAATTGAGAATATCTTTGTAAATTATAATTGGCCAGGAAATATAAGAGAACTTGAAAACGTTATAGAATACTTAGTTAATATAACAGAAGAAAAAATAATAACTCCCTCCAATTTGCCTATTACAATGCAGCAAAAATTTTATGAATTTGACTCACAAAATAAAATGACCCTTAAAAGCAGAGTAGAAATGTATGAAAAAAAAATATTAATGTCTATGATTGAAAAATATGGGGACGATGCTAAAGGTAAAAGTAAAATCATAGAAGAATTAGGAATAGAACTTTCTACATTATACAGAAAATTAAACAAATTTAACTTGTAAAATAATAAATTTTATTATTTTTTTATTCCATGAAAATTTCACAGGAATAATTTGAAAAAATGCAAAAACAATTTGAAAAACTGCAAAAACAAATAAAAGTAGTATTTGACTATATTTACAGTTGGTTAAACATCATGAATATTTGTAGTATTTGATTATTTTCAAAAATAATCATAAATAAAAAACATTAAATGCTGATTATTACTGTTTTTGTCGTATTGGTATGAATTATGCTAATACATATATTAAATATATTTATTTTAAACGTTTACTAGTAAACTACAATGTTTGTTTTTGAATTTCAACTAAAAAATAAAATGAAGGAAGTGGAAAAATGAAAAAGAAAAGAGATATGGGTTTAATTACAAAAATGATTATTGGTATAACTATTGGTGTAATATTAGGGCTTACTGTTAAAGAAAAAGCTATGATGGTTATATTAACAATTAAAAATATATTAGGATCTATAATTTTCTTTACTGTTCCGTTAGTTATATTTGGATTTATAACACCAGCAATAACAAGTCTTAAAAATAATGCAAGCAAAATGTTAGGCAGTATGGCACTTATGTGCTATTTATCAGCAGTAGGAGCAGCAACTATGTCCGCTATTGCAGGTTATATAATAATACCTCATTTTAATATTTCTAGCGAAGCAGCAGCACTTCAAAAACTACCAGAAATTATTTTCAAATTAGAAATTGCTCCAATTATGCCTGTTATGACTGCATTGGTTTTATCTATATTTACAGGAGTATCAGTAATATGGACAAAAGCAGAAGTAGTAGACAAGTTTTTAAATGAACTACAAAAAATGATTCTTGCTATAATTACTAACATAGTAGTACCTATTTTACCTTTTTTTATAGCAGCTACATTTAGTGAACTAGCCTATACTGGAAGTTTAACTAAACAGTTGCCTATATTCTTAAAAGTTATAGTCATAGTACTTATAGGACATTTCATATGGCTTACAATCTTATATACAATTGCAGGTATAGTTTCAAAACAAAATCCTTGGGAAGTAGCAAAACATTATTTACCAGCATATTTGACAGCAGTAGGAACCATGTCAAGTGCAGCAACCTTACCTGTTGCATTAAAATGTGCTCATAAATCAAAAGTATTAACACCAGAAGTAGTTGATTTTGCTATTCCTCTTGGAGCAACTACTCACCTTTGTGGCTCTGTTCTTACTGAAACTTTCTTCTGTTTTACAATATCCAAAATACTCTATGGTACTTTACCTTCAGTAGGAACCGTAATATTATTTATACTTTTATTTGGTATATTTGCTATAGGAGCACCTGGAGTTCCAGGTGGAACTGTTATGGCGTCATTAGCAATCGTTACAGGCGTTCTTGGATTTGATGCATCAGGAGTAGGACTATTAATTGCAATATTTGCACTTCAAGATAGTTTTGGAACTGCATGTAATGTTACAGGGGATGGGGCATTAGCATTACTCCTTAGAGGGTTATTCTATGATAAAAATGGAAAACCTAAAGCAAATAAAAATAAAATAGACCAAGTTAGTGCTTAACTAAAAATAAATCTTTAATATGAATCAGATTTCTTGTCTTAGATTAAAAACTAATGTTTTTCAACAAGATAAGAAATCTTTTTCAAATACACATTGATTTTAAGATATAACTGTAAGGAGGAAGAACATTATGAAAAATAAGACTTGGCAAAAATATATTGAATTAATCAATAAAGAGGTAATACCAGCAATAGGATGTACAGAACCTATTGCTGTTGCCTATGCAGCTGCTAAGGCAACAGCAACATTAAACACCACCCCACAAATAATAGAGGTTTTTGTTAGTGGTAACATGCTAAAAAATGGAATGGGCGTAGGGGTACCTGGAACAGGAATGGTAGGTTTAGATATTGCAGCAGCAGTTGGAGCACTTGGTGGTACTGCTGAAGCTGTATTAGAGGTTTTAAAAAGTATAACTCCAAAACACGTTGATGAAGGTAAAAAAATGATAAAGGAAGAAAGGGTAATTATTAAGGTTAAAGAAAATGTTCCTGATCTGTATATCGAAATTATTTGTAGGAACGGTAAGGACAATGCAAGAGTAGTTATTGAAGATACTCACATAAATATTGTTTTGATTGAATTTAATGGGAAAGTCTTATTTGAAAAGAAAAGTGATAAAACTAAACACAATATAGACGAAGTTGCCCTAGAAGAAGATAATGCATATTTAACAGTTGATAGTATTTATGATTTTGCAGTAAATGTATCTTTAGAAGATATAAAATTTATACGTGAAAAAGATAAATTTAATGAAGAAATATCTAAAGAAGGTCTAATCAATGATTATGGTCTTAAAGTTGGAAAAACAATTGATAAATACATAAATAAAGGATTGTTAACAGAAGATATTATAATTTCAGCAATAAAAAGAACAAGTAGTGGTGCTGATGCAAGAATGGCAGGATGTATGATGTCTGCTATGAGTAATTCCGGAAGTGGAAATCAAGGTATAACAGTATCAATGCCTGTAATAGCAGTTGGCGAAAAACTAGGTGCTAGTGAAGAAAAAATTACAAGGGCTCTAGCATTAAGTAATTTAATGTCAATTCATATTCATAGTTATTTAAGTAGACTAGCAGCATTATGTGGAGTAGTTGTAGCAGGTACAGCGGCTTCATGTGGAATAACATATCTTTTAGGTGGAGATGTTAACCATATTAAAAGAGCTATAAATAATATGCTGGGTAATATTACAGGACTTGTTTGTGATGGTGCAAAGACTAGCTGTGCCCTTAAAGTTTCAACAGCTGTAAATGCAGCAGTTCTTTCAGCTATACTAGCTATTGAAAATATTGGTGTATCAGAAAAAGAAGGCATAATTGATAAAAACGTAGAAAATACAATTCAAAATGTAGGAAATATAGGCTCCTATGGAATGAAACAAACAGATAAACTAATGCTTGATATAATGATTACAAAGCAAAACTTATTAAATACGTATAAAAGCGTTATATAATAAAATTAGTATAATATTAAATAAGAATTTACTTTTATTATAATGTACAAATGTTTTAAACATCCAAAACTAGTAGATAAAATTTCTACTAGTTTTTTCGTTAAATAATTTTATTATCTGCTAAAATATAAAACTCCAGCTATACCTCCAGATGTATCTATTAAAACATCTCTAAATCTTCCCTCTCTGCCTGGGATAAAAATTTGATGAAATTCATCAGAACAAGCATATAAAAAAGTACATGCTAAAGCCATAGTTAAAGCTCTTTTCTTACTAAAGCTCTCCTTTAAAACATTATATAGCAGTACATAAAGAATAAAAAACTCTGTAAAATGTCCCATCTTTCTTACTATAAAGTTTGCTAATGTACCAAATATACTATTTAAATCTAAACCTATGAAATCAAATATTTTGAGTATAAATCCACTTTTCTCATCTGAAACTACAGCAGGATCATTTGAGAAATTAAAAATAATTGCCATCCATATTATAAGCAATAGCCCCTTAAAATAATATAATTTTTTTGTTTGCTTCATATATCATGTCTCCTTAATCAATATGTATTATATACCATAAATTATATCATAATTTTTCTCGATAACTAAAAAACAGGTATCCATGTTTTTCAATGAGTACTTTAGTTTAAAAATAAAACTACTCAAAACAGGATACCCTTATTCTAAAAAATTCTATACACTAAAAAATGTCTTTTAAAAATATATCTTAGTTTTCGTAACTAGTCCATGCAATATTGTCAATAACCACTTGTTTACTTCCTACACTTCTTATTTCTAACTTGAATGAACCTGATATATTTATATTGTCTACTGTGAATTTTTGTATTTCGTCACTAGTACTGTCTAGAACAAGCTCACCTTTCTTAACATCATTTATCCAAAGTTCAATTTTACGATCATTCTCTGATGTAAACCCTTTTTTGGTGTCTACTGAAAAGCTTCCTATTCCATTTGGAATATTTTCAGCTGTTATTATATGCCTATCTCCTTTTTTACTATCTCCAAACAACAATCCACTACCATCAATAACATCAGCCACTTTATCTCCTCTTGCTCCTGAATACATCCATTGAATTCCATTAACCCCTGTAAAAGTACCATTCACATAGTTGCTGCCATTTTCTGTTACCCCATCTAGTGTTTCTGTTATTTTTGTTTCTGTTGGTTTTTCTGGTGGTACCTCTTCATCTCCTACTATTGCAGCACTGATATTTTTCTCAATATTTTCTTTACCTTCGCCATCCAAAGCATCTACATATGTTATTGTAATCATTTCTCCATCTGCTGCTCCCAACTTTTTATTTTCACTATCGCTGGCAGCTGCAACTTCTAACATACCTGTAAATATTCCTGTATCTTCTCCATTTTCTTGAATTTCTAAATCAAAGCCCTGTTTATCTGTTCCTGTAGAAGTTACATGTATTACTGCTTTGTCAGCTTCTTCTTTATTTATATTCAAATCGCTGTCTTCTAGAGTAATTGTTACTGTATCACCTATTTTGTATCTTTGATTATCAAGTTTAACTTCTGCTGTTGTACCTGTCTTTTTAGTATCATCATTGCCATTTATTTTAGTAATTTGTCCTTCTGTTACAGTATAAGTACCCTCTAAGTTAGATTTTTCTTTTCCATCTGCACCATATATTTTTAATGAAATTCCTTCTTCACATTTAACTGCTATTCTTGCATTTCCCTCTGCATCTATTTGTGCTGTACCAAGTATCTCATTTCCTTTTAAAGCTGCCACTATATCTCCAGCATTGCCTGTAACTTTTCCTTCTATATATCCATATCCACTTGATATTCCTATAACATCTCTTGTATCACTCTTATTCTTGCCAGCCTTTAATCTTATTTTAAGATCACTTTCTATACCACTAGCTTTGGCAGTTACAGCCATTGGAAATGTTCCTTCAAGGTCAGTATATCCTGTATTAGACCAACTGTCTCCTATTTTAACTTGTCCACATTGTTTGCTTTGGGTGTACATTCCAAATTTTGCATCTTCTCCTTCACCACTAACTATTACAGCAAAAGGTTCGTTTTCATATACATATTTAGGATATAGTTCAAATTCAAAGTTTCCTGTCTCATGACCTCCTGGATTATCTAGATTTCCACTATTACCTTTTGCAGAATGTGGTGCACCATAAGATCCCTCTTCCCATGTATCAGTATTCCATGGATCAAATTCTCCACTTGGCTGTGACCAAGGTTGTCCATTCTCTGGATCTGATTTTTCTTCCTTAGCCATAGGTTCTTCAGTTAAAAATCCTTTTTTACGCCCATCTTCTCCAAATCCCTTATAATCTTCTGATTCTGCCAACCAGTTTACTATATTCACACTTAATTTTGCAGCATTTCCTGGAGAATTCCAGCCTGCATGAGTTTCAGCATATTTACCATTATCTTCTCTTCTATATTTAGTTGACTTATCTTCTATTGGTGATGAATCTCCTATAAATGCAGCTTTTCCTTTATTAGGCTTAGATATGGCAACAAAAGCACCTTCTTTTTCACCACCAAAATATATACCTTCATCTACTGAGTGTCCCCATTTAGTAGGCTTATCTCCTTTTCCAAAATAAACTAATCCTTTTGCAATATTATCATCAGTAATTGCAATTGTATCTCCTGCTGCCATAAGAATTGGATCTACTCCGTTTAAAATTCCTTCTGTATCAATATCCTTTTTAAGCCCTGATACACCTTTTTTCCAATCCATACAGTTAAATCTAAATCTCAAGCCAAAGTTTTTACTCAACCATCCTTCATTTGCATCTTTAGGATTTCTTAAGTCTCCATATTCACCACCAATATTAAATTTATCTAAATCCGACCTATTATATCCATTATAAACTTCGGTTGAATCCCAAGTGTTTACGTTTCTATCAGAATTATAGTGATCTCCTATAAAATAAATTCCCTTACCTGACTCTACATACTTTAACAACGCTGCTTGCTCCGCTTTTGTAAATGGTCTATTTGCTTCTGCTGTAACAAATACGTCTGCATCTTTTATAGCGTCATAAGTTATAATAGCTTCATTTTTTTCTACATTTTCTAATTTTCTATCATCAAAAAATCTTATTGCTCCATCTTTATTTTTATCTACACCTCTATATTCTCTTACTGTATATCCTTCTTCAACTAATGCATCTGCAAAATCTGAAAATCCTCCATCCAATACCCAATCTGCATTACCTGCTGTGGACATATGCGAATTATCAAATAATACTACCTTACCATTATCTTTATCTGCCGCTGGTTTTTTTTCAGGTATTGTGTTGTTCCACATATATGGAGCTGTTGGATCTGGTTTAGTATCTGGTTTAGTATCTGGTTTAGTATCTAAATCAGGTTTTTCTCCACTTTCAGCTGACATTTCTATTTGAATAATTACAGGGTCATGGTCACTAGCTCTTCCATATCCTTCTGTAAATTCCGAATTTATATTTACAGCATCAACTATAGTTTTATTAGATAAATTATTGCTTACAAGCACATTATCCAATACTTGAGAGTTTCCTTGATGAACATAGGTAAATCTCTCCTCTTTAGGTAATTCATCTATCATGTTAGTTAATACATTTTCTTTTCCTTCACCCTTTAACACCTTCAATGTATCTGAAAATTCGAAGTCATTCATGTCTCCTAATACTACTATATTGGCATTTTTATCTGCCTGTAATATTTTATCTACAAATTTATTAACTGCTGAAGCTTCCTTTTGTCTTTTAACCTCACTTGCATTTTCTGGTGGTTGATTATCTCCGAATAATGGCTGATCTCCTCTTTTTGAGCAAAAATGATTTGCTATAACAAATACTTTATTGCCCTTAAACTCAAATTCTGCTGCTAAAGATTTTCTGCTTTCTTTAAAAGCTTCATTTGTTGGATCTATTCTTCCTGGATTTACTGATAAATCTGTTCCATCAATTTTCACTGCTGTAGTTGAATTTCCTTTAGGTTTGTTTACAAGTGATACTCTATCAGTTCTGTAAATAAATCCAACACGTATATTTCCTCCTGGCGCTCCTCCATCTTGATTATTCACTGGTGCTATATCTGTAAATGCATATTGTGGTCCACCATTTGCTTTTATAGCATCTATTAAAGTTTGATAAGTTTTACTTGAATCTACTGTGCCAGTATCTTTTTCTCCATCATCATCCTGTATTTCTACCAAACCAATTATATCCGGCTGCTTTAATTCATTTACTATGGAGCTTGCTATTTTATCTACTTTACCACTCTCTGTAACAGCAGAGAAGTTTTCAATATTATATGATGCCACAGTTAATTTATTATCACTTTCTTTTATTGCCGTTGTTTCTCTCTTGTTTCCACCATCTTCAATCTTAGGAAGCGTTTCTGTATTAAGCACTTTGTAATTACCAAATCCATAGCTCATAACTCCTGTTATGGATGATTCAAACTTATCTCCTACTTTAATCTGTTCAAATCTCTTATCTATAAATTTCTTATTTCTACCAGTGATTGGAATTACAACATCATCTATTATAATTCTCTCAGGATTAAAATTATCTTTAGTAGCAGTTATTCCATTTGATACACTCTTTTTATCCTCTGAAGCCACACCATTATCAGCAAGAACATATGTCTCTCCATATCTTTCATCTGCACCTACAATTAGAGGATCATTTATTTTAACTCTCATTCCCTCCAAGCTTTCATAAAAATCTATGGCATCTTCTTCTGGATCAAATTTACCAAATTTATCATTGTCGATATTTGATGTAGATGGTTTTCTACCGTCTTCCCCTATAATTATTGGTTCAGGTAAAGGATTGTTACTTGATTCTACATTTACTTTAGCAGCTGCAAGTTCTGTAACAGTAAGCATATTGGTATAACTTGCAGGTGCATTTACTACTTCTGCAACTGTACCATCTACTGATACCAAATCTCCAACCTTAACATTTACATTAATTTTCTTTGCTTTTGTATCAACATATATACCTTCTGAAGTTTTATTATCACTATCTGGATTTATATCTTGAATATAAAATCCTTTATCATAGCTATCGTTTACTAATGCCGTAACTACACCTTTAATGCCGCTGACACTTTTGCCTTTAAGAGGTGATGTATGAGCTAAACCTTGGATATCTCTAATTCTAGTTGCTTCACCTGCTTCTTTTGCAGTATATTTAAATGTTGAAACATCACTGGACTTCATTTCATTTTTTACTGCAATTGCTTTTATTGTAGTATCTTCATTTATTGTTATTGGTTCTGTATATTTTTTTGTCTTTCCCGTCTGTGAAGTTTCTGGTTCACTTCCATCAGTAGTATAGTAAATCTCTGCACCCTCTGTAGCTGTTGAAAGTGTAACTTTATCACCTTTTTGTACAATTCCTCCATTTAGTGAAGCAGTAACTATTCTTACCTTGCTATTGTCTTCTACTATATCCTGCATGTTTCTTACCATTATCTTATATTCATCATGATCATAACTTACAACACCTGTTATACTGCCATAAGTTTTTCCAACCTCCAGCCAGTTTCCATCAACAGCATGAACAAATGTAGAACCTTTAGAATCCTTTACTTTGAAATTTTTATACTTATCTACTTCTTCTAATGTAACATTTTTAATCTCAACCAATTCCCCTTCAAAGGCTTCTCCTGCATCACCACTTTTGCTTATATCTGTTGCTGTTACAAGTTGAGGTTTGGGAACACCTACAGATGCTTGTACTATTTTTATATTATCCTTACTTTCTGGTTCTATTTGTGCCATACCATAATATTGTTTTATTTTTCCTTGTACTAAAACCTTATCTCCTAAATTTAAATCCAATCCCTTTAATCTTAATATCATACCAGCAGTTTCATCTTGAATGTAAAGATTATCCCCAAGGTCTGCGGTTACAATTCCTTGTACTTTAACCTCTGTATTATCTGCCATTACTCTAGCATCTTTTATGGTACTAAAATCTTTCTTACTTTCAGTTGTTCTTCCATTATCAACATATAACTTTAGATTATATGTATCTTTATTTTTAAATGTCAATCTTAATTTCATTTTGCCATCTGTACCTGCTGAAGCTAAATTATATTTATTATTTTCCAACGATACAGATTGCCAAGTTCCACCCTTTACACATTTTTCTACTGTCACCCCATCATTTTTGTCTAATTGAACAATTATATCTGCATGATGGAATCCTAATTTATTCACTACGTTTTGATTTACTTCAATTTCTACTGCTTGTCCTGCTTCTGCTTCAACTTTAGTATTATCTTTAAATTCTTTTCCATTTATTGTACCTGCTAATTCAATTGGCTTTAATTTGTTTTTATTTATAGTAACCTTTTCACCAACAGTTATATCCTTAGGTAACTCAGCATTTTCTCCAATATTTATATCTACATAACCACCATCAGCAGATTCCAAAGTTACCTTTTTGTTAGTAATCGTTTTCAAATCGTATATATCTTTAGGTATTTTTACTATACCATTTACTGCTACCTTTTCAATAGCTTGATTAATTGTTTCTACTCCATCTTTACCTACTGTAACTTCATTCGAACCACTTGATTCACCTACATTAAATGTCATTTCTAATGTATTAGATATTTGTTCTGCAAAAGCTCCTATGGAGTTACCCATTACTGAAGCAGTAACAGATACTGCAGCAATTATAGATACTATCTTCTTTTTATTCATAATACTCCCCCTGTTTTAAAATTTAATTTATAATAAATTTAATTATAAGCGAACTTATTTCCTACATGTGACCGCTCTCATTTCTTTCATAACAAAGCTTATACCCTTTATACCACTATCTTATCTCTCTGCATAAATCTTTATATTATATTTACCCGCAGCATTAAAAGTCACATTTACCATATAAACTTCATTACCTTTTATCTGATGCTTATTTCCTATTTCATACTTTCCTTTAATATTATCAAGTATTATATTTTTGTATTTTACTACTATGTCCTTTTCTTCAACAGCTATACCATTTTTTGTGCATTCCATAATATAAACTACATCATTTACATGCGTAGTATTCTCTGCTAGTTTTGAATCAATTATTAAGTCTATTGAATCTCCAATTTGCTTATCCCCTGAAGAATTGTTCCATGTTAGTATTATATTTTTATCATCTTTTGAGTCATCCTTTGAATCATCTTTTGAGTCATCTTTTGAGTCATCCTTTGAGTCATCTTTTGAGTCATCCTTTGAATCATCCTTTGAATCATCTTTTGAGTCATCTTTTGAGTCATCTTTTGAGTCATCTTTTGAATCATCTTTTGAGTCATCCTTTGAGTCATCTTTTGAGTCATCCTTTGAATCATCTTTTGAATCATCCTTTGTATTATTTTTATGTTTAGAAGTATGTGATGTACTTGTAGATATCTTTTTAACCTGATCCTTTCCTTCACCTAGTAACTTAATATCTCCTTCAAGTCTTATATCGGTTCCCTTCGAAATAATAACTAAACCATTCCTTACTTTATCCAAAACAGTAATATTTGCTTCTGTACCTTCTGTTAACCTTACCTTTGAATTATTCTCAATTTTAATATCATTGAAAATTCCATCTAAAATAACTTCTTCTTTACCATCTGCTTTTATTTCAACTTTTTCTACTTTTGAATCTTTAACTGTTTTAAGTTTCAAACCACTTTCAATAGATATATTCTCACTAAAGTTTCCTCTAAGTTCTATTTCTTTATCTTTATTCTTATCTATTTTTGCAATAATATCTCCAAACGACCCTTGTTTTTTATACAAAATAACTGGAGATTGTATCAATGTTTTTCGTATATTTGTTTTCCCTCTTAATTCTATTCCTGCTTTTTTGTCAGTATTTATTACAAGATTATTAACTGTTGTATCAATAAAATGTAGACCGCTTTCTCCACAAGATAAAACTATTATATTATTAGTCTGTGTACCTTTAACAAAAGTTGTTCCACTTGCTCCAACATCTATAATAATATCTCCTTTAAGCGCTCCATTAGTTATTAAAATATTATCTCCTGTTATTCTTATATCTTCTTTAATTTCTCTATTCCCAAAATCTTTTATTAACCCACTCTTGGTAAAATTAATTTCATTTACAACTTGTCCATTTTTCATTTTCCTACTATACACATAGTCTGGGGTTTTTATGGTCTCAGTATTTTTCACAAATTTATCTAAGTAGAAATTTTCACCTATATCTTTACTTTTTTCAAATGCTTCAACTACATCTGTATATTTCACATATTTTTTTGAATCATCATAGAAAGAATACATTATATTATTTTGTAATTTACTCTGGTAATCTAAAAATAATAAGTTATTTCCCTCTCCTGCTTCATTATTTAAAAATGAATTAATTAATTCGTTTTTGTCGTACTGATAGAGTCTATTATTCACAGTATCTTTTATAACATACCCCTTAACCAGAGCAAACGCATTACTTTTTTGCATCATTAATATAACAAAGGTCGATACAATCAATGTCATTAGTTTTCTTTTCTTCATCTTATCATCCCCTTCTTATTGTTATTTTATTTTTAACTGTTACTACATATTATACTTACTATTTATCTAATTGTAAATATTTTACAATTATTTTCTTGTATTTATCACGCAATTTAAAATAATTATTTTAAGTTGTTAGTCTCATTCATTCTACTTAAATTCTTAATCATAGTTACTATTTCAACATTACTGTTAGCTTCAATAATATTTATAAAGTTATCTTAAAACACTGAAAAACATAAAAAGTGCCTATGATTTTACCTCTTTTAAAAGTAAATCATAAACACTTTTTTATATAATCTAAGTATAATACTCTTCTCTAAGTATTAATTTTACTAGTTTTTTCTATTCCCACTCAATAGTTGCAGGTGGCTTACTAGTTACGTCATAAACAATTCTGTTTACTCCTTTAACTTCGTTAACTATACGACGACTTACTTCATCCAATACTTCATATGGTATTCTAGCCCAATCTGAAGTCATAGCATCTGAAGAAGTAACGGCTCTTAGTGCTATTGTGTGACAGTATGTTCTTTCATCTCCCATAACTCCAACAGATTTAATGTTTGGAAGACATGCGAAGTACTGCCATATTTTTTCTTCAAGCCCCGCTTTAGCTATTTCATCTCTGAATATTGCATCTGCTTCTCTTGTAATAAATAATTTTTCTTCAGTAATCTCTCCTAGAACTCTAATTGCAAGACCTGGTCCTGGGAATGGCTGTCTCCATACAAGCTTATGAGGAATTCCAACTTCTTCTCCTACTGCTCTAACTTCATCCTTAAACAATTCTCTTAAAGGTTCAATTAATGAGAATTGCATATCCTCTGGAAGTCCACCAACATTATGATGGCTCTTTATAGTAGCTGAAGTATCTGTTCCACTTTCAACTACATCTGGATATATAGTACCTTGAACAAGGAAATCTATTTGTCCAAGCTTGTTAGCTTCTTCTTCAAAAACTCTTATAAACTCTTCTCCAATTATCTTTCTCTTTCTTTCTGGATCACTTACACCTTTTAATTTTCCTAAAAATCTATCTTGAGCATTAACTCTTATAAGGTTCATATCAAATTGTTTCTTGAAGATGTTTTCAACTTGATCACCTTCATCTTTTCTTAATAAACCATGATCAACAAATACACAAGTAAGCTGCTTTCCTATTGCTTTGTGTACAAGAACTGCTGCAACTGATGAATCAACTCCACCTGATAACGCACAAAGCACTTTCTTATCTCCTACTAATTCTTTTATCTCTTTTATCTTTTCTTCTGCGAAAGAAGCCATTGACCAATCTGCCTTTAAATCACAAACTTTGAATAAAAAGTTTGAAAGCATTTGCTTACCAAATAAAGTATGTTCAACTTCTGGATGGAATTGAACTCCATAGATTCTCTTCTCGGCATTTTCCATAGCTGCAACTGGACATTGGTCTGTTGTACCTATTACCTTAAAACCTTCTGGAACTTGTGCTACGTAGTCTGTATGACTCATCCATGATTGATCAACTTCTTTAATTCCATCAAATAATAAAGATGAAGTATCTAATTTAACATCTTTTTTGCCATACTCTCTGATATCAGGACTTTCAACATTTCCCCCTAAAGTATAAGCCGTTAATTGATGTCCATAACATATTCCAAGTACAGGTACTCCCATTTCAAAAATTTCTCCGTCAACCTTTGGAGTTCCTTCTCCATAAACACTGTTAGGACCACCTGTAAAAATTATTCCTTTAGGATTCTTTTCTTTTATTTTTTCAATAGAAGTGCTATATGGAACTATTTCGCAATAAACGTTATGTTCCCTAACTCTTCTTGCAATAAGCTGATTATATTGTCCGCCAAAATCTATAACTAAAACTAATTCTCTTTTCATAGGAAACCCTCCGATTCATCTTAAGATTGTACGCTGTAGTTTGGTGCTTCTTTAGTCATTGAAATATCATGTGGATGACTTTCTCTAAGTCCTGCTGAAGTTTGAACGACAAATCTAGCACTGTTATATAAATCAGTAAGTGTAGCTGAACCTAAATAACCCATTCCTGCTTTGATTCCACCCATTAATTGATATAATGTCTCTGCTAAAACACCTTTGTAAGGAACTCTTCCTTCTATTCCTTCTGGAACAAACTTTTTATTGTCTTCTTGGAAATATCTATCCTTGCTTCCAGAAGCCATTGCTCCAAGAGATCCCATTCCTCTGTATACCTTATAGTTTCTTCCTTGATAAATTTCTACTTCACCCGGAGCTTCTTCACATCCAGCTAGCATAGAACCCATCATAGCAACTTTAGCTCCTGCTGCAAGAGCTTTAACTATATCTCCTGAGTATTTTATACCACCATCAGCAATAATAGGTATGTTATATTTATTTGCTTCTTCTACACAATCCATAACCGCTGTAAGTTGTGGAACTCCAACTCCAGCAACAACTCTTGTTGTACAAATAGATCCTGGACCTATACCAACCTTTACACAATCCGCTCCTGATTCAATTAACTCTCTTGTCGCTTCTGGTGTTGCAACATTTCCTGCAATAACTTGAAGCTCTGGATATTTAGCTTTAACTTCTTTTACAGCAAGCAAAACACCTTTAGAATGTCCGTGAGCAGTATCAATAGTTATTACATCTACATTAGCTTTAACTAAAGCATCTACTCTATCCATCATATCTTTTGTAACTCCTACTGCTGCCCCACATAAAAGTCTTCCTTTTTCATCTTTCGCAGCGTTAGGAAATTCTTTAACTTTTTCTATATCTTTTATAGTAATAAGTCCTTTTAGGTTATTTTCATTATCTACTAATGGAAGCTTTTCTATTCTATGCTTTTTTAATATTTCTTTAGCTTCTTCAACAGTTGTACCTTCCGGTGCTGTCACAAGATTTTCTTTTGTCATAACTGCTTGTATTTCTTTAGTATAATCTGTTTCAAATAAAACATCTCTATTTGTAATAATTCCAACCAATTTTTCATTCACAGTTATTGGTACACCTGAAATTCTATACTTACTCATTAACTCTAAAGCTTCATCTATTGTATTTTCTGGTGATAAATAAAAAGGATCTGTTATTACTCCATTTTCTTGTCTCTTTACTTTATCAACTTCACTAGCTTGCATTTCTATACTCATATTTTTATGTATAATTCCTATTCCGCCTTCTCTTGCCATAGCTATTGCCATTTTAGCTTCTGTAACAGTATCCATACTTGCACTCATAAGCGGTATATTAAGTTTTATTTTATTTGTCAAATTAGTTTTTAAACTAACTTCATTTGGTAGAATCTCTGATTTATTAGGTACTAGTAATACATCATCAAAAGTATAACCTTCTTTTAAAATAATTGCCACTTTAATCAACTTCCTTTCAAATTTATTATTAAGACATAAATTAGTTTTTACCTATTGTAAAGTTAATAGTCATAAAATAAAAAATGCATTAACTTCACTACATATATCATAAGAGTGAAATTAATGCATGTACAAAAATACGTATGCAGTAATCACTCATAGTCGGAAATTTACGGATTCCGGTAGATACTCCTTGCCATATTCAAGGGATATATAAGCGAATCTAATATATTTATATTGAAATTTTTATTAAGTTTTATTTTATTTTATATTTTGAATTTTGTCAATTAAAATTATACTTTTTTTGATAATAAACTTGCAAAATTACAAGAAATTTTATAGTATAATATTTTTATAAACCACTATGTGGAATTTTAAAGATTAACATTCCACATAACCTACACTTTACAGATCACTTTACATATAACATTTACCATTGCAGAATGCTTTGACACTAAAACTCTAAAATGCATTAACTTTTTTTCCTGCGGTAACTTTATATGTAAATAATGTGTTTCAAAACTTTATTTTTACATTTATAAAATTATACTAGGAGGATAACTATGATATGCTTTCAAAAAGAATATAATCGATTATTTTTAAGATATCTTAAACGTTCTATGGAAGAATATAAAATGATTACTGCTGGAGATAGAGTTGCAGTAGGTCTCTCTGGAGGTAAAGACAGTATCTTTTTGCTCTTTGCTTTAAAACTTATACAAATGACCTCTAATAAAAATTTTGAACTAATAGGTATATACATAGATTTAGGTTTTGATATAAATGTTTCACCTTTAAAACATTTTTGCAATAAAAATGGTATTCCTCTGATAATTGAACAAACAAGCATATCAGAAATTGTATTTTATGATAGAAAAGAAAAAAAACCTTGCTCTCTTTGTTCCAAATTAAGAAAAGGTGCTTTAGTTAGAGTTGCCAAAGCAAATAACATTAATAAAATAGCTCTTGGGCATAATAGCGACGATGTAATTGAAACTCTTTTCATGAATGTTTTAAAGGTAGGTAAACTAGGAACTTTTCATCCTAATATATTTTTTAAAGATAAGAATATTAATATAATAAGACCTCTTATCTATATGCGTGAAGATACAATTGAAAAACTAACCTTAGAATATAATCTTCCTGTAATTAAAAGCGCTTGTCCTGTAGATAAAAAAACTACAAGAGAAGAAATGAAAAACCTTCTATATAAATTAGAAAAAATATATCCAGATGCTCAAAGAAACATAATGACTTCTTTATCAAATCTTGATTTCAAAAATTTATGGGAACAGAAAAACAATGAGAGTTAAAAATTGAGAATTCATAGTTATATAATCAAAGGGATTTTTGCCACCAGCAAAAATCCCTTTATTAACTCTCAACTTTAAATTTTCAACTCTCAACTGTATTCTAGTACATTCCGTCCATTCCCATACCGCCCATTCCTGGTGCTGGTGCTGGATTCTTTTCTGGAAGTTCAGCTACGACACATTCAGTTGTCAAGAATGTCGAAGCAACTGATGCAGCATTCTGAAGTGCTGATCTTGTAACTTTTGTTGGATCAACGATACCTTTCTGAACCATATTTACATATTGTCCATTTAATGCATCAAATCCAACTAAAGTTGATTCATTATTTTTTATTTTTTCAATTATTACAGAACCTTCAAGTCCAGCATTTGCAGCTATTTGTCTTACTGGTTCTTCAAGTGCTCTTCTTATGATATTTACACCAACTTGTGCGTCTGCATTATCCATAGTTATTTTAGCTACTTCTTTTATAGTATTAACATAAGCAGTACCACCACCAGCAACTATACCTTCTTCAACTGCTGCTTTAGTAGCTGCTAGAGCATCTTCTATTCTTAATTTTCTTTCTTTAAGTTCAGTTTCAGTAGCTGCACCAACTTTAATCACTGCAACACCACCTGCAAGTTTAGCTAATCTTTCTTGAAGTTTTTCTCTATCAAATTCTGAAGTAGTCTCTTCTATTTGATTTTTAATTTGATTTACTCTATCAGCTATAGCGTTTTTGTCTCCTCTACCATTAACTACTGTAGTATTTTCTTTAGAAACTTTTACACTTTCTGCAGTTCCAAGCATATCTAAAGTAACATCCTTTAAATCTCTTCCTAATTCTTCTGCTATAACTTCTCCACCAGTTAAGATGGCTATGTCTTGAAGCATTTCTTTTCTTCTATCACCAAAGCCTGGAGCTTTAACAGCAACACATGTAAATGTTCCTCTTAATTTATTAACTACTAGTGTAGCCAAAGCTTCTCCTTCTATATCTTCAGCTATAATTAATAACTTTCTTCCTTGTTGAACTATTTGTTCAAGTATTGGAAGTATTTCTTGAATATTAGTGATCTTCTTGTCAGTTAAAAGAATGTATGGATCTTCTAAAACAGCTTCCATTTTTTCTGTATCAGTCACCATATATGGGCTCAAGTATCCTCTGTCAAATTGCATTCCTTCAACAACTTCTAGTTCAGTTGCCATTGTTTTTGATTCTTCTACAGTAATAACGCCTTCATTCCCTACTCTCTCCATAGCATCTGCTATCAGTTTACCTATTTCTTCATCAGCAGCTGATATTGCAGCAACTCTTGCTATATCTTCTTTTCCTTCAACTTGTTTTGAACCTTTTTTGATTTCTTCCACTGCACACTCAACAGCTTTTCTAATTCCTTGTCTTATTAACATTGGATTTGCACCAGCAGTTACATTCTTTAATCCTTCTCTTATAATTGCTTGTGCAAGTAATGTAGCAGTTGTTGTTCCATCTCCAGCTACATCATTTGTCTTTGTAGCAACTTCTTTAACAAGTTGTGCTCCCATATTTTCATATGGATCTTCAAGCTCAATTTCTCTTGCTATGCTAACACCATCATTTGTTATAAGTGGTGCACCAAATTTTTTATCTAAAACAACATTTCTTCCTTTTGGTCCTAAAGTAACCTTAACTGTATCAGCCAATTTATCTACGCCTCTTTGCATAGCGCGTCTTGCTTCTTCACCGAATAAAATACTTTTAGCCATTTCTAACACCCTCCTATTTTAAACTATCATCTACCTAATTATTCTACTACTGCCAATATATCGTTTTGTCTTAATATTGTATATTCTTCTCCATCCATTTTAACTTCTGTTCCAGAATATTTAGAAAATAATACTTTATCCCCTACTTTAACTTCCATTTTAATTTCTTTTCCATCCACAACTCCGCCTGGTCCTACAGCAACAACTTCTGCTTCTTGTGGTCTTTCTTTAGCACTTCCAGGTAAAACTATTCCGCTTTTAGTAGTTTCTTCTGCCTCTAATCTTTTAATTACAACTCTGTCTCCAAGTGGTCTAATTTTCATATAAACCCCTCCTTAATATATTTTATATACTTATGTAAAAATTATTTTTAACTGTTGTTAGCACTCGTTAGCATTGAGTGCTAATACAATTATTATAATAATTTATCCTAAATGTAATATCAAATTCCACATTTTAACTTAACACATTATCTAAGGCAATTATAAGTAACTAGCCTAAAATATTAAGCTATTTCGTCTTATTTCTTATGTTTACTTATTATATGAAAATTTTATACCAAATTACTATATAAATAAAGAACTTTAAGCTTCAAATTTCATTTTCTTATGATTATTATAAAAATATAACAACATATTAATACCTTATTTTGATAAAGTCTAATTGAAAACTTCATATTTCTTTGAACAAATGTAATATGAAGTCTATTTTAAAAATATTTTGACATTTTTCCAGTTAACAATATAGATTTGATTAACTGTTTTATATAATACTGATTATTATTTTTTTATCTGTCTATACTTATTTATATGAAATTCTTAAACTTTTACACCTATGCTAAAATAGCAATAAATTATAAGAGGTGAATTTATGATAAAAATCAATATAAAAAATATACTATTTGAAATACTCCTTACCTTTTGCATAACACTACTAATTATAATATTAAGTGTAAAAATCACTCTTAATTTCAAGCCTTTATATTATATGGATATTATTACACTTAATGTTCAAGAAACTTCAAATTTAAGCAGTAAAGAAATAAAGTTAAATTATAATTATGTGATAAATTATGTACAAAGTCATCAAAAACAAAATTTTGTTTTACCGACATTAACTTTTTCTAATCAAGGTAAAATCCATTTTGAAGAAGTTAAAGCAATATTTAATAAACTGGATTATATTCTATATACTTTAATTCTAATAGACGTAATAATTATTTATATAAACATTAAAACAGACAAGAGATTTAGATTTCTAAAGTGGAGTTCCATATTCCTGTTTTTAGCTCCATTTTTGTGCTTAATACCTTTTTTGTTAAATTTCGATAAAAGTTTTACTATTTTTCACAAATTGCTATTTAACAATGATTACTGGCTACTAGACCCTAAGCTAGACCCTATAATAAATATTATGCCTCAAGAATTCTTTTTTCACTGTGCTATTTTAATAATTAGCCTTATGTTTGTATTTTCTTCTATATTTTATATTATTTTTAAAAAACTAGATAATTATTTTTCTTTTTTATGATTTTTTATTATTTTTCTAATAATTCTATCTCCATTTAACATACCAACAATAAATAATATGCTCATTGTTACAGCAATAAGTAATAATAAGTGTATGTTTCCTGTAAACATTTGAGAACCAAAGTATGCAGATATAAAAATTCCAGGAATTCTTCCAAGGGTTGAATACAATGCAAAATCTTTTAATGATATATCTGAAACTCCACAAACATATCCAAAAATATCCTTTGGTAATCCTGGAATCAAATAAAGTAAAAATATTATAAACTTTTTACTTCCAGCAGCTAATATTTTTTCAATAAAATCAAATTTATTTTCTGAAACAATTTTTTGCACAAAAGGCTTTCCAAATTTATTTGCTATCAAATAAACAAATATACTTCCTCCTGTTATACCTGTAAGAGAAATTATGCTTCCTATTCCAGCGCCAAAAATATATCCACCAGCTATTTGAACAATCTCTCCTGGAATAAAAAAGGCTATAACTTGTATGACTTGAATAGCTATGAAAACAAACACACTATATTTTCCATAAGACATTACATATACTTTAAGTTTTTCCGGATCTTTTAATACATAAAAATATTTATAATAATATTCATAGCCTGCTATAATAAAAAAACCTAAAATTATTATTAATGTTATATGTTCCTTATATTCAATAATCTTATCCTTTATTCTCTTTAACATAGCTTCTCCTTGCTTATTTAAACCAATTATATATAAACTTACACTAGTATTATCTCATTAAACCGCTTTTATTATAATCCTTATTTATTTTAAATATATCTTTTAATTTTTGTTTTAATTAAAACTAAAGGATACTTATATTTTTTCTACATAATAAGTATCCTTTTTTATTCTCAATTTTTTCTTATTTAAATATTACTTTATACTTTAGTATTATCTTTCTAAATTTATATCTTTAAATTGTTCTATTTTATTATTTTCAATTATACTCTTATTTTTCGCTTCATTACTAAACTTATTTAAAGGAAGTTTAGCTTTGTTCTTTGAACATATTGTAGCTGCGCCACCTATACATCCACCTTCACACATCATTCCTTCTATAAAGTTACCTGGTAATTTGCCATTTTTAGCAAGCAGCATATATCTCTTAATATTTTCACGACCACTGATTTTAACTGGTTTAAACTCTATATCCAACTTTTTGTCCTTTATAATATTTTCAATAGCTGCAGTAAGTCCTCCACCTTGAGCAAATCCTCTTCCATATGCTGATGCATCATCTATTTCAAGATTTTCACAACTTTCAAGATTAATTTTATATGCTCCAATAAGTGCAGCTATTTCTTCAAAAGTCAGTACATAATCTACTGCTTCTTTTATATTTTCTCTCTTCATTTCAACCTTTTTAGCAGTACAAGGTCCAATAAATACAACTACTGCATCTTTATCCTTGTGTTTTATTAGCCTTGCAGTTGCAATCATTGGCGAAACAGTATTTGATATATTGCCAACCTGATCTTTAAATTTATTTTCTATATATGACACAAATCCAGGACAACATGAATTAGTCATATATGTCGCACCCTGTTCCATTCTTTCTACAAATTCCATAGCTTCATGTAAAGTAACCGCATCAGCACCTAAAGCTGCTTCTACCATATCCTTAAATCCAATTTTTATTAGAGCATCCTTAACTTGTCCAACTGTTACGTTTGGTCCAAATTGTCCAGTAATTGCTGGTGCAACCACTGCATATATATTCTTATTCTCTTTTAATTTATTAATAACACGTACTATATAACTTTTATCTGATATTGCCCCAAAAGGACATGCAGCCATACATGCACCACAATTTATGCAATCTTCTTGCTTAATCATAGCTCTTCTATCTTCTTGTATATCTAATGCATTGGTTGGACAAACTTTTTTACAAGGTCTCATTACTTCTGATACAGCATTATACGGACATGCCTGCTTACATAATCCACATTCCTTGCATAGGTCTTGATTAATATATGCTCTTCCATTAATTCTAGTAATAGCATTAGCTGGACATACTTCCATGCATTTATGTTGAATACATCCTCTGCATACTTCTGTAATAGTATATTTATCTATTGGGCATGTATCACAGGCTGCATCTATAACATGCATTATTTGCTCACTCTTCTCCGTATCTAATACATATCCTGCTGAATCTCCATTGCTGACATATCCTAAAGCAAGTTTTGCTCTTTCTTTTAAAATAGCCCTCTCATGATAAACACAACATCTATAAACTGCTTTTTTTCCTGGAATTATTTTATATGGAATAATATTTATATTTTCTTCAGTAAGTTCGTCTTCTTTAGCCAATAAAGCCACTTCTTGTAAAACTTCATACTTTAATTTTTTTAATTGTGATTCAAATACATTCATTATTTTACCTCCCATTTATATACCTGATTAATACGTTGTATTTTATACTAAGAAGTAAGAATTTAGGTTTAACACATTGTACACTAGGTTCGTTTTTTATTATACCAGATAATTGTTAATAATGTAACAACAAAATTATAACAGAAGATAAAATAATATTGTAACAGTTTTCTTAATTTATAGTCTATTCAAAATTTATATTTGCAACTAATTCTTAAATTGTTATTTTATTCTCTCTTGCATAATAAAATAAATATTGTTGAGCAAACCCGGATAATTGTCCAAATTTTTCTCTACCAAAGACTCTAATCTTTTTTAATGATACATCTGGTGCTAAATAAAAATGCTGCATGGCTCTTTTTACCCATACATCTACTGGAAAAGCAGAATATTTATTCATTGAAAACAGCATTATACAATCGCCAACTTTAGGACCAACACCACTAAGTTTTTGTAATTCGTTGTGACACATATCATCATCTAAACTTTTAATATAGTTAATATCTATATCACCTTTTAAAATTCCATCAATTGTATTTTTTATATATTGAGCCCTAAAACCTGTTCCACATTCCTTAATCTCATCAATAGTACAGTTTTTTAAATCATCTATACTTGGGAATGTATAATAGGTTTCATCATTATATATAATAGATTTTCCCCATTTTTCAGCCATATTATTTAGTGCTTTTTTTATCATAGGTATTCTATTATTAGCAGAAATAATAAATGATATTATTATTTCAAAAGGCTGCTGCTGTAAAAGCCTGATACCCCAACCAAATTCTACTGATTTCTTTAAAAGCTCATCCTTGCTTAAAATTTCTTTTATAGCATCATAATCTCTGTATAAATCAAAATAATTACACCAAATATTTTTAAATTCTTCTTCATTGGTATTATATAAAATTATATCATTATTTCTCTTTTCTACTTCTATTACCTTTCCAAAAGCAACACCTATATAATTTCCATTTTCTTGACGTTTCCATCTAAAACATTGTCCACAATCAAATACATGAGATAATTCAAAGTTTTTTACATCCTTTATTATGACACCATTTTCAAATTCTTCTGCATAATTAAAATCCATTACTCCACCTCTGTTCTTCGAGTTTAATCTAAATTATATTTTAACTCTTCCAACACTGTTTTATCCATAATTTATTTTATATCATATACTAGACAGTCAAAAGTTAATTCCAATAATTTCATATAAAAAAAGATAACACTCTTAAGTGATTTTATAGTATCCTTTAAGCGACTAAACTTTTAAGGAGAAACTGTTCAATATCTGTGCCTTAATTTATTATGGAGACCAAAATTGTATCAAGAACTACGTTTTGTATTGGTAAAACACACAGATAGAAATGCAATATTAGTTACTACTAAATTAAACCTTGAACCTAAAAAAGTAATACGTCTATGCCAAAACTAAAAAAACACACTAAAAAACAGCAACCTCAACCTGTTGAATTAAAAAGAAGCAAGTTGACCCTTTATTCTATGAGGATCCACTAGCTTCTTAAGAGAATAGAACTTTTGACTGTCCAGTAAAACTACATGAGAAGATGTTATTTGCCTAGAACAATCAATTCATCTTCTAGGCAAATAATCATTAAATAAAATATTTATTTATATTACTAATCACTCTATACTTCTTCCTTAGATAAAAATTCATCAATAGCATTTGCAGCTTTTTTACCAGCTTCCATAGCAAGTATAACCGTAGCCGCTCCTGTAACAGCATCTCCTCCTGCATATACTGCATCCTTTGAGGTCTTTCCTGTTTCCTCTTCAGTAACTATACACTTCCATTTGTTAATATCTAATCCTTCAGTTGTAGATGCTATTAGAGGATTAGGAGAAGTGCCTAATGACATTATAACGGTATCAACCTCTATTATAAATTCTGACCCTTCTATAACTCTTGGTCTTCTTCTTCCTGATTCATCTGGCTCTCCCAGCTCCATTTTTATACATTTCATTCCTTTTACCCAGCCATTTTCATCTGCTAGAATTTCTATGGGATTAGTTAATAAATCAAAAATAATTCCTTCTTCTTTTGCATGATGTACTTCCTCTACTCTTGCTGGAAGCTCTTGTTCTGATCTTCTGTATACTATATGTGCCTGTGCTCCTAGTCTTAAAGCAGTTCTAGCCGCATCCATAGCCACATTTCCCCCGCCCACAACAGCAACTTTTTTACCGGTCTTAACGGGAGTTGCATAATCATCTTTATGAGCTTTCATTAGATTTACTCTTGTTAAAAATTCATTAGCTGAAAATACGCCATTTGAATTTTCACCTGGTATTCCCATAAATTTAGGAAGTCCTGCTCCTGAGCCTATAAATACAGCATCATAACCTTCTTCATCCATTAACTTATCTATATTAGCAGTTCTTCCTACTACAACATTAGTTTCTATTTTTACGCCTAATTTCTTTATGTTTTCAATCTCACCGTTAACTACTGTATCCTTCGGAAGTCTAAACTCAGGAATTCCATATACTAGAACTCCACCAGGCTCGTGTAGAGCTTCAAAAATAGTGACATCATATCCTTTTTTAGCTAAATCCCCTGCACAAGTAAGTCCTGATGGTCCACTTCCTATCACTGCAACTCTTTTATTTTTCTTAGACTCTGTCTCTGAAAGATCTATATTGTTATCTCTTGACCAATCTCCTACAAATCTTTCAAGCTTTCCTATTGCTACAGACTCTCCTTTTATTCCAAGTACACATTTTCCTTCACATTGAGTTTCTTGCGGACATACTCTACCACATACAGATGGAAGAGAACTATATTTAGCTATAACCTTAGCTGCTTCTTCAAACTTTCTATTTTTAACCTGTTGTATAAAAGCCGGAATATCAATTGATACTGGACATCCCTCTACACATAAAGGCTTTTTACAATTTAAACATCTACTTGCTTCTGCAACAGCTTCATCTTCTGTATATCCTAAACACACTTCTTCAAAATTAGCAGCTCTTACTTTAGGGTCTTGTTCACTTATTGGTATTTTCTTCATTCTATCCACTATTCTTCACCCCCACAGCAGCCACATCCACCATTATGGTGATGATGATGCTCAATATTAGCTTCTTCTCTTTTAATTTTTTCTCTTCCTTCTTCTGTTTTATACATCGCCTGTCTTCTCATTGCTTCATCAAAATCCACTAAATGTCCATCAAATTCCGGTCCATCAACACAAGCAAATTTAATATCATTACCTATTGTTACTCTACAAGCACCACACATTCCTGTGCCATCAACCATTAATGGATTCATACTTACTATTGTTTTTATTTCATATAGTTTTGTAGCAAGTGAAACAAACTTCATCATTATAATTGGACCAATTGCAACAACATAGTCATATTTTTTACCTTCATTTTCAACTAATTGCTTAAATTTTTCAGTAACCAGCCCCTTAAATCCATAAGATCCATCATCCGTTGTCACATAAACATTATCTGCTACATCTTTCATTTCTTCTTCTAATATTAATAACTCTTTACTTCTTGTTCCCATTATTACATCAGCTTTCATTCCATGTTGATGGAACCATTTAACCTGAGGATACACTGGCGCTGCCCCTACTCCACCAGATATAAAGAGCACTTTTTTATTCCTTAATTCTTCAATATCTTCACTTAAAAATTCAGATGGTTTTCCAAGAGGTCCTACGAAATCTTGAAAATATTCCCCTTCTTCATATTTAGCCATTTCTATAGTTGAATGTCCTACCGCTTGAAACACTATAGTTACTGTTCCCTTTTCTTCATTATAATCACAAATTGTAAGAGGCACTCTCTCTCCTTTTTCATCCATCTTTACAATTACAAATTGTCCTGGTTTAGCAGCCTTTGCAACTCTTGGCGCCTCTATATCCATAAGATATATATTAGACACTAACAACATTTTTTTAGTAATTTTAAACATTCTTACACCCCATATCATCATTAACGACAGTTTTTTATTCGTTTTTGCGTATATTTATACAGCTATAAATTAATTATAACTTATATTATAATTAATTTATAGCCTTTCGTAAAGAGTTCAGTGTATAAAAAAGTTGAGCAAATAATTTACTTGCTCAACTAAATTTAGTATTAACTCTTATAAAATTTATATTTATCAATAGATAAAGCTCTTTAGTTTTTAGTAGCTTTTATTTGAGCTATTAATTCTGGAATTACTTTATTTAAGTCTCCAACTAATCCTAAATCTGCAACTTTCATGATTGGAGCTTCTGCATCTTTGTTGATAGCGATTATGTATTCACTATCTTGC
>NZ_JAPPRQ010000056.1 GCF_026719745.1 Clostridium sp. ZS2-4
AAATAAGAGAATTTTGTGGCTTCTATAATTCGGTACCAGATGAGTCTTTTTTTAGTAGATTTAAAACTACCTTTGAAACTGATATTGCTAATTTATTTGATTCCATGGTTCCTAAAGTTATTAATATATGTGAAGAAATTAATAATGATCTTCCAGATAATTCTCCCTATAAAAGTCTTAATTCTATGCTTATATATGATACTTCTGGCTTAAAACCAAGAGTTAAAGAAAATAATCCAAAAACACTGGTATCCGAAATTAATAGGCAGAAAGCTTATGCTAAAGCCAAAAATAAAAAAAGTTTCAATCCTTATGCTGCCGCATATAAGAATATGCCGAAATTTGCACAAGCTAATTCTAATATTAGGTTAGACTTTGTTAATGGTCATTTTGGATACTTTTATAAATTTGGTCTTTTAACTAATGGCTGGGGTATACCTTTAAGCATAAAATTCTTCGAAGAAGATTTTTATAAATCAGTAGATAAAGATTTTACTACCC
>NZ_JAPPRQ010000057.1 GCF_026719745.1 Clostridium sp. ZS2-4
TTAGCAATATCAGTTTCAAAGGTAGTTTTAAATCTACTAAAAAAAGACTCATCTGGTACCGAATTATAGAAGCCACAAAATTCTCTTATTTCAGTAGAAAATACAAGAAATAGATTTAACAATACGGTAGTAGGTATATGAAAAATTTGCATTAAAATTAGAGCTGATAATACAGAAGAAAGTGCATATTCTCTATTCCTGCCTAAATCGGCATAATAATGTTCTGTAAAAGGACTAGGAATAAAGCTTTCAATATCAAAATTGTCAGAAAGCAAAGTTATGAACCCTACGGGTTGCTTTGAAGCCAAAGCTTTTAAATCAGATACCTGTTCAAAAAAATTGAGTTGTTTATTTTTATTAAGACAAAACATGTTTGTTCTCCTCCTCTGTGGTGTTTGGTTTTATGTGGTGTAATTCTATTATGTCGCAGTGGAGGAAAATATAAAAGCCTAACGGCTTAAAAATTAGACAAATCAATGCTTGTGGAATTCTGCAAGCGACTA
>NZ_JAPPRQ010000058.1 GCF_026719745.1 Clostridium sp. ZS2-4
AAGTCGTAACAAGGTAGCCGTAGGAGAACCTGCGGCTGGATCACCTCCTTTCTAGGGAGAAATAACTAAAGCCAAGGCTTTGGTTAAGACTGACATTCGAACTTCTGTTTAATTTTGAGAGACCAATTTTAAAAAAGACTATTGATTTTTTAGTAGTTGTAAGTTAAAAGAGTTTCTTGTGAGAAATATGGGGGTATAGCTCAGTTGGGAGAGCACCTGCCTTGCACGCAGGGGGTCAAGAGTTCGAATCTCTTTATCTCCACCATAAGCAACTATCCAAATGTGAGATTTGTGATTATTGCTTCTATAAATTTAATGTGGGTCTATAGCTCAGCTGGTTAGAGCGCACGCCTGATAAGCGTGAGGTCGATGGTTCGAGTCCATTTAGACCCACCAATTTTGTTCTTTGAAAATTGCACAGTGAATATAGAAATAACCTAGTAAAATGAAACATCTAATAGATGTTTTAAAATACTGATTTATTAATCAGTATGCTGATATAAGATCAAGCTACAAAGGGCGC
>NZ_JAPPRQ010000059.1 GCF_026719745.1 Clostridium sp. ZS2-4
CCGAAGGTGGGATTGGTGATTGGGGTGAAGTCGTAACAAGGTAGCCGTAGGAGAACCTGCGGCTGGATCACCTCCTTTCTAGGGAGAAATAACTAAAGCCAAGGCTTTGGTTAAGACTGACATTCGAGCTTCTGTTTAATTTTGAGAGACTAAGTTCTTTCAAAAGTTTGTCAATAATTGATCTTACAAGAGGTATTATCGGTTGTTGATTTACAGTGGGGGTATAGCTCAGTTGGGAGAGCACCTGCCTTGCACGCAGGGGGTCAAGAGTTCGAATCTCTTTATCTCCACCATAAGCAGATATCCAATCTAAGATTTGTGATAATTGCTTTCATAAATTTAATGTGGGTCTATAGCTCAGCTGGTTAGAGCGCACGCCTGATAAGCGTGAGGTCGATGGTTCGAGTCCATTTAGACCCACCATTTTGTTCTTTGAAAATTGCACAGTGAATATAGAAATAACCTAGTAAAATGAAACATCTAATAGATGTTTTAAAATACTGATTTATTAATCAGTATGCTGATATAAGATCAAGCTACAAAGGGCGC
>NZ_JAPPRQ010000006.1 GCF_026719745.1 Clostridium sp. ZS2-4
GAAACTTTTTTTGGTGGTATTTCTTTCAATGCATCCGCCCACTCAGTCTCCATCTTATACCATTCACCACCAGAACGATTAATTTGGCTATTTTGAGCAACAAGATTATCAATATCACCCGAACCATGAAATTGACTTCCTATAAATCACCTATACCAGCATACTCTTCTTGCATACCAAGAGATTTTCTAATATTATATCCTACTCTATCTGTCAATTCATTGAGAGAATTTAAAGCATCATCTGTTTTTGATGCTCCTGCACGCAATAAATCATCAACTTTATCATCAATACTACTTGTTATTTTATTGAATTTACCAGATACTCTATCAACTAGATTTTGAGTACTATTCTTTATACTATTTATTACATCGTCTGCTTTGTTTGCTACTGTATCAAATAACTCCCTGCTGGTCTTACTAAATGCACCTAAAATATCATCGACTTTACCAGATACTTTATTTAACATACTCTTGCTGCCACTTGATAGTTTACTAAGTACTTTCCCAATTGAATCCACTTTGGAAATAAATTTCAAAACTACTTTTATGTATTTATCGCATATGTTAACTACTAAAAAAATAATGAACTAGCTGAAATTGAGTAGGCTAGTTCATTTCATCTTTTCACTGCATTATTACAATTATGTAGCAAGTTATTATGATATATTTTATTACTTTTAATACACTAATTAGAATTTAATAATTCTGTAATAAGATTACACATGATTTTGTATTGAGTAAAATATTGTTACCCTTTGAATTTATCCCAAATTATTGTGCCTTTTTCATTAATAATATTATCAAATGCCTCCCAAATACTATCTCCTACCCATCCTATTGATTTAAATACTCTTCCTGATTCTGATATAAATAATCTAATCTCTGCATTATAAAGTTCACCTATAAGCATAACTTTTTCATCAACGTATTCACTTAAAGTAAAAAATGAACTATCTAGCATTCCTATTGATTCTTTAATACATGTACTATGCTTAGATATCTTTTTAGAGCCGTCCTTCCTTATCCTTTCAACATTAATTCTTAACTCTCCAAATTCCTCCATAAACCTTTTAGCACTTTCTAAGACTTCAAATCCTCTTTCTTCAAGAAATTTTATATTTTCTGATATATCTATCCTTCTTCCCTCATACCATCCTGCGTTCTTTAATACTTCTATTGTTTTATTTGATATTTCCACCTTAAATACCTCCTAGTAATCAATGTTATACGTTCCTTTAAATGTTCTTTGACAATTATCACAAGGTTCTGCAAATCTACCATCTAAATTTTCTGTGCGATAAACCAAATCATCATATCTTGCACCTTTTAATATTGCATCTCTTGAACTCCAAATTTCTGCACAATTATCAATATTCCAATCTGATTCAAAACTTGGTTCACCATATACATTTAATTCCCCTAAATCTGATGCTTCTTTTTTTACTCTTTCAATATCAACTCTTAATTTAGCCATATCTTCTCTAATAAACGCTTCATTTTTTCCAACCCAAAAGCTATTTGGTAAATCATCTAAATGCTCATCAGATAATAAACTTCTATAATATTTAGTATAATCCTCAGTTGTTTTACAAAATTCTCTAGGGTCAACTCCTGTATAATCCTTTATTGTTAGATTATACTTCCAAATTCCACTTCCGGCTTCACCTTTTAAATTTAAATCTCCTAAATCCGCAGTCGAACAAATTTTACTTATCCCCCTTGCATCCTTATCATTTAATAATCCTTTTCTGAATTTTTTTAATTCATTTACCATTTGTCCTCTGCAATTATTTAAATTAAATTGCTTTATTCTATCAGCTTTAGTAACCCCTTCAATACCATTTTTAACCTTCTCAAATTCCTTTTTAAACCTACCTAAAGCCTCATAACCATTACCCAAATTACTCCCAAGTACTGCTGGCTTCGGTCCTTTTTTCATATTGTTTAATGCTATTTTAGCTATTCTAATATTCTCTGATATTTCAGCTGATATCTTATTAAATGCTTTTTTAACAAAGGGTGCTGCTTTCTTAATTAATTTTTC
>NZ_JAPPRQ010000060.1 GCF_026719745.1 Clostridium sp. ZS2-4
ATAATGTAATAAAAGAAGGAAGAGATAGAGAAACATATCCTCCCTTTGATGATGAACCAATAGCAGGTAGAAAACCAGCACCACCGGAACCACCTAAGGAAGAAAAGAAAGGGTTTAACTGGGGAGGGTTGTTAGTAGGAGTAGTGGCTGCTGTTGCAGTAGTTGCATCTGTGGTAACATTTGGAGTAGGTGCAGTACTTGTAGGAGCCGTCATAGGAGCATGTGCAGGAGCAGCATGTGCAGTAGTAAGCACTGCAATATCTGATAATATAAGTGGTAATAAAAGTAGTCTTGAAACTTATGCAAAAAATGCACTAAAGGGAGCTTGTATAGGAGCAGTATCTGGAGCGATATTTGGTCCATTTGGTGCCTTTGAAAGTGCAGCAGGAGTTATGAGTTTTGGTGGAATAAATGGAGCTGCTGATAGCTTATTGACTCAAGCTATAGATGGTAAATTTAGTTTAAGTCAAATTTTATTCGATGGAATTATAGGAGCAGCAACAGCTGGTTTATTACATGGTGTAGGAAAAATTGTATCAAAGGTTTCACCATATAT
>NZ_JAPPRQ010000061.1 GCF_026719745.1 Clostridium sp. ZS2-4
AATCCATGCTGCTCCATCACCATTAAGGATAGTATATTGGATTTGTTCCTCATCATATATTTCTGCTATACCACTGTTTACTAAGTTATCAAAATTTTCACCGTTTTCATATCCTGAAAAGTAAATAGTACCTATAGTACTATAGCTACCACTATTTTTAACCCATCCTTCATAAACCTTAGCTACCTTAAGCTCTTGTTTACGTTTTTTACCTTGTATTCTCAAATAAACTCCATCTTTTTCTTCAAAGAGTACATTTGCTCTCTTATTGCCTTTAAGTTCTCCCTGTAGATATTTTGCAATTCTGTTATTCTCAAGCCTCTCTATTAAGTCACCTAAGTAATCTACTTTATTCTTAATAGTTTGATGGCTTATCTTAGTTAAAGTTGTTTCTTCAATCTTAGCCACACTTTTTCTGTAAGAATTATCAGCTGCACTATCAATCATTCTCTCAATTAAATTTTGACTAGTTCTTCCTACTAAGTTTAAATCCAAGACTTTATCTAGAAGAAAAACTCCTTGCTTTGTATTCTTATCAATATAGTATCTTCTATTAAGAGTTAAATC
>NZ_JAPPRQ010000062.1 GCF_026719745.1 Clostridium sp. ZS2-4
ACCCGTTCCCATTCCGAACACGAAGGTTAAGCTTCAAAGCGCCGATGGTACTGCACTGGAGACGGTGTGGAAGAGTAGGTCGCCGCCGGGTAAGATAAAAGCACTAAGCAAAAGCTTAGTGCTTTTTTGTGTGTATTTTAAAATATTTTGCTTGTGAAAAACTAAAGTTAAAATAATAAAATAGACTTTAAAGTAGATATAATATCACTTTGAGTCTATTTTATTTTAATTTTATCTAATTGCTCTTAATTGCTTTTATCTTTTTTTTATGTGGTGGATTGGTTACTGGCGACTATAAGAATGTTACAACATTCTTGTAGTGAAGTATACTTATCCTTGCGTATCAGTATGAGAATAATGAAGAAAAATGAAGAAAAACATAGGAAATATAGTGTAATTTAATATAGTGAGATATATTGAATTATATTAGTCTAAGATTCATGATAAGATATTCCTTGTCGTCGCGAGAGCGGCGGAGAGGAAACAACAAAGTATGAATTAAGATGATTTGAGAAAATTAAAAAAATTCAAAAAAGTTGTTGACAAGAAGAAATTCAGATGATATAC
>NZ_JAPPRQ010000063.1 GCF_026719745.1 Clostridium sp. ZS2-4
CCGCCCCAGTCAAACTGCCCACCTAGCAATGTCCTGTGACCAGATTCATGGCCGCCAGTTAGAATTCCAATACTGTCAGGGTGGTATCCCAAGGTTGACTCCACAGAAGCTGACGCCCCTGTTTCCAAGTCTCCCACCTATCCTGTACAGACAATACCGAAATTCAATGCTAAGCTACAGTAAAGCTCTACGGGGTCTTTCCGTCCAACCGCGGGTAGTGAGCATCTTCACTCACACTTCAATTTCACCGGATTTACTGCCGAGACAGTGCCCAAATCATTACGCCATTCGTGCGGGTCGGAACTTACCCGACAAGGAATTTCGCTACCTTAGGACCGTTATAGTTACGGCCGCCGTTTACTGGGGCTTAAGTTCATGGCTTCGCCCGAAGACTAACCATTCCCCTTAACCTTCCAGCACCGGGCAGGCGTCAGCCCCTATACATCAGCTTACGCTTTAGCAGAGACCTGTGTTTTTGATAAACAGTTGCTTGGGCCTGTTCACTGCGGCCTACTCTCGTAGGCACCCCTTCTCCCTAAGTTACGGGGTCAATTTGCCGAGTTCCTTAGCAGTAATTCTTCCGCCGGCCTTAGGATTCTCTCCTCATCTACCTGTGTCGGTTTGCGGTACG
>NZ_JAPPRQ010000065.1 GCF_026719745.1 Clostridium sp. ZS2-4
TGCAGGAGCATCAAAAGCAGATGATGCTTTAAATTCTCTTAATGAATTGACGGATAGAGTAGGATATAATATTAGAAAATCTTTTGGTATGCAAGAAGAATGTGTAGGTATAGGTGATTTATATGTATCACCAGAAGAAAGTAATTTCTTTAAAAATCAGGTTTCTAAGATGACAAAAAAAGGTGAAGATTCTTTTGAAAATAAAATTGATGATATTATTGAAGATGTTAAAGGAAATGAGGGTAAAACTTCAAGTAAAGTCAATGATATAAAAGAAATAAATGAAGTAAACTATGGTGACCATTTTACTAAAGGAAAGAGGGGAAGAAAAGAAATTGCACCTAATGTTCGATATGTGACGGAAGATGGATATAAATATACTACGGATGATTTAGGAAGAATTGTTGACGTAAAGGCAGATAATCTGATATTAAAAGAAGCAGATAGAAAGCCAGGAATGCAAAGAGTTGCTGGTAGGGGAGACAGATTACCTGATGATGATGGTGGTCACTTAATAGGAAGTCAATTTTATGGTTCGGGTGATATTGATAATCTTGTTGCTCAAAATAGCCAAATTAATCGTTCTGGTGGTGAATGGTATAAGATGGAGACTGAGTGGGCGGATGCATTGAAAGAAATACCACCAAAAAAAGTTTC
>NZ_JAPPRQ010000066.1 GCF_026719745.1 Clostridium sp. ZS2-4
TCCTTTCTATATTTGTTGTTTGGTAACTATAATTATAAAAAGTCTTTGACATGAATAAAAGGCCTACCGGCAAGGTAATTGCTGGCGGCCTTTCCTTATTTTTTGCCTAAAAATATTTTACTTACTCTCACTTGTAAGGCTTATATATATGCTGTTTTTTACCCTCAACATTGCAATCAAGCCAACTCATATAACGAACTAAAGGAGTCTTTCACAAGGCTTCTTTTTTAATTGAATAAAATCAACAGCCAAAACCTTAGTGACTATATTTTATTTAATCTCTTCTAATTGTGTTATCTAATGTGTTATTTTATTGGGGTTGTGTTACGGTTGTGTTATTTGCATAAAAAAAGACCTTCCGAAACCTCGAAAAGCCTTGATAATGGTGCGCCCAGCGGGAGTCGAACCCACGACCTTCAGATTCGAAGTCTGCCACTCTATCCAACTGAGCTATGGGCGCTTAAATACAAAAAATGAAATTGGAGCGGGTAAGGGGAATCGAACCCCTGTGTTCAGCTTGGAAGGCTGACGTTCTACCATTGAACCATACCCGCATATCATTATATATTTTTAAATGGTGATCCACCGGGGAATCGAACCCCGGACAACTTGATTAAAAGTCAAGTGCTCTACCGACTGAGCTAGTGAATCAAATGGCTGGGATAGCAGGATTCGAACCTACGCATGTAGCAGTC
>NZ_JAPPRQ010000067.1 GCF_026719745.1 Clostridium sp. ZS2-4
TAGTCGCTTGCAGAATTCTGCAAGCATTGATTTGCCTAACTTTTAAGCCGTTAGGCTTTTATATTTTCCTCCACTGCGACATAATAGAATTACACCACATAAAACCAAACACCACAGAGGAGGAGAACAAACATGTTTTGTCTTAATAAAAATAAACAACTTAATTTTTTTGAACAGGTATCTGATTTAAAAGCTTTCGCTTCAAAGCAACCTGTTGGGTTCATAACTTTGCTTTCTGACAATTTTGATATTGAAAGCTTTATTCCTAGTTCTTTTACAGAACATTATTATGCCGATTTAGGCAGGAATAGAGAATATACACTTTCTTCTGTATTATCAGCTCTAATTTTAATGCAAATTTTTCATATACCTACTACCGTATTGTTAAATCTATTTCTTGTATTTTCTACTGAAATAAGAGAATTTTGTGGCTTCTATAATTCGGTACCAGATGAGTCTTTTTTCAGTAGATTTAAAACTAACTTTGAAACTGATATTGCTAATTTATTTGATTCCATGGTTCCTAAAGTTATTAATATCTGTGAAGAAATCAATAATGATCTTCCAGATAATTCTCCCTATAAAGGTCTTAATTCTATGCTTATATATGATACTTCTGGCTTAAAACCAAGAGTTAAAGAAAATAATCCAAAAACACTGGTATCCGAAATTAATAGACAAAAATCTTATGCTAAAGCCACAAACAAAAAAAGTTTCAATCCTTATGCTGCCGCATATAAGAATATGCCGAAATTTGCACAAGCTAATTCTAATATTAGGTTAGATTTTGTTAATGGTCATTTTGGATACTTTTATAAATTTGGTCTTTTAA
>NZ_JAPPRQ010000068.1 GCF_026719745.1 Clostridium sp. ZS2-4
AGCTTTTATTTGAGCTATTAATTCTGGAATTACTTTATTTAAGTCTCCAACTAATCCTAAATCTGCAACTTTCATGATTGGAGCTTCTGCATCTTTGTTGATAGCGATTATGTATTCACTATCTTGCATTCCAGCTAAGTGTTGGATTGCTCCAGAGATTCCGCATGCAACATATACTTTAGGTCTTACTGTTTTACCAGTTTGACCAACTTGTAATGCATGGTCTACCCAACCATTATCAGTTGCTGCTCTTGATCCTGCTACTGTTCCACCAAGTACTTCTGCAAGTTCGTTAAGGATTTGGAAGTTTTCTTTATTTGCCATTCCTCTTCCACCTGCTACGATTACTTCAGCTTCACTGATGTCTGCTACTTCTTTAGCAATTTTTACTACATCTAATACTTTTATTCTCATATCTTCTTCAAGTATAGTTGCAGATATTTTTTCTATCTTAGATTCATCTATTTTAGATTCATCTTTTGCTAATTTGTCAAATACTCCTGGTCTTACTGTTGCCATTTGTGGTCTGTGTTCTGTACACATGATTGTTGCCATTAAGTTTCCACCGAATGCTGGTCTTGTCATCATTAAGTGGTTTGTTTCTTCTTCTATATCTAATGCTGTACAGTCAGCAGTTAATCCTGTTGAAAGTCTTCCTGCAACTCTTGGTCCTAAGTCTCTTCCTATGAAAGAAGCTCCTATGAACATTATTTCTGGCTTTCTTTCGTTAATTAAATCACAAATTACTCTAGCATAAGCATCTGTTGTAATATGTGCTAATTTTTCATCTTCAGCATATATTACTTTATCTGCTCCGTATGCTAATAATTCTTTTGCTAAATC
>NZ_JAPPRQ010000069.1 GCF_026719745.1 Clostridium sp. ZS2-4
TTTATTTTCTCTTTCAACTGCTATAATTTCATCACTATCTTTTCGTGCTAATTCAACCATGTTTGATAGATAAATAGATGCATAGAAGTCTTGTTCTATTGCTATTTTAGTTGTACCTGTAAAATTCTCAACTTCAAGTCTATTTTTCAGTTCATCATATTTTATTTCTATTCCCCATCTCATAAAATATAATTCCTTAAAATCACTTTCAGTCATAGACTCATCAAACAGATTAGTTATTAAAACTTCTTCTACTCCTGATTCAAGGTCAAATTTTATTATTCTTACACTGTATATTTTATTATTATACTTAATTTCTATTATTTGGTCTTGTTTTGTAGGATCAATTTTCTTTTTAAAAGTGCTGTTTTTAAGTCTCATTACAAAACATATATTCATATCCATTAATTTAGATATAAGCTCTTGACTTGGATATCCTCTGTCAAATAAGATTAAATCCTTAAACGAGTTATTATCTTGTTTCATTTCTGAAATCAATTCCATAGCCATTTTTCTTTCAGAAGTTTTATATCTATCTATTTTACTCTTTATAATAATTTTGTTTAGTACATCAAATATACAAGAAGCAGTTCCTCTGGCAACGGCGACTTCTGCATACTGATTTTTAGCATATCCAAATTCATTACGTAATAACTCTGTATTTGGTAACTCTATTGTAGTTCCATCTATTGCACTAAGCCTGTACCCATTCCAAAGTTCATATTCATTGCATTCTTCATAAATAATTTGGTTTATCCTATTATTTAATTCAACAAATGCTTTAGGATTAATTTTTTGCCTGTTTTCTGAAAAAGCTTGTTTTGAAATACTGTAATCTTTTTTCAAAAGTCCTTCAAAAAAAA
>NZ_JAPPRQ010000007.1 GCF_026719745.1 Clostridium sp. ZS2-4
TCTTATTATTTCTTCATCTGTTAATGTTGTATCTGTAGAAATTAATGCTAGCCAGTTTCTAGATTTATTTCTGTCTTTTACAAACACTATTTTTGCAATTATAGGCGTAGCCTGTTCATCTTCACCATTCTGTACGATTACAGAAGCCTTAATTTTAGCCTTACCACGTTTTTTCTTTAGGATAGAATATAATGATTTGAGATTATATTTTTTACCTTCATAAGTATAAAAAACTTTGGGCATTGCTTTAACCATTGCTATTGTGTGAAGATTTAAATTAAGTATCTTGATTAATGTTTTTGGGTAAGTAAACCAGCTATCAAATAAAACATAACTTGCTGGTAATGCGTAAGCTGCNGAATGTGTTCCCATCAGACCAGCCTAAAGTGAGCATCCTGAACCCTTTTTTATATTTTCTATCAACATGATCAAATACATTTGCTAATAATTCCACTGATTTACTTCTTGCCCTACTGTAGAATGAATCATCAATGATAAGTACATTGACTCTATCATCAGATGTCAATTGTTTAACTTCATCTTTAATTATTGAAGATGATAATAAGAACAAAAATTTTCGCCAGTTATAGCTAGTA
>NZ_JAPPRQ010000070.1 GCF_026719745.1 Clostridium sp. ZS2-4
AGACCAAGGCATGAGATTCTCTAGATTTTCGCTATCTTTTATATCTATCTTTGATAGATTATCAAACAGATAAACTAAGTATCTTTCTACAACTAAATTATTTGCCTTGGCGGTTTCAACAATACTATAAATATTAGCACTAGAAGTTGCACCTTTAGCAGTATTTGCAAAAAGGAAGTTTTTTCTACCTATTACAAAAGGTTTGATAGCTCTTTCGGCTGCATTATTATCTACCTCTAAAGAACCATCTAATAATACATTTTTTAATCCTGGTAAATGCTTTTTAGCATAATCAAGTGCCTTACCTAACGGACTTCTTGGAAGAGCATCTTTTATTTCTCTTTCAACATAATGAATAAAATTATCTATAATTGGAGCTAGTTTCTCAGATCTTATTTTAAATCTAATATCATAATAATTTTCATCACTTGAATAAGATTCTCTAAGTTCTTTTTCAAGCTTATATATTTGCTCACAATAATTAAACCCTATTATTGCTCTAGAATTTTTTAGGGCTTCTTTATCTAAATCTACTATTATATTATGAAAGTATCTTCTTATGTGAGCTAAGCAATATACCCTTGTAGCTCCGCTAACGGAATTGTATCCATTATATCCATCCGTTTGGAGAAAACCTTTAAAATCTCCTAAGAAATTTTTAGGGCAAGAACTTGATCTAGTGCTTTGGTAATCATATAAGATCACAGGCTTAGAGTTGGTATTACTCATATATAACCACATATATTTCTTGGTTTTTGAATCCTTACCGTTATCATTAATTACCTTTAAAGTTGTTTCATCGGCATTAATGTAATTATGGCTAAGCAATTCTTTTTTCATATGTTTATATATAGGTTCTAGAGCTGTCGCTGCAGACATAGTCCAATTGCATAGAGTTTGCCTTGAAAGATTA
>NZ_JAPPRQ010000071.1 GCF_026719745.1 Clostridium sp. ZS2-4
AGGCGTATAATCTTATTTTTAAATTCTGATTCGTATCTTCGTTTTTTCATTGTCGTAACCTCTTTTCTGAAATAAATTATATCATTTATTCGACTGAGGTGTTACAACTTTAGTATACCACTACAAACATAGTCATAACAATGTATTTTCTTAAACGCCTGAGTTATATACTCCATATGAGTTGTTAAAAATATAATCCAACTCAACTCATATTTAGTCATTTCTCTAATTTCTACTGCAAAATCTAATCCTGAAGAATTCTTAAGTGAAATATCTACAAAGAAAATATCTATTGCTACTCTCTTGCATATGTCTAAAGCTTCATCCTTATCCTCCGCCTCATAAAATTTTAATTTTTCATTTGTTTCATAAAGCATTTTCTTTAAATTGTTTCTTTGTTTAATATCATCTTCTAATAAAAGTATAGTACACACAAAAACTCCCCTTTCTCATGTGCTTTTTCTTTAGCTCTGGTTTGAATCATAAGTGTATCTTTTGTGTATTTAATAACTAAATATTATCTACTGTTAGTAGATACTATAAACGTGCATTTTAGCTAACAAATTTTTACAACACATAGAAATAAAAAAATAGACATTTTGATCATCATATTGTAATATATTTTTGCGACAAAACACTTACAAAGGATGATTAAAATGTCTACAAAAAATACTATACCATATGATAAATCTATTAACAATTTTTTTCTGGTTTTAAAATTAACTTTATATTTAACAATTCCTCAGAGAAAGCACCTTAGCGAATTTATCTTTGCGGCCGTAGGCCCAATGTCATAAAGCTAAGCTTCAAAATTTTTACAAGATATAGTTTTTTAAGGAAAAGTCTATGTTTTCATAGACTTTTCTAAAATATCATATTAGTGACAAATGTGTATTTTTTATTTTAAGCATCA
>NZ_JAPPRQ010000072.1 GCF_026719745.1 Clostridium sp. ZS2-4
AATTTTTCTGCTCCATGGAATGCTGCTGCTGTTCCTGCTCCTATTCCAAAATCAGTTAGTACAGTTTTAAAGTTTATTCCTTTGCCTTCTAATATTTGTCTTAATATACTTTCGGCTCCGTTGGTTATTCCTCCTAACAACATCTTTCCACCTAAGGCTTCACCTACTCCAAAAGGTCCAAATATTGCTCCGGAGACTGCTCCTACAAAGGATTCTCGTCCTCCAGCAGCCATATAAGAGGAAATATCACTTACCTCTCCTCGTTGTTTATCTGATATTGCTTGACTTAATACTGCCGCTGTTCCTGCTACTGCTGCCCCTGCTGCGATTGCTCCTACTACTGCTGCAGCTGCTCCAGCTGTTACCGCTATTGCTACTGCTGCTACTGTTACTGCTGCTACCACTGCAAGTCCTGCTAAGACTCCTTTAGCTAGCTTTCCCCAACTAAACCCTTTCTTTTCTTCCTTAGGCAGTTCCGGTGGTACTGGTTTTCTACCTGCTATTGGTTCATCATTAAAAGGTGGATATGTTTCCCTATTAGTTCCTTCTTTTATTACATTATTGGATAAAAAGTGCATGTCTGTTTCCATTGAAAACCCACTTTGTGTTTTTGTTTTGGCTGCAAGTATTTGACTTTCTCCTTTTACTTTTACACTTTGTGGTGTTTTCATTATTATTTCTTCATCTGCATTTAATCTTAACTTTTTAGGGCTTTTTATTGTTACTCCTACCTTATCATCAAAGCTTATGCTGAGGGGTTCTTTACTTCCACCTTTTATGTTCAATGCACCTGGGGTCATTTCTATTTCAATCATTGCCAAACCTGCTTCGCAGACAATACCAAAAACTTCTTTCTCTATTTGCTTGAAATTTAATTTTAAATCATCTAAAATTATATCATTCATGTTAAAGCTCCTTTCTATATTTGTTGTTGGG
>NZ_JAPPRQ010000073.1 GCF_026719745.1 Clostridium sp. ZS2-4
AAAAGCCATTAGAATTAGGTGCTGATGTTGTTCTTCACTCTGCAACTAAATACTTGAATGGACACGGAGATGTTGTTGCAGGATTTGCAGCTGGTAAAGCTGATTTCATTACACAAGTTAAATTATTTGGCATTAAAGATATGACTGGAGCTGTATTAAGTGCTGACGATGCTTACTTAATACTAAGAGGAATGAAAACTCTAGAAATCAGAATGGAGAAACACTGCTCTAATGCAATGAAAGTTGCTGAGTTCTTAGAAGCTCATCCAGCAGTTGAAAAAGTTTATTATCCTGGTCTTGAAAGCTTTGAATATCATGAATTGGCTAAAAAACAAATGAGATTACCTGGTGCTATGATTGCTTTTGAACTTAAAGGTGGAATTGAAGAAGGAAGAACTGTTATGAATAATCTCCATTTAGCTAGCCTTGCAGTAAGCTTAGGTGATGGTGAAACATTAATTCAACATCCTGCTTCAATGACTCACTCTCCATATACAGCCGAAGAAAGAGCTGCTGCTGGAATAAGTGATGGATTAGTTAGATTGTCAGTTGGTCTTGAAACTACTGAAGATATAATCGCAGACTTAAAACATGCTTTAGATTTAATAGTTAAATAGGTTAGTGTTTAAATTATGGAAAGTTTCTTTTACGAACGTAAAAATAACTTTCCGTTTTTTTATTTAATGTGGTTGAAAAGGTTTACAATTCTTTTGTGTTTTGACGAATATATTTCTTTAACAACACTTATTCCAGCATTGTAAAAAGTTGGCATATACCTTGCTTATATTATTTGTGTAAACGTTAATATGTATAACATTGATATAAATAAATTTAAAGGGGAGATATAAATGAATAGAGAACATATGGCAAATATGGGTTTTGGTACTAAAGCAATACACGGCGGACATGTAGGTGACAAACAATACGGAGCACTAGCTACTCCTATATACAGAACTTCAACTTTTATATTTGATTCAGCTGAA
>NZ_JAPPRQ010000074.1 GCF_026719745.1 Clostridium sp. ZS2-4
ACTATAATATGTCTAACACCATTATTTTCAGGAAGTTCAAAAACCCATGCAGCCTTATCGGCTTGAGTATATTCTGAATAATGTATGTCTTTTGCAAGATTGCTAGCTGTTCTAGTAGAGTATCCTTTGGTAATAAATTTTAATTTAGGAATTGAAAGTAGCTTTTCAACGTTATCTGATGAACCAAAGCCACTATCAGTTCTTAAGATTAAGTTATCATTATGAAGCTGCTCTTTATATTTAGATAATATAGCCTTTAGTAAGTCAGTGTAGTGGTCAGTGCAATGAGTGTTTCCAGAATCTAAAAACATTGCAACTGTTTCAGAATGTTCACCTGTAAAAGCGGCAGCTAGCTGATATCCACTTTGATTTTTTTTCTTAGCGAAGTAGCCTTTTTCAGCTAGTTCAAAGGTCTTGCCATTAGCAATTAGACCTGTTTGATCACAGTCTACGACTACTTTCGTATGGGAGTGGACTGAGTTACTGTGTTCCATAAAAAGATGATGATGAATATCTTGCAATTGATGTATGCTATCAGAATCAAATCGTCTAATTAGCTCATTAATTTGTGATTGATCTGGTACTGTACTCATATCAAACAAGTTTAGAGCAAGTTTTTCTACACCAAGTTTTTCATTGATGTCTTTAGTTGTTTCACAACCAATTACTATAGACATCATAATGACAATAAGTTTTTGATATACGGAGTATTTTACTTCCTTCATTTTAATCTTAAAGGTCTCAAATGGCTTGAAAAAATTAATTTTAAGACCAAATTGCATTACTGCAATTAACCAAGTGGAAGTAGTTTCTTCTTTACAGTTATCTTGAGTAAAGGTAAAATTATTCATAGGATAATACCTGCCTTTCTTAATTTTTTTGTGGTAAGAAAATTATACTTCAAGGCTTGGTATTATCCACTATTTATTTTTTGGAAACTATAATATGGAAACTAATAAAGTTTTGTTTGTACGAAACTTAGGTAA
>NZ_JAPPRQ010000075.1 GCF_026719745.1 Clostridium sp. ZS2-4
AACTATTCAGTTATAGTAGTAACAACTCCTGAACCAACTGTTCTTCCACCTTCTCTGATAGCGAATCTTAAGTTAGCTTCCATTGCTACTGGAGTTATTAATTCTACTGTCATGTCTATGTGGTCTCCAGGCATAACCATTTCTACACCTTCTGGTAAGTTGATTGATCCTGTAACGTCTGTTGTTCTAAAGTAGAATTGTGGTCTGTATCCATTAAAGAATGGAGTGTGTCTTCCACCTTCTTCTTTCTTTAATACATATACTTGACCTACAAATTTCTTGTGTGGAGTTATTGTTCCTGGTTTTACTAATACTTGACCTCTTTCGATTTCATCTCTTTGAACACCTCTTAATAATGCTCCGATGTTATCTCCAGCCATTGCTTCGTCAAGCATCTTTCTGAACATTTCTACTCCTGTACATGTTGTCTTTCCTATTTCTTCTTTCATTCCTACGATTTGTATTTCGTCTCCTACATGAAGAATTCCTCTTTCAACTCTTCCTGTTGCAACTGTTCCTCTTCCTGTAATTGTAAATACATCTTCTACTGGCATTAAGAATGGTTGGTCAGTAGCTCTTTCTGGAGTTGGTATGTATTCATCTACTGCTGCCATTAAGTCTAGTATGCATTGATCATCGCCATCTTCAATTGCTTTTAACGCTGATCCTGTTACTACTGGACATCCGTCTCCATCAAATCCATATTCGCTTAATAATTCTCTTATTTCCATTTCTACTAATTCTAATAATTCTGGATCATCTACTTGGTCTGATTTGTTTAAGAATACTACTATGTGGTTAACTCCAACTCTTGATGCTAGTAGTATGTGTTCTCTTGTTTGTGGCATTGGACCATCTGCTGCTGATACTACTAGGATAGCTCCATCCATTTGTGCTGCTCCAGTGATCATGTTCTTTACGTAGTCAGCATGTCCTGGACAGTCAACGTGTGCATAGTGTCTGTTTTCTGTTTCATATTCAACGTGTGCTGTGTTGATTGTGATTCCTCTTTCTTTTTCTTCTGGTGCTTTATCTATATCTTCGTAGTTTTGTACTTGTGCTCCACCTGATTTTGCTAATGTCATTGTTATTGCTGCTGTTGTTGTTGTCTTTCCGTGGTCTACGTGTCCTATTGTTCCTATATTTACGTGTGGTTTTGTTCTTTCAAACTTTGCTCTTGCCATTTTAAAT
>NZ_JAPPRQ010000076.1 GCF_026719745.1 Clostridium sp. ZS2-4
AAAGAAATATATTCAGAGTCAAGGTAAAAAGTAAAGGTGGTGAAAGTAGTGAAAATCAATAAAGCATACAAATTCAGGATATATCCAAATGAAAATCAGAGAGAAATTATTGAAAAGTCTTTCGGGTGTTCAAGATTTGTATATAATCATTTCTTAAATCAAAGAAATGAAGTATATAAAAACGAAAAAAGATGTATGAAATATACTGAACAACAAAATCAACTTCCAAGTATGAAAAAAGAATTTGTATGGCTTAAAGAAGTTGATAGTACATCACTACAAATGTCACTAAGAAACCTTGATACTGCTTTCAAAAATTTCTTTGAAGGTAGAGCAGATAGACCGAAATTCAAAAGTAAAAGAGATAACTATAAGAGTTATACAAGTAATTTTGTAAATAACAATATTGAGATAAATAAAGGAAAAATAAAGTTACCTAAATTAAAGTGGATAAAGGCAAAAGTTCATAGATTTGCTTATGGAAGAATAATAAATGCTGTAGTTTCTAAAAATCCCAGTGGAAAATATTTTGTATCTATATGTGTTGAAACAGAAGTAGAGCCTTTAGAGAAAGTAGCTCAAAATATTGGAATAGATTTAGGCTTAAGCCATTTTGCAATATTGTCTAATGGTGAAAAAATAGAAAATCCAAAATATCTAAAAAAATCATTAGAAAGATTAGCGAAAGAGCAAAGAAAACTAAGCAGAAAACAAAAGGGAAGTAATAATTTCCACAAACAAAGAAAAAAAGTTGCTAAATTACATGAGAAAGTAAAAAATCAACGCTTAGATTTTATTCATAAATTATCTAAAAGAATTATAAGCGAAAACCAAGTTATAGTTCTTGAAGATTTAGCAGTAAAGAATATGATGAAGAATGATAAACTAGCACAAAGTATTTTAGATGTAAGCTGGAATAAATTTGTTACTATACTTGATTATAAAGCAAAGTGGTACGGAAGAAATCTTCATAAAATAGATAGATGGTATCCATCATCAAAAACTTGCAGTAAATGTGGGTATGTTATGGAAGATATGCCATTACAAATAAGAGAATGGAAATGTCCTAAATGCGGAAGCATTCATGATAGAGATATAAATGCTAGTAAAAATATTCTAAAACAAGGATTATTGGATATAGCATAAAATAAGAACCGTAGGTTTTACGGGGATAGCCTGTGGAGATAGTAGGTTACGAGGTCGTAGAAGCAGGAAAAGTTCTTGGATATACCAAGAAGCCCC
>NZ_JAPPRQ010000078.1 GCF_026719745.1 Clostridium sp. ZS2-4
ATGGTTCGGGTGATATTGATAATCTTGTTGCTCAAAATAGCCAAATTAATCGTTCTGGTGGTGAATGGTATAAGATGGAGACTGAGTGGGCGGATGCATTGAAAGAAATACCACCAAAAAAAGTTTCTGTAAAAATAGAACCTATATATTCTGGCAATTCATTAAGACCAGATTCCTTTAAGGTAGTTTATAAGATTGAAGGGAAAAAGCTGATTAAGAGAACAATTGAGAATCAAGCAGGAGGTTGAGATATATGGAAAAAAAATTAAATGGTTTATATAGAGAAATTGCTGAAACAGTTAATGAGATGATACCAGAGAATTGGAGTAAATTTTACTTTTATGCTCAGATATCAGAGACAGGTGGAGGAACTTATTTCTTTTATAAACCTGAATCTGATGTTGAAGGGTACAAGTATAGTTTAGAAATTCCTTATGAATATAATATTGATGAAAAAGAATTTGAAGCAAATGATAGAAAACTATATGCATTAGTAAAAAGAATGAGGGAAATCTTTAAAAATGAGGAACAAGAATTATGGTATTCATTTACATTAATGCTAGAGAGAACAGGAAAACTAAAAGTGCACTTTGATTATACTGATTGGGTTAATACCGATTATAGTTTTAGTGATCAATTAATAATTTGGGAATACAAATATTTAAATGAAATCCCTGAAGATATTAAATCAAAAGAATTAATAAAAAAATATATTGAGAAATATCCAGATAATCCAATCTAATTGCGAAACACACAGTTATTAAATTAGTGACAATATAAAACAAAATTTACTAATGTTCATTCCAGTTTCTTCAATGAATTGTTATTAAATAGAAATTATTAGTAATTTATGCCGAGATATCAGGTAAAGATATAAAAAATGTAATTAACAGAAATAAAACAGCAGGAATTGGAATCATAAAAGCAACCAATTCCTGTTTTTGTATTAAAACATGCGAAAGCATGAGCGGTAGCTGGTTTTTAGGATTTAGATTAAAGTAGTAATTAACAAAAGTTGAGAATAGAAAACAAATTTAACACCGAAAGGTGGCATGGTAAGGGCTAAAATGCAGCAGTAGTAGGAACAACTGCAGTATTAAGTCAAGCAATATCAGATAAACAAAGAGGAGAGGTAAGTGATATTTCCTCTTATATGGCAGCTGGAAGACGAGAATCCTTTGTAGGAGCATTCTCTGGAGCAATATTTGGACCTTTTGGAGTAGGCGAAGCCTTAGGTGGAAAGATGTTGTTAGGAGGAATAACCAACGGCTTTGAAAGTATAGTAAGACAAAAATTAGAAGGCAAAGGAATAAACTTTAAAACT
>NZ_JAPPRQ010000079.1 GCF_026719745.1 Clostridium sp. ZS2-4
ATGCCTGGGAGGAATATTTAAATAAATTTAACTCTATTAAAGATACAATAACAGTGAAAGATTTCTGTGCTGAAAATAACCTTAATAAAAGTCAATTTTATTACCATAAAAAAAGAGTAGAAAAAGTAACTGAAAGTAAAGAACCTATTTTTCAGGCTATTTCTTTGAATAGTAAAGTTGATAATATTAAAGAAGATAAATCTACATTAAAAGAAGTGAAAATTAATGTAGGCAATGCTAATATACTTATTCCTGTTAGCGAAGCTACTTTAATAACATCAATAATTAAGGAGTTAATTCTAAAATGTTAAATATAGATAAGGTAGAAAAAGTCTATCTTGCCTGCGGCTACACGGATTTAAGAAAAAGTATTGATGGGTTAGTTATGATAGTGCAAAATCAATTTAAGTTAGATCCTTTTGATAAAGCACTATTTGTTTTTTGTAACAAGCAAATGGATAAATTAAAAATTCTTCACTTTGATGAAGGATTCTGGCTATATTATCATCGTTTAGAAGCTAATCGCTTCAAATGGCCAGCCACAGCTGCTGATGCATTAAAGATTAATGTTGATGAATTACGTTGGCTTTTAAAAGGCTATGAAGTAAGAACAAAATCTAAATTTAAACCTGTAAAAGCAAGTAACTATTATTAAATAAATATCTATTTCAGGCCCTTGAAATCTAGTGATTTCAAGGGTTTTGTGGTATAATAAAGGTATCAAATAAAACTAGTGAGGTAACTATGAGTCACGAAATTTTAACTAATGAGCTTGATGAAAATACAAAAGCATTAATTAAAAAAGTTGAGAAAATGGAAAATGAAATTAATGAAAAAGATAAAGAATTAAGCTCAAAAGATAAAGAAATAAGAAGACTTAAAAATGAATTAGAATTCTTAAAAGGTGTTATATCTAATAGAAATAGAAAGATATTTGGAGCATCCAGTGAACAAGTAGATGTTAACCAATTATCTCTTTTTAACGAGGCTGAAAAACATAGTGATTCAAAGGTAGAAGAACCTACTTTAGAGGAAATTACATATAAAAGAGCTAAGAAAAGTAATTATACTGGAAAGAAGGACAATTTAGCTAATTTAGAAAGAGTTGTTGTTGAACATAAATTAGAAGGTGAGGATCTTAACTGCAAGGAATGTGGTGAAGAACTTACTCCTATCGGAGTTAAATCTAGAAAAGAGATTGTTAAATACATTCCTGCTAAATTAATAATTGAGGAGCATGTTATTTATAGCTACGCTTGTAAAACATGCGAAAGATCCACTGGTGAAAGTAAAATAGTTTCACCAGAAGCACCTAAAACTATTTTTTATAATAGCATGGCCTCAAATGAGCTAATTGCACATACTCTAATACTTAAATATCAACATGCAATGCCACTATACAGGCAACAAACTTA
>NZ_JAPPRQ010000008.1 GCF_026719745.1 Clostridium sp. ZS2-4
TTGAACACCCAAGAACAGTAAATACCACTACTATGCGTGCTGACTTATATTTAACAGCTATCTCTAAGCTTATCAATGTTATACTGGCTTACGCCATGGATAAGCCTGAATATATTAGAAGTATCAGCAAACTTCTTAAAATAGCAGCTTAATTAACATATCCACAATTACATTTAAACTTACATGCTGCGCATACCTTTTTATCAAAAGGCTTTTTGTTGTACCTTTTTTTTGAACAGTTTCAAGTGAATTTTTAAAAGTTATCCACATTTTTATTTTTTAAATTCTGCAATCATCTATATAAGTATGTGTATATTCTATCACATATTTTTTCAATAGAAGCAAAATAATATTATAAAAGCAGTTCATAAATAAAAATTGTAGACATTATGAAAAATATAATTAATTTTCTGAAAAATAGTTGAAATGTACTGAAAATAGGGGTATTATGCAAATGTAGGATGATTTTTGGTTACTTACTAAAGGATAGGAGGAAATTTTATGTTAACTCTATATGCAGTATCAGATTCAATAGGTGAAACGGCTGAATTAGTTGCAAAGGCATCAGCTAATCAATTTAGAGGAAATATTCAAGTTAAAAGAGTGCCTTATGTAAAAACAGCTGAGGATGTTAATGAATTCATTAATGGTATAGAAGATCCTCAAAATTCTGCAGTTGTCTCAACCCTGGTATTAGTTGATGTCAGAGAATTTTTAGTACAAAGATGTATAGAAAAAGGAATAAATATAATTAATATATTAGGTCCTTGTGTAAGTACTTTATCAAGAATGCTTGGAAAACAACCTGAGTATACTCCAGGTGCTGTTTGGAAAATGGACGAAGAGTATTATAAAAAAATTGAGGCTATGGAATTCGCAATGCAATATGATGATAGTAAGAACCACAGTGGTATAAAACATGCAGATGTTGTATTAATTGGTCTTTCAAGAACTTCAAAAACACCTTTATGCATGTATTTAGCTAATAAAGGAATAAAGGCACTAAATATTCCGTTGATGCCTGAAGTACCTGTACCAGAAGATTTATTTGAAATTGATAAAAAGAAGATTATTGGACTTACTATAGATCCCATAGAACTTATGGAAATTAGAAAGCATAGATTAAGTAAAATTAGAAATTATAAAGAAATTGAGTATGCAAATGCAGAAAGAGTATTCGATGAAATTGAATATGCTGAAAGAATAATGAGAAGAGCACGTTGTAAAATTGTAGATGTAACTAAGAGAGCTATCGAGGATACTGCTTTAATAATAATGAATTCTATAGGTTATGGTTCCGACAAAAAGTAGCAAATACAAAGAAAAATTAAGGCTAATAATAAAAAAAAAATAAAAAAATAAAAAAAAATATAAAAAAAGTGTTGACTCTTGATCAAAATTACGGTATCATATTCTTCGTCGGGTAACGAAATGCGAAACAAGCTCGCAGGGATGTTAAACGAAAGATAAACATGGCTCCTTGGTCAAGCGGTCAAGACACCACCCTTTCACGGTGGTAACAGGGGTTCGATTCCCCTAGGAGTCACCATTAGTTTATGGGCGCATAGCTCAGCTGGGAGAGCACCTGCCTTACAAGCAGGGGGTCACAGGTTCGAGCCCTGTTGTGCCCACCATAAACAATTTGGCCTAGTGGCTCAGTTGGTTAGAGTACCGGCCTGTCACGCCGGGGGTCGAGGGTTCGAGTCCCTTCTAGGTCGCCACATAAGCTGGCATGGCTCAACTGGTAGAGCAACTGACTTGTAATCAGTAGGTTCCGGGTTCAAGTCCTGGTGCCAGCACCATTTAAATAATAAATTTTATAATTTGGCTCCTTGGTCAAGCGGTCAAGACACCACCCTTTCACGGTGGTAACAGGGGTTCGATTCCCCTAGGAGTCACCATTAGTTTATGGGCGCATAGCTCAGCTGGGAGAGCACCTGCCTTACAAGCAGGGGGTCACAGGTTCGAGCCCTGTTGTGCCCACCATAAACAATTTGGCCTAGTGGCTCAGTTGGTTAGAGTACCGGCCTGTCACGCCGGGGGTCGAGGGTTCGAGTCCCTTCTAGGTCGCCACATAAGCTGGCATGGCTCAACTGGTAGAGCAACTGACTTGTAATCAGTAGGTTCCGGGTTCAAGTCCTGGTGCCAGCACCAAAAAACCTTAAGTATTAAGCTTAAGGTTTTTTTTATATTCAAAAATAATAACTTTAATATGAAAATCAAAGCCTAAAGATACAGCTATGTATTTTTAGGCTTATTTTTGGTTAGCTTTCAGTTTAATAGTAGTATATCTTTTCCTACCACCTAACAATAGTATTAGAATTGTTAGTCATGAGGTAAATTTACAACTTTTTTACAAGTTACATAAATTCCATATACATTTTCAATTTATACTTTAATAGAAGTATGATGGTAAGGAGGAAATAGATGATACATTATCAAAAAAAAATATTTGTTATTTTAGCTATTTTACTACCATTATTAGATTTCAGGTGTCTATATGGCACTAAAATAGACAAGCAAATCATAGAAAAATATAAATATATACCTGGAAGTTATGAAAACATATCTATACTTAAGGAATTGAATCAAAAAGCTAAAAACTATTGCAGCCAGGGATTTTATATGGAAATCCATTATACGGACAAATATGATAGTAATTATGATTATATAGAAAAAATATATTTTCAAGATGGAAATTCACGTAAAGAATTATATGATGTGAATAAAAATAAATTTAAAAAAGTAAGTATTTATGATAAAAAGGAAGATATGTTTTACGAATATAATGCAGATAAAGATGAATTGCAGAGTATTGAAAACTTTACTGAAAAGCATAATGGAGTTTATCCTTATAAGAATGGATATTTTCAAGAGGATAATAATGTAAGTTTGGGTAACATGGAGTATGTAAATTATAAAGGGAAAAAAATTCTTCAGTCAGAAACTATAATAAATTTAACAGGAAAGCGTTTTGAATCTAAATACTGGTATGATAATGAAACAGGAATCATATTAAAGGCAGAGGAAAAGCATATTCAGGACAATAAAGTATTAGTATATAAATGTATTGATTATACTATGAGATCTAATGTTAAATTTGATAAAGAGTTATTTAAATTTGATGAAAAAAGAGATATTAGAATGTAAAGAAAATTGATATAAATATGGCAAAAACTGTGGGAGGGCGCAAAGTATTATAATAGGACTTTGCGTTTTTTATACTCCTTGTTTTTGAAAATATTCTTTTGATTATATTTAAAAACTTTTCATTCTGCTCAGATTTATCTTAACTCTAATATCTTCACCATAGAATTTGCATAAAGTAAAATTACCAAAGAGTCTTGAGGTTATTCTTTCAGAATATGTCTTTGAAAGGCCTTCAATAGTATAATTTGTAGAAATAATCATCTTTTTGCCTTTTAACAGCTTTGTATTTAGAAGATTGAATAACTCTGTTTTGGAAAAATTATTTATTTGTTCGGTACCTAAATCATCAATTACTAAAAGGTCACAGTCTACAAGCAAACCTTCTAGATCCTGATTATTCTCCAAACGTATTTCTCTAAGATTTTTAATCAGTTCTTCAGCAGTTTTATAAATTACTAAATATCCTCTATCCAATAATTCTTTTGCTATGCAGTTAGTTAAAAAAGTTTTACCTGTACCAGAGTTTCCATAAAACAATAAATTATCCTTTGAGTGTGAGAAGGTTTCTATAAAATACATACTAATTTTTACTATTTCTTCTATATTCTTTCTTGGACTTTTCATATTATCATTGGTACGATTTGAAGAATAATAATTGTATTTAAAGTTATTGAAATTATTATTTTTCAATAACTGGCTAAGTTCTGAATCCTTATAATATAGCTTAACAAGCTTTGGTTTATAGCATGCACAACGTGTTGTTCCAATAAACCCTGTGTCCTTACATTTTTTACATCTATATTGTAAATTTAGATAATCCATATCATAGCCGTGAGAAACTAAGAATTCAGATTTTTGTATTCTTAAATCGGTTATTTGTTCTTTTAAGTTTTTTAGAAATTCTTCACGGTTTTCTATAGACTTAAAAGAACTTGTAGCTAATTGTACACAGAGTGTATTTATTTTTTTATCTAACTCAGAAAGCAAAGGAAATTTATCGTAAATTTCCTTTCTTCTGTTTTTCAATGCTTTTTCTTCATAGGTTCTAATGTTATCGTACATTTTTAATATTTCAGCTTGATAGCCTTTAATCATTGTTATCCCATCCTAATAATTTTTTTTCTAAGTCATCGTAATCGTAAGAACGCTGCTCATAATTGTTGAAGGTATCTTTATTAGTATTTCCATAAAAACTATTTTTTTTGAAATTTGTTTTTGTTTTATCTTTCTTTTCTATATCTTCAAGGGTTTTAATATTACTCTTAAACCAATTATTTAAAATAGCATCAATATATTTAAAGTCAGCTTTGTTTATTCTCTCAAAGCATATATCACAAGCTTTATATATTACTTCTAAAGGAAATTTATACACATTCAGCCACTTTTCAAGAAGCTGCTCCTGAGGTTTCATTACTTCATTGGTTTGTACTCCAAGATATTTTAATATCTTTTTAATATTTAGCCATTTGTCCTCATGTTTCTTTATAAAAACCTGAGCATCGTCGATAGTTCGTATTTTAGCATCGTGCCATGCAATGGCTATCTGTTCTATATATCTATAATCAGTTTTACCTTTTGATACACTATATTGAATCAAAAGAAGAATTATTTCAGGAGTATAGTTATAATCTTTTTGCCAGCTTAGATACATAGTCATTTCTTTACTGGACAAAGGTCTTCCAAGAAGTTTTTCTATATCTTCCATCATATCTTTTATGGAGGTGTTTTCTAATTTTGAAACAAGGCTTAAATTGTCTTCAGCTAACTCTTCATCTGTTAACTTATTCAAATTTAAAAATTCTATAGAGTAATTACCCATAGAATCAATTTGAGTCATTTTGATTACGCCCATATGGTTCCAATAAATCCATGCATCTATAATTTCATTTTCAGTTAAATTTAGAACTGATTCTATACTTGTGGAATTTATACCTAGTTCACCAGATAAACAATATCTAAGGCCCAAAAGATATATTTTAATATATTCTCCTTTAGCCTCAATCATATATTTATCTATAAATATATTACTGACCAGTGTATATTCTGAATCCTTATGTTTGAACATGAATGTACTCATGTAATCGCTACCTTTCTTTAAATACTATATATAGTATTTGTGATGTTTAATTATAACAAAATATAGGATTTTACTCAATCTTATATTGAATTGTTAGTTGCTGAATCAATCTTCACTTTATATTATATACAATAGTGAAGATTAATTAAACGTGAAAATGTATACAGAAAATTAATAATATTCGGAGAAATATATGGGAATGTTATTAAGTGTGTGTATAGTTTTATTTTCAATATAAACCTAATGCCTGTGAAATTAACAAAAAGTTTAAACATTTTAAGTTTACTGATAAATTTACATATAGTAAGATACATATTGAATACAAGTTTTTGACTTTAAGGGGGCGTATGGAAAAATCATAATGAACAACATCAATATAAAGGTTGAAGCTTTATAAGTAATGGAGTGCACCAAAACATTGCTAAATGCATAAAGAGTTGACAGAGTAATATTTTTCAGATATACTTTGATTGTCAAAATATTTGACAATCGAAATAAATGCTTGAATTTTAAAACTAAATATTTGATAGAAATGGTGATATAGTGAATAAGTCCATAAAAGATATTGTAAATGAATTATTGGTAGATATCTTTGATGATATATTGGCCATAGAACAAACAGCACTTAAATCTGGTAAGTTAAGTGATTTAACAGTAACTGAAATTCACACTATAGAAACTATAGGTATGTATGTACCAAGAACTATGTCAGAAGTAGCTGCTGATTTGGATATAACAGTAGGAACTCTCACAACGGCCATTAACAATTTGGTTAAAAAAGGTTATGTGGAAAGAAAGAGAGACGATAAGGACAGAAGAGTAGTAAAAATTACTTTGACTAAAAGGGGTAAACTGGCATATAGAGTACATGAAAAGTTCCATTCAGATATGGTTAAGGCCACTATTAAAGGATTATCGGAAGAAGAAGAAAAACTATTAGCTTGTGCATTAGCAAAGCTAAATGAGTTTTTTAGGTCTGAATACAATATAAAGAATGATAAAAAAAGGGAAAAGGAATAATGCTATGTATGAAGTTAAAATTATAGGTACTGGGAGCTATGTACCGGAAAATGTTGTTACAAATGACGATATAGCGCAATTTGTAGATACCAATGATAAATGGATAAGTGAAAGAACAGGTATCAAGGAAAGAAGAATTTCTAAAGATGAAAACACGTCTACTATTGCAATAAATGCCGCTAAAATAGCTTTAGAAAATTCAAATATAAAACCGGAAGAGTTGGATTTAATTATACTTGCAACTGCAACTCAAGATTACTTTTTTCCTTCAACAGCTTGTCTTGTTCAAAAGGAGCTTAGAGCTGTGAATGCTACTTGTTTTGATATTTCAGCTGCTTGCACAGGATTTATTTATGCAGTTAATACTGCAACACAGTTTATAAAAACTGGTCAAGCAAAAACAGCACTAGTTATAGGAGCTGAAGTTTTATCAAAAATAATGGATTGGAGCGATAGAAATACCTGTGTTCTGTTTGGTGATGCGGCAGGTGCTGCTGTACTTCAAAGAAGCGATGAAAAAGGTATTATATCAGTTTTTACTGGTTCAGACGGGACTCGTGGTGAATTTTTAGCCTGCTCTGCTGTTCCATTAAATAATATATTTAATGGAAGAGAAGACGTTAATGAAAACAAAATAACTATGAATGGCAGAGAGATTTTTAAATTCGCTACTAAGATAATGAAGCATTGCATAGGTGAGGTTTTAAAAAATACAGAGTACAGTTTAGAAGATATAAAATATATAGTTCCTCATCAGGCAAATATTAGAATAATTGAGTATACTGCTAAAAAATTAAATATGGATATAAATAAGTTTTATGTTAATCTAGATAAATATGGAAACACTTCTGGTGCAAGTATACCAGTTGCATTAGATGAAATGGTTCAAAAAGGACTACTGAATAAAGGTGATAAGATTATTATGGTTGGTTTTGGCGGAGGAGTTACCTACGGAGCAGAGCTAATTGAATGGTAGTCTTAAAATGTAAACAAATAATTTAAAATAAATAATTTAAAATAAATAATTTAATTTTAGGAGGATTTTATTATGACATTTGAAAAGATTAGAAAGGTTATAGCAGAACACTTAGATATGAAGGAAGGAGAAATTTCTCTAACATCAACTTTCGCTGATGATTTAGGAATTGATTCATTAGATATATTTGAAATAGTTATGGAACTTGAAGATGAGTTTGAAATGGAAATCCCTTCTGAAGATCTTGAAGGTATGAACAAAGTTCAAGATTTAGTTACTTACATAGATTCAAAAAATGAATAATTTTAAGGAATAACTATTATTATATAGACTGCTTTTATGTCAGCAGTCTTATTTTATAGGAGTAATAGGAGAGGATAGTATGAGTAATATGGATTTATTTAAAAAATTAGGAATAAAATATCCAATAATTCAAGGGGCAATGGCATGGATAGCAGATAGTTCACTGGCGGCGGCGGTATCAAATGCAGGAGGACTTGGAATTATTGCTGGAGGAACTGCACCTGTAGAATATATCAGAGATGAAATAAGAAAAGCTAAAGAACTTACGGATAAACCATTTGGAGTAAATATAATGCTTTTAAGCCCAAATGCAGAAGAGGTTGCTAAGCTTGTTTGTGAAGAAGGCGTAAAGGTAGTGACAACTGGAGCAGGAAGTCCAGGGAAATATATGGAAATGTGGAAGGCACATGGCATTACAGTTATACCAGTAGTAGCTTCTGTGGCTTTAGCAAGAAGAATGGAAAAGAGTGGAGCGGACGCAGTTATAGCAGAAGGTTGTGAAGCAGGAGGACATATTGGGGAGCTTACAACTATGACATTAATACCTCAAGTTGTAGACGCAGTAAATATTCCTGTTATCGCTGCTGGTGGTATTGCAGATGGACGTGGAATTGCAGCAGTATTTATGCTTGGTGCTAGTGGAGTTCAAGTAGGAACAAGATTTTTAGTTGCACACGAATGTACTGTGCATCAAAATTATAAGAATAAGGTTTTAAAGGCTAAAGACATTGATACTATGGTTACTGGGAGATTAACAGGGCATCCAGTTAGAGTTTTAAGAAATAAATTATCTAGAAAATTCAAGGAAATGGAAAGAGACTTAACTGATTTTGAAGAATTTGAAAGATTAGGAGTTGGAGCCCTAAGAAAAGCAGTAAAAGAGGGTGACATAGAAATGGGTTCAATTATGTCTGGTCAAATAGCAGGACTTGTTAAAAAAGAGCAAAGCTGCAAAGAGATAATTGAAGAGATGTTTGAAGAAGCTAAGAAACTAGGAGGTTACCATGAGTAAAATTGCATTTTTATTTTCAGGACAGGGAGCTCAGTATGTAGGAATGGGTAAAGAGTTATATGAAAGTTATCCTGAATGTAAAGAAGTTTATGAAAAAGCTGATGAGTCCTTAGGATTTTCTATAAGTGGGTTATGTTTTGAAGGAAGTAAAGAAGAATTAGATAAAACAGAGAATACTCAACCTGCTATTGTAACAACTAGCATAGCTTTACTTAAAGCTTTAGAAAAACATGGAATTAAGGCTGATGTTACTGCAGGACTTAGTCTTGGAGAGTATTCTGCCCTAGTATATAGCGGAGTTTTAAATTTTGAAGATGCTGTTAAGCTTGTTAAAAAAAGAGGGAAATATATGCAGGAAGCAGTACCGGAAGGCGTAGGTACTATGGCAGCAGTTTTAGGATTGGATAATAAAAAGATAAAAGAAGCATGTGAAGCTGTGTCAGGGGAAGGAATAGTGGAAGTAGCCAATTTCAACTGTCCTGGGCAAATAGTTATTGCTGGGGAAATAAAGGCTGTTGAAGCTGCTTGTGAAAAAGCAAAAGAACTTGGGGCAAAAAGAACAATGCTTCTTTCAGTTAGTGCGCCTTTTCACACTACTATGTTAGAACCGGCTGGAATTAAGCTTTATGAGGAATTAAAAGATATAGAACTAAATGATATTAAAGTTCCTGTTTTAACAAATGTTACTGGAGACTATATCAATGATGTTAGTGAAATAAAGGAACTTTTAAAGAAACAGGTTATGAGTTCAGTAATGTGGGAAGATACTATAAGAAACATGATTAATGACGGTATAGATACTTTCATTGAGATAGGACCAGGAAAGGTACTAAGTGGATTTGTGAAAAAGATAGATAGAAAAGTTAATATATTAAACGTAGAAGATTTAAAATCTCTTAATAAAACAATAGAAGCTTTAAAGCAAGAGTAAAAATCTCAAAAGAATTAAGGTTCGTTTTATTAATAACTGTAGACTTGTAAAGCAGGAGGATTAATATGGATAATAAAATACTTATGGGTAAAAATGCGGTAGTTACAGGAGCAAGTAGAGGATTAGGAAGAGCTATAGCCTTGAAACTTGCTGAGCTTGGAGCAAATGTAATTTTAAATTATAGAAGTAGTGCAAATTCAGTAGAAGAAGTAGTAAAAGCCATTGAAGAAAAAGGTGTTAAAGCTTTAGCGGTTCAAGGAGATGTAAGCAGCTTTGAAGACGCTAAAAATATTATAGATGCAGCTGTTAAGAATTTTGGAAGTATAGATATTTTAGTTAACAATGCAGGAATAACAAAAGATGGATTGCTTATGAGAATGAAAGAAGAAGATTTTGATAATGTTATAGAAGTAAACCTTAAAGGTGTATTCAACTGTACAAGACATGCAGTTCCTATAATGATGAAACAGAGAAGCGGAAGAATTATTAATATTTCTTCAGTTGTTGGTATTGCAGGAAACGCAGGGCAAGCAAATTATGCTGCTGCAAAGGCTGGAATAATTGGATTTACAAAGTCTACAGCAAAAGAAATTGCATCAAGAGGAATAACGGTAAATGCCATAGCACCAGGATTTATTCAAACTGATATGACAGATGTTTTATCAGATAAGGTTAAAGAAACTATAATGACTAGTATTCCATTAAAGAAACTTGGTGAGCCAGAAGATGTGGCAGAAACTACAGCTTTCTTAGCATCACCAGCAGCAAAATATATAACTGGTCAAGTTATTAGCGTAGATGGCGGAATGCACATGTAAGAATCAATTTAAAGTTGATAATTGAAAATTGATAGTGAATGAATATTTTCTGCTTTATTAGAAAATATTTGATACCGAAAATAATATAAAAATGGATTGATTACTAGGTATTATTAAAAAAGGAGTGAAAATAAGTGAAAAATAGAGTAGTTATTACAGGTATAGGAGCTATTACTCCTATTGGAAATAATGCAAAGGATTTTTGGAATGGTATTAAAGAAGGTAAATGTGGAATTGATGAAATAACTGCTTTTGATACAGCAGATTATAAGGCTAAATTGGCTGCTGAGGTTAAAGGTTTTAAAGTTGAAGATCACATTGATAAAAGAGAAGCAAGAAGAATGGATAAATATTGTCAATTTGCTGTGGTAGCTGCTGATGAAGCTGTAAAGGATGCAGAGCTTAATATAGAAGAAGTAGATTCAGAAAGATTTGGAGTTATGGTTGGTTCAGGAATTGGTGGAATAGCAACTATAGAAGAACAGCATAAAAAGCTTATGGAAAAAGGACCTAAGAGAATATCACCATTCTTTATACCTATGATTATAAGTAATATGGCAGCAGGTAATATAGCAATAAAGTTTGGAGCAAAGGGAATTTGTACTACAGTAGTTACAGCTTGTGCTACAGGTACTCATTCTATTGGTGAAGCTTTTCACAATATTCGCAGTGGAATGTCAGATGTAATTATTGCAGGAGGCAGTGAATCTTCAATTACTCCTTTATCAGTAGCAGGATTTGATTCGCTTACAGCATTAAGTACAAGTACAGATCCAAAGAGAGCTTCAATACCATTTGATAAAGAACGTGATGGATTTGTTATGGGAGAAGGAGCAGGAATAGTAGTAATGGAATCTCTTGAGCATGCCCTAAAGAGAAATGCAAAAATATATGCAGAAGTAGTAGGATATGGAGCAACTTGTGATGCATATCATATTACATCACCGGCACCAGATGGTGAAGGCGCTGCAAGAGCTATGAAACTTGCTATTAAAGATGCAGATATAAAGGAAGAAGAAATTTCTTATATTAATGCGCATGGAACAAGTACACCATATAACGATAAATTTGAAACAGCAGCAATTAAAGGTGTATTTGGTGAAAAGGCTTATGAAATTCCAATAAGTTCAACAAAATCGATGACAGGACATTTACTTGGAGCGGCAGGTGCTATAGAAGCAATTGTTTGTGCTAAAGCTCTAGAAGAAGGATTTGTGCCGCCAACTGTAGGACTTACTGAAAAAGATGAAGAATGTGATTTAGATTATGTTCCAGGTGTGGGAAGAGAACAAAAGTTAAAATATGTACTTTCTAACTCTTTAGGATTTGGTGGTCATAATGCAGTTATAGTATTAAAAAAATGGAATGAGAGGTAGAGTTATGGATTACAAAAACATTCAAGAATTAATAAAGACTATGAGTGATTCTAAACTTTCTTCTTTAGAAATAGAAGCAGAAGGTATTTCCATAAGAATGAGAAAGGGAGAAGAAACTCCTGGAGTAGTGGTTTGCAGAGAAAAAGAGATGATAGAAAAACCACAACAAGTTGTAAATAAAGTTGTAGAAGAAATAAGCTTGGAAAGTTCAGTTATAGAAAAAGCAGAGGAAGAATTACTAAAAACTGCGGTGAATGATAATACAGTAACTGTAAATTCACCAATTGTAGGAACATTTTATAGTGCAGCTTCACCTGATGCTGAACCTTATGTAAAAAAAGGAAGCAAGGTTAAAAAAGGAGATGCGCTTTGTATAGTGGAAGCAATGAAGCTTATGAATGAAATAGAGGCAGAATACGATTGTGAGATTGTAGAAGTATTAGTAAACAATGAAGAAATGATTGAATACGGTCAACCGATGTTCAAGGTAGTTAAGCTTTAAAAGGAGAGATAGTTATGTCATTAGGAATAAAAGAAATTCAAGAGATTTTACCACATAGATATCCTTTTTTACTTGTAGATAAAATAGAAGAGATAGAAGAGGGTAAAAAAGCAGTTGGATATAAGAATGTTACTATGAATGAGTATTTTTTCCAAGGGCATTTTCCAGAAGAACCTGTTATGCCTGGAGTTCTAATAGTAGAAGCTCTTGCACAAGTAGGTGCAGTTGCACTTTTGAGTAAGGAAGAATATAAAGGCAGGATAGCTTATTTTGGCGGAATAAATAAAGCTAAATTCAGACGTAAGGTTGTTCCAGGAGATGTTATTAAGTTAGAAGTAGAAATGATAAAGATGAAAGGCCCTGCTGGAGTTGCCAAAGGCATTGCTACAGTAAATGGAGAAAAAGCCTGTGAAGCTGAAATGATGTTTGCAGTAGGAAAGTAGAAAGAATTTTGGTACGCTGGAATTCTTGAGAGTAGGTGATAGTATGTTCAATAAGATTTTAATTGCTAATCGTGGTGAGATTGCGATTAGAGTAATCAGAGCTTGTAGAGAACTAGGAATACAGACAGTAGCAGTCTATTCAGAAGTAGATAGAGAAGCTCTTCATGTTCAAATGGCTGATGAAGCAGTTTGTATAGGACCAGCAAAAAGTAGAGATAGCTATTTAAATATGGAAAACATAATTAGTGCAACAGTTCTTACTGGGGCACAAGCTATACATCCTGGCTTTGGATTCTTATCTGAAAATAGTAAGTTTGCACAGATGTGTAAGGAATGTAATATTACATTTATAGGACCTGATGCTGAAACTATTGAAAGTATGGGAAATAAATCAAAAGCAAGAGAAATAATGATACAATCTGGAGTTCCTGTAATTCCAGGTACAGAAGGCAGTATAGGCACTGTGGAAGAGGCGTTAGAAGAAGCAGATAGAATAGGTTATCCTGTAATGGTTAAAGCTTCTGCTGGCGGCGGCGGAAGAGGAATAAGAATTGTAAGATTAAAAGAAGAGCTAAAAAAAGCTTTCGAAACAGCAAAAAATGAGGCAAAAGTTGCTTTTGGTGACGATACTATGTATATGGAAAAATTCATAGAAAAGCCTCGTCATATAGAATTTCAAATTTTAGCAGATAGTTATGGAAATGTGATTCATCTTGGAGAGAGAGATTGTTCTGTTCAAAGAAGAAATCAAAAGGTTTTAGAAGAGGCACCTTGTGCTGTAATGACCGAAGAGTTTAGAAAAAAAATGGGAGAAGTTGCAGTTAAAGCTGCTAAAGCTGTTAACTATAAAAGCACAGGAACTATAGAGTTTTTAGTGGATAAAAACTTTGATTTTTACTTTATGGAAATGAACACAAGAATACAAGTAGAACATCCAATTACAGAGATGATAACTGGTGTTGATTTAATAAAAGAGCAAATAAAAATTGCAGCAGGTGAAAAAATAGAGATAAGTCAAGAAGATATTAAACTAAATGGTCATGCCATAGAGTGTAGAATTAATGCTGAAAATCCTAGTAAAGGATTTATGCCTTCACCAGGAACTATTAAAATTACTCACTTGCCTGGAGGAAATGGAGTAAGAATAGATAGTGCTATATATCAAGGATACAAAATTCCTCCTACTTATGATTCCATGGTTGCAAAGTTGATAGTACATGGTCAAGACAGAGAAGAAGCTATAAATAAAATGAGAAGAGCACTTGAAGAATTTATTGTTGAAGGTATAGATACTAATATAGATTTCCAGTTCAGAATATTAAGCAATGAAGATTTTATAAAAGGATATTATGATACTGGTTTTATTCAGAACAACGAAAGTACGTTGTTTTAAGGTAGGTGAAATATATGTTTAAGTTTAAGCCGGTTTTCAAGAAAACTAAATATATAACTATTAAAAATGCTGTGGATAAGTCCGAACAGCAAGAAGAAAAAACACCTAATATTCCAAATGGCATGTGGATAAAGTGTGATAAGTGTGGGAAAGTTCTATACAAAAAAGACTTGGAAGAAAATGTGAAGGTATGTGACTCATGTGGGAAGTATTTCAGAATGAATGCCAGGGAAAGAATAGAGTTATTAATTGATACAGGAACCTTTAGGGAATTAGATACTGATATTAAAACAGTTAATCCCTTAGATTTTGAAGGATATGAAGAGAAAATCAGAAAAAGCCAAGAAGCAGCAGAACTTGATGAAGCGGTTGTCACAGGGTTTGGAAAAATATTTGGTAAAGATGTTGTAATAGGAGTTATGGATAGTAATTTTATGATGGGAAGTATGGGATCAGTAGTTGGGGAGAAGATAACTAGAGCTATAGAAATAGCTACTGAAAATAGACTTCCTGTGATTATGTGTACAGCTTCAGGTGGTGCCAGAATGCAGGAGGGTATGTTTTCTTTACTGCAGATGGCAAAGACTAGTGCTGCAATCGGCAGACATAGTGAAGAAGGTCTTTTATATATACCAATACTTACTGACCCAACAACAGGTGGAGTTATAGCAAGCTTTGCTATGCTTGGAGATATAATAATATCGGAACCGGGTACATTAATAGGATTTGCGGGTAGAAGAGTTATTGAACAGACAATAAAACAAAAGCTTCCAGAAGACTTTCAAAGTGCAGAATTTTTACTAGAACATGGATTTTTAGATAAGATAGTTGAAAGAAAAGAACTTAAAAAAACATTATATAAAATCATAGATATGCACTAGAAAGCGAGGTGTTAATACGTGTTAGAATGTGAAAAGAAAATACAGGAGCTTACTAGTAAAATAGAAGAATTAATTGAGTTTTCCAAGGAAAAAGAAGTTGATTTATCTTTTGAAATAAATAGATTAGAGGGAAAGCTAAAGGAACTAAAGAAAGAAGCATACGAAAGCTTGACTCCACTAGATAAGCTTACTTTATCTAGAATGTTAGAACGTCCAACGACGATTGATTATATAGAAAGAGTTTTTGATTCTTTTATAGAATTTCATGGAGATAGACAATTTAAGGATGACCCAGCTATTATAGGAGGTATTGCAAAATTAAACGGAATGCCTGTTACGGTTATTGGACAGCAGAAGGGTAGAAATATAAAAGAAAATGTTAAGAGAAATTTTGGAATGCCAAATCCAGAAGGTTATAGAAAAGCACTTCGACTTATGAAACAGGCAGAAAAGTTTAAAAGACCTGTAATATGTTTTATAGATACCCCAGGAGCATTTCCAGGTATGGGAGCAGAAGAAAGAGGTCAAGCAGAAGCTATTGCAAGAAACTTAATGGAAATGGCACATTTAAAAACTCCTATTATTTGTATAGTTATAGGAGAAGGTGGAAGTGGTGGAGCCCTTGCATTATCCGTAGGAGACGAGATATGGATGCTTGAACACTCAGTATATTCAGTGCTTTCTCCAGAAGGTTTTGCCAGTATTCTTTGGAAAGATGGTTCTAGAGTTAAAGAAGCAGCTGCAATTATGAGAATTACAGCGCAGGATATAAAGGGATTTGGAATTATAGATAAAGTTATAGAAGAACCAGAAGGTGGAGCCCACAAAAATATGGATGAAATTGCACAGACTATTAAGGAATACTTGCTGAAGGTTCCTTTTGAAGAAAGAATACAAAACATTAAACAGACTGTTGAAAAAAGATACGAAAAGTATAGAAATATTGGAGAGTTTATTGAATAATATAAGAATGTTGCGAAGCAACATTCTTATATTCCCCAGTCGCCAATCACCAATCCCCAGCGTAAAGAAAAAAAATAAAAACAATTAAGAACAATTAGATAAAAATAAATTAAAATAGACTTAAAGATAGATTATATCTACTTTAAGTCTATTTTGCTTTATTTTAATTTTAGTTTTGCATTAGCAAAACGTCATTGTCTGGGGACTGGAGATTGGCGACTGGTGAGTAGAATAAAATTGCTTCACAATTTTATTCTAAGCCGCAGCATGAGTATGTTTTTCACTGTAAGCCAGTTTTAAAAGTACAGGTGTTATAAGAGTGGTTACAATAACTACTACTATTATTGGACCGAAGTACTGTTTGTTAAGAAGTCCTAGTGCTACACCTTTGTTTGCAACGATAAGTGCAACTTCACCTCTTGAAATCATACCTACACCAATTTGCAGAGATTCATTACTGCTATATCCGCATAATTTAGCACCTAATCCACACCCTACTATTTTAGCTAATATTGATATGACTATTAATATTAAAGTAAATATAAGCATAGAAGAATCAGTACAGTTTATAGTCATATTTATTCCGATGCTTGCAAAGAATATTGGCGATAATAATAAAAACGAGAGCGTGTCCATTTTCTTCTTAACATAATCACAACAAAAAGTATTTGATATAACTACACCAGCTATATAAGCACCGGTAATGTCTGCTACACTAAAATACCGTTCAGCTATAAAAGCCATAATAAGGCAGAAAGAAAAGCCGAATAAAGGAATTCTATGTTTTGGACCGAAATGTTTACTAAGAGCTGAAAAGAAATGTCTAAATAAAAGACCGCTGATTACTGAAATTAAGAAGAAGGCTGCTATTTTAAATAATACAATACTTAAGTGTTGAGAGGAATCTGTTGAACTAGTTACAAATGTTAGTATTATAATGCCCAAGATATCGTCAATGATGGCTGCACCTAATATAGCGGTTCCTGAACTTGTCTTGAATTTACCTAATTCTTGAAGGGTTTCTACAGTAATACTAACAGAAGTAGCCGTTAATACAACTCCAATGAATATATTTTCAAGCAATTTTTTATTGCTTAAATTTAGAATACTTCCATTATTATTGAAAAAGCTGGCGATTATAAATCCTCCTATTAAAGGAATAATTACTCCAATAAGAGCAATTATAAAGGAGGCTTTTCCGCATTTTTTTAATTCATTAAAGTCCGTCTCAAGTCCAGCTTGGAACATCAGCACAATTACACCAAGCTCCGATAGCTTTGCAATAAAGTCTGTTTCATGTACTATTCCCAAAATAGATGGACCTAATATAATACCCGCCAGTAAAGCACCGACCACTTGAGGCATTTGAATTTTTCTTGTAAACAGACCTAACAGCTTTGTGCTTAGCAAAATAATTGATAAATCTAGTAGAAAGTGAACTGAAAGCATAAGATATTTACCTCCTTGACAAATTTGTGTGTTATTAGTGATAAAATACTAAAAATGAAATAAATGTAAAACAATATTAATTATTATACCAAATATGTAAAAAAATAACCACAAAAAAATGTTGCATAAATATAAAGTTGAATGTATAATAATACACGAATGATAAAATATTTAGGGGGAAATATTAATGTTGAAGAATAAAAAAATGAAAGCAGTTATTTTTTCAATGATTTTATGTATTACTGCTGGTTTTGTGGGATGCGGTCAAAAGCCTGCAGATACACAAGCAAATAGCAAACAAGCAGAAGATAAAGCAAACGAAGGATCTGGAAAGCTTGCTGAAATAAAGAAAGCTGGAAAGTTAGTTCTTGGAACTTGTCCCGATTATGCACCATATGAATTCCACAAAAAGATAGATGGAAAAGATACAATTGTAGGTTTTGATATTGAAATAGCAAAAGAAATAGCTAAAGACTTAGGTGTTGAACTTGAAATTAGAGATATGGCATTTGAAGGGTTAATACCTTCTCTTAAAACTGGAAAGGTTGATATTTTAATATCAGGAATGACACCTACTCCAGAAAGAGCAAAAGAAGTTGATTTTTCAAAAGTATATTATAAAGCAGTTCAATCTGTAATGATTAGAACTGAGGATACGGATAAATATAAGAATGTAGATAATTTAACAGGTAAGAAAATAGGAGCACAAAAAGCTTCAGTTCAAGATAAAATTGCAAAAAAAGAAATAAAAAATGCTAATATAGTTTCACTTGGAAAGGTTACAGATTTAATACTTTCACTTAAAACTAAAAGATCAGATGCAATAATTGTAGAAGAGCCTGTTGCAAAAGCTTATGTAGGTAAGAATAAAGATTTAATGATAACTGGTATTAAAGTAGGTAGTCCAGATGAAGGCTCAGCAATAGCTGTTCAAAAAGATAGTAAAGACTTTGTTGATGCTGTAAACAAGACTATAGATAGATTAGTATCAGAAGGGAATATAGAACAATTTGTTACAAAAGCAAATGAAATGGTTGAATAAATAAAATGTATAAAAGTTACAAAAGATAATGATAATATATCATTATCTTTTGTTTGGGTAAGGATATAACTGTTTTTTTACAATGGGAGGAATATTTAATGAGCTTTGGATATCTATCAGAATACATTGGTTTTTTTATAAATGGAGCAGGAATTACAGTGTTTTTATCATTGTTTACTGTAGTTTTAGGAGCAGTTTTTGGAACTGGATTTGCGCTAATGAAGCTTTCAAAAAGTGTAATTTTAAAAGGAATTTCATCAGTTTTTATAGAAATAGTAAGAGGAACACCTCTATTTGTACAATTATTTATTCTTTATTATGGTCTTCCATTAATGGGAATAAATATACCGGAAATAAGTGCCTTTGGAATGAATTTTACTGACTTTATAGCAGGTATTTTAGCTTTAACAATAAATAGTACTGCTTATGTAGCAGAAATTATAAGAGGTGGAATAGAATCAATTGAAAAAGGACAGATGGAAGCAGCAAGATCTTTAGGATTTTCTCACAATATGTCTATGAAATATATAGTGATACCTCAAGCAATAAAAAATATATTACCAGCTTTAGGGAATGAATTTATTACAGTAATTAAGGAGTCTTCTATTGTTTCTATAATAGGTATACATGAGATAATGTTTAATGCACAAGTGGTGTCAGGAACAACATTTGAACCTATAAGTCCATATGTTTTTGCTGCTGCAATGTATTTTGTTTTAACATTTAGTTTATCAAAATTATTAGGAAGAATTGAAAGGAAGATGAAGATTAGTGATTAAGGTAAATAATTTACATAAAAAATTTGAAGATATACATGTTTTAAAAGGTGTAGATGCCCATATAAAAAAAGGTGAAGTTGTAGTTGTTATAGGGCCTTCAGGTTCAGGAAAGAGTACATTTTTAAGATGTCTAAATCTTTTAGAGGAACCAACAGAAGGAGAAATAGTTTTTGAAGGACAAATTTTAACAGAAAAAGGAATAGATATAAATAAATTAAGAGAAAAAATGGGAATGGTTTTTCAACAATTTAATCTTTTCCCACATCTAAGCATTTTAGATAATATAACTTTAGCACCAATAAAGGTTAAAAATATGCCAAAAGAAAAGGCGGAAAAAATTGCTCTTAACTTATTAGAAAGAGTAGGACTTAAAGAAAAGGCAAATGCATATCCAAAACAGCTTTCAGGCGGTCAAAAGCAAAGAATAGCAATAGCAAGAGCTCTTGCTATGTCGCCAGATGTAATGCTTTTTGATGAACCAACTTCAGCTTTAGATCCTGAAATGGTTGGAGAAGTTTTAGAAGTTATGAAAGAGCTTGCAAAAGAAGGAATGACAATGGTTGTTGTAACTCACGAAATGGGATTTGCTAGAGAAGTTGGAGATAGAGTATTCTTTATGGATGGGGGAGTTATAGCAGAAGAAGGAACGCCACAAGAAATATTTAGTAATCCTAAAAATCCTAGAACTAAGGACTTCTTAAGTAAAGTTTTATAATAAAGAAGCAGAAAAAAACTAAATAAAGTGAAAATAAGCTTAGAAATTTAGAATAGTACATAAATTTCTAAGCTTTTTATTTTATAGAGTTTATTTCTTAAAATATTATTCATTATAGTAAAGCTTTGTTGGAGTTTTTTCATAAATTGATCATTGAGTAATGAATACTGATAATTGTAATATATATATAGTAGTATCAATTATTTTAAAGGGCGTATATGTTAAAAAATATTATTGAAAGAGATTTAATGAGAGATTCTAATTTAAACTACGATAGGGAGGAGGCAAAAAATTATGCTGAAAACTATGCATTAACTCCAAATAAAAAGGAATATCCTTATTTTCCAGAGGATGATTGTACCAATTTTGTATCACAGGTTTTAAATGCAGGGGGACTTGAAGAAGATGGTACTGAATGGACAGATTTTGAGTCCTGGTTTTGCAACATTACAGATGACAATGAGTTCACCAATATTTCTATGACATGGATATATGCACGTTATTTTAGAAAACATTGGAGCAATGAAGGAGGGATAGGAAGAAATAGAGCTTTTGCAACTGCCAAAATTACTGTTCAACAGGCATTAGATAATTTTGAAAGGTTATACTCTATATTAAAAGAGGGAGATATAATACAATATGGAGATCACAATAATAAGGATGTACCATACCATGCTCAAGTTATACATGACAAAGGTTTTAATTGGAAAATAAACAGCTACGATATCTTTATGGCTCAGCATACACCAAATAGTTTATATGTCTCTCTTTATAGATATCTCAGTAAATTAGAAGATAAAGAGAGAAAGGTAATTTATATTTATAAAATTAAAGATGATTAAAGGAATATGAAAACCCAAACTATTAACGTGATGTTATAGTTTGGGTTGTATACTTATTTATTAAGATTATTTTTTACATTGTCATAGAAATTGGCCAAAGACAAGCCAATGTAAGGATTTAGCCACAGTGCACCAATTCCAAAGGTTAGTGCACTTAGAATTACCCATCCTATGAAGCTTAAATATAAACAGAATAGTTTCCATTTATAGCCATACATCATTTTTTTACTGGATTCTATTGCTTCCATTGCGGTCAATTCAGGATTATCATTTAGAATGTAAAAGGCTTGAGAGTAACTTAATGCTGCAATTATTCCAGGAACTACAAGGAGAATGCTCCATAAAGTAACAAATAAACTAATAAGTATTTGTAAAACCATAGCCGTAGTAAAGTTTTTAAAACCGTCAAATATAACTTCTATATCTGTGCTATTATGCCTTTTAAGATTAATAGAGAATTTTGCAATACCTAAACTCATAGGACCTGCAATCAAAATAGAAATTATGGGTCCTACATAAGGTATAGTTGAGGGAAGAGCTGAAATAATAGCAAATATAAGATATGCTAAAACTGCATGCATCCAATTTCCTCTTAAATTCATTCTGACATTAGCACGTAGTTCATAGTTAGATACAGGAGGTTCTTTGTCGTAAAACATAAAAAATCATCCTTTCTTTAATTATTAAATGGGTTTATTTATTGTTAATTTTCAACTGCAGCATAGGTATATCTAATGTATAATTATGTTTGTTATAAATTATGAATACGTTATAATTAATGTGAAAATAAAATTATGTTGAAAGGCTAATATTATGGGGAATAATACTATTAAAATTTCAGTGAGAAGCTTAGTGGAATTTGTACTTCGCTCTGGAGATCTAGTATCTACTTTTGTAGGTAGTACAAGAAATACAGATGCTATAAAAGCTCATCAGAAAATACAAAAATCTGCACCTGAAGAGTATAAGCCAGAGGTTACACTTTCTTATATTGTAGAAAAAGAAGATATAATCCTACAGATAACTGGTCGAGCAGATGGGATAATTGAGTATGAAGATAATGTCATAATAGATGAAATAAAAACTACAACAACTCCTTTAGAGTTTGTTGAAGAGGATTATAATGAAATTCACTGGGCACAAGCTAAGTGTTATGCTTATATATATTCAAAAGAAAAAGAAATTAATACTATAGATGTTCAACTTACTTATTATCAGATGGATACAAATGAAATAAAGAGATTTCTTAAAAGTTATACATTTAATGAGCTGCAAGAATTTTTCCATGACATAGTACAAAGATATTTACATTGGGCAAGAATACTAAGGAATAATTATAAGATTAGAGATGAATCTATAAAAAACTTACAATTCCCCTTTAAAGAATATAGAGAAGGACAAAGAAAACTTGCTGTTTCTGTTTATAAAACTATAGAAGAAGGCAAGAGTATTTTTGCTCAGGCTCCCACAGGAATAGGTAAAACAGCAGCGGCACTTTTTCCAAGTATCAAAGCAGTAAGGGAAGGACATACCTCAAAAATATTCTATTTAACAGCAAAAACCATAACAAGAACTGCTGCAGAGAAAGCTTTAAATAATATGAGAGGCAGTGGGCTTGAATTAAAGAGTGTTACTCTTACGGCTAAAGACAAAATATGTTTTAGACCTGAAGAAAGCTGTGATCCTGAAAAATGTGAATTCGCAAAGGGGCATTTTGACAGGAAAAATAAAGCTGTGGAGGATATTTTTAAAGAACAGGAATTTTCAAGAGATATAATTGAAAAATATGCTCAGAAGCATAAAATCTGTCCTTTTGAATTTTCATTAGATTTAGCTAACTATGCTGATTGCGTAATATGTGACTATAATTATGTTTTTGATCCTAGAGTTCATTTAAAAAGATTTTTTACAGAAGGAGGTACTGATTCTGTCTTCTTGGTAGATGAGGCTCATAATTTGGTTGATAGAGGGAGAGAAATGTTTTCCTCGGAACTCAGCAAAAAAGAGATTTTAAATTTAAAGAAGCTTACTAAAGATGAAGCTTCAGAGGTTTCAAAAAAGCTTAATAAAATCAATTCTTCTATGGTTAGTTTTAAAAAGATGTGTGAAGAGAACAATAATCAGTATATACAAAAAGAAGCACCAGAAGAGATTGTTTTTTTATTGAGTGATTTTATTTACTATACTGAAAAGTGGCTTTTAGAAAATAAAAACAATGAAGTCAGCTTCAAGGATGAGCTTTTGGATTTTTATTTTAAAGTTTTAGCTTTTATAAGAACCTATGAAGAGTATGATGATAGATATATAACCTATGCAGAAAAAACTTACGAAGATGTAAAGCTTAAAATGTTTTGCTTAGATCCTTCATATCTTTTAAGAGAAGCGATGAAGAGAGGAAAAGCAACAATCTTGTTTTCAGCTACCCTAATGCCTATGCATTATTTTATAGATATTTTAGGTGGTGATAAAGAGTCCTACCGAATGAAACTTAAATCACCTTTTAAAAAAGAAAATTTATGTCTTATGGTGGATGACAAAGTATCAACCAAATATACTATGCGAGAATTTACATATGATAGAGTAGTTGAGGATATTGAAAGTATGATAAAGGGAAGAAAAGGCAACTATATTGTGTTTTTCCCATCCTATAAATATATGAATGAAGTATATGTTAGATTTTGTGATAAGAACTTAGAAATAAATACAATATGTCAGGAAATTGGTATGACTGAAGAAGAAAGGGAAAATTTCTTACAGAGGTTTTCTGAAGAGAACAATGAAACTTTAGTAGGTTTTGCAGTTATGGGAGGAATTTTTTCAGAAGGAATTGATTTAACAGGAGACAGACTGATAGGAACTATAATTGTTGGAGTTGGATTGCCACAAATATGTTTGGAAAGAAATATCATAAGTGATTATTTTAAAAAGAGGAATGGTAAGGGTTTTGAGTATGCTTATATGTATCCTGGAATGAATAAAGTCATGCAGGCAGCAGGAAGAGTTATCCGTACGGAGGAAGATAAGGGTGTAGTTTTGTTGATAGACGAAAGATTTTCCCATTCAAGTTATAGAGAGATATTTCCTAGGGAATGGAATCACGGGGTAAGAACCAATGGTATGAAGAATATACGAGGAATTATAGAGGGATTTTGGAAAGTGTAATAAAGTTAAAGAGTATAAGGAAGTTTAGAATTATTAGGGGTGAACCGTATCATAAGTAGTCGCAAACTTTTTCTTGTAATTAAGAGCCTCAACTTCTTGAGGCTCAAAATATAATTTTATTTTATCTATTTTTCTATCTCTTGCACTTTTGCCATTAGTTACTGAAATACTTTCTATTATAGATTTTAATAATATTTTTTTCTTTTCTAAATTTGCTTTTTCAAATAATTTTAAAAAGTTTTCTAAAATAGTTTTAATCATTTTAGGCTGTATTTTGAATTGGGTATTAATATTATTTAATTCATTTTTAAAAGTATCTATTTTATTTTGAATTTCATCTTTCCGTTCGTTTAGCACACCATTCATTTGTATTAATGAAATTTTTTCTGATTTATTTAATTTAAAGTTATTTTTATATTGATTTAGGTTAGATTCTATTTCTACGTTTATTTCTTTATATTCTTTATTTAAAGCTTTAATATTATTTTCCAAAGACGATGTATCTGTTGTACAATTTGTTTCTACTTTTTTAATTATTACATTTAGTATTTCTTTAGAAAGAACAATTTGATTTATTTTATCTAAAACATACGTTTCGGCAATACCAGCATTCACTAAATTTGACTTACATACATTACTACCTTTGTTGAAGAAGTTGGAACACTGATAATAACGATAGTATTCACCAACCTTACCTTTTTTAGCTGTCCTATGAAAAATCATCGCTGAGCCACAGACAGGGCATTTAACTAATCCTGACAGAAGAAAGTTTCCTTCATAGACCTTTTGAATTTTATTTCCCCTAATCTTTCTTATCTCTTGAGCTTTTGACCATACATCTTTGCTTATTAAATGAAAAGGTTGTTTGGAAGTAATATAATTATAGAATTTAAAATAATTACAATGAATGAAATAATAAAAAATAGATTAATAGAAGATTTAAACAAAAAAGGAATAAATGCAAGAACTAAAGAAAAAAGAAAGGATAGTTACTTTATAGAGATGTTAAGAGAAAATGGACTAAATGAGATTGATTTTGAAAAAATGAATATAAAAGTATTAAGTTATGATATAGAATAAATTAAAAACAGATAGCCAAATTAAAATGGTCCCCGTGTCAAGGACATTATAAAAAAAGGGATTAAGCAACATTTAAAAGATGATTTCTAAATTGTTTAGGAGTCATCTTTTTTAATCCCCATTGACATCTATGGTTATTATAGTAATCTATGTAATCATCGACTTTATTAATCACATCTTCTAATGTAGAGCATGATTTGAAATCCACCTCATCCTTCATATGACCAAAGAAAGATTCTTGTGGTGCATTGTCCCAACAGTTACCAC
>NZ_JAPPRQ010000080.1 GCF_026719745.1 Clostridium sp. ZS2-4
CAATGTCATAAAGCTAAGCTTCAAAATTTTTACAAGATATAGTTTTTTAAGGAAAAGTCTATGTTTTCATAGACTTTTCTAAAATATCATATTAGTGACAAATGTGTATTTTTTATTTTAAGCATCAGAAATAAACCTTCATTATTATTTATGAAAGTTTTTCCATAATAATATATAACTGTATTTTATAACGCTCTTTTTTTATTCATTCTATTTACCATTTGAGTAGACTTGTTTTCTTTTCTTTCAAATGATCTATCAGGTCTAATAGGAATAACATTTCTTTGAATTTCTTCTTCAATATGTTTCAATATGCGTGAACGCTTCCAAGGATTGTTTATAGATATCATAGTAATTAATGTGTTCTTAAGCTTACCAATTAACACATTTGTATTAACTTTATATTCATATTTTAATCCTTTATTTTTATATTCTTCTTCAATAATTTCATTAGCATCCATTTTAGCTAATGCGACCATATTACTTAAATACATAGTGGCATAAAAATCTTGCTCTATAGCTATTGGTGTTTCACCAGCAAAGTTTTCAACCTGTAGCTTATTTTTAATTTCATTATATTTAACTTCAATTCCCCATCTTTTGAAATAAAGTTCTTTAAAATCCGCTACTGAAAAGTCTTCATCAAAAATATTTGTTATTAATGTTTCTATTACACCAGAATTTAATTCAAACTTTAATACTCTCATCTTTAGTAATTCACCCTTATATTTGACCTCTATAACTTGATCTTTATCTGGGGCATTAACAACTACTTTTAAAAATCCACTACTAACTCTCATTAAATATTTTAACTGTTTTTCTTCAATAAATTGTATAAAATCTCTAGATGGATATCCTCTATCAAATAATAATAGATCATTACGTGTTCCTAATTCACACATTTTAGTTATCATTTCTTTTGCTATAGCTCTTTCGCCAGTTTTATAGTGAGTTATTTTCGATGCTATTATCATATCATTTTCTACATCATATAAGGCAGAAGCTTGCGCACGTGCAACTTTAGAATTTTGATTTTCAATATATCCAAATACTTCTCTTAGATTTTCACTATTATGTAATTGCAATACTGTTCCATCAATGGCTAATAGCCTATATCCACGATATTTATTAAATGGTGTATCATTATAAAACCATTTATTTACACCATCCAAAAGATAGATAAATGCCTCAGGTGAAACCTTTCGGCGAGCCTGTGAAAATGCTTGTTTAGTTATAGTTACTTCACCCTTATGTACATTCTTAAAGAAGTCATCTAACTCGATTTGTAAGCTCTTTTTCACAAAGTTCAATATAAACAATATTATGTCAGTGAATTTCATTTTGCTTCTTCCCATCCTTGTAAAATAAGTTTCTTTCATTCTAAATTTATATAGAAACATTATATCATCTATAATTTGATTTGATGCTTGTATACCTTTTTTAAATCTATTAATTTTACTCATAAAAAAATTCCTCCGTCAATACTTATAATGTAGTATTGATTATAGAGGAATTATCTTTAAAATCTTATTTTCTGAATATTTATTTTGATTTTTTCCAATTTATCCAAGCTTAGCTTTATGACATTG
>NZ_JAPPRQ010000081.1 GCF_026719745.1 Clostridium sp. ZS2-4
CTCATGTTTGAATTGACTGACTTTGTTATCTTACTTCTGTTTAATTTTCAAAGACCAATTACTTTGCCGTCATCTGACAGCTTATTCAGTATATCATCTGAATTTCTTCTTGTCAACAACTTTTTTGTTTCAAGAATTTCTTCTTAAGTTCATCAGACAAACTCGCAATCAGTAAGCCTGTAAACTCTCTGAGTTGTTGTTTATCTTCACTCTCGTGACGACAAGGAATATCTTATCAAAATCTACACACCGTAGTTTTTAATAGGATATTAATTAGATAAGATTATGTCTTTATTCCTCAAAATATCTTGTTATATGTCGTATTTTTATATGTTGATACTCCAGGAAAGGTTTATTCTAAAATTCCACTATTATAGGTATATCATTTTTAAAATTGCAATTCTACACAGTTGAAAATATAATGCATTCTGTTTTACAAAGTTTTAATAAACCAACTCTTCCATATATGCCCAAAAGCATATGCACTGCAGAAATATCCACAGTGTATATGCTTTTTATCTAAAATTTACTTCTTCTCCAATTTCTTTATTTGTTACTTTCCACACAACAACAAAGCCTAAAATCAAAACAACAGTTGCCAATATGCCTGCTTCTGGTCCAAAACTTCCCCCAGTAAATATATTTTCGTTTACTGATGCTATATTATAAATGCCTTGTGCTTCAGTAGTGCCACTTACCGCAAACCCAAATACACTCCCTTGAAAATAATTCCATGTAAAATGATATCCTATTGGCATCCACAAACTGTTTGTCCTTATATACATATATGCAAATAGCATCCCAACCAAAAATATATTTAGTATACCTATTAATTTTACATTCGGATTTAATAAATGCAAAGCCGCAAAGACCCCTGAAGATATTGCTGCTGATACCCATGGCTTTCCCATCTGATTCAATGTATTTAGAATATATCCTCTACACATAGTTTCTTCATTGATAGCTACAATAATAAAAATCAATATTCCCCACACTGTATTTTTACTAAGCTGAGGATTCAAAAGAGAGTTTTCAAGAGTAATATCCCCTGTTGAAAGCAGCATAATAAATATAACACTCATAGAAATTGCTCCAAGCATTAGTCCCCATATGAGACCCTTCCAGTTTCTTGTTATAGAATTGAGTCCAATATCTTTAAACCTCTTTTTCTCAAATCCTTTCAATACTATAAAAAGAGTTAAAAATAATGCTATAATCCCTAATAATTGTGTAATAAACATTCCTTGAAAACTATTTCTCATATAATTCTCAATTAATACATATGTTTGATCATAATTGGCATTTTCTGAATACTTAGCTCGCATATACCCTCCAAGTACTCCTCCAAAAATTCCTGAAAAGATACTGGTAAATATAATATAAATAATGGTAAATAAAGTTACTTTGTATCCTGATCTTATTTGATTATTTTTATTAGTTAATATTCTCATTGCTCTTCCACCTCCATTTATTCATTATTAATCTCTTTATCATAATAACATATTATAATATCCTCCTAAAATATCTATATATAATAGTCGCTTGCAGAATTCCACAAGCATTGATTTGTCTAATTTTTAAGCCGTTAGGCTTTTATATTTTCCTCCACTGCGACATAATAGAATTACACCACATAAAACCAAACACCACAGAGGAGGAGA
>NZ_JAPPRQ010000082.1 GCF_026719745.1 Clostridium sp. ZS2-4
TTCGCATGTTTTAGGTACAAAAACAGAAATTGGTTGCTTTTATAATTCCAATTCCTGCTGTTTTATTTCTATTAATTACATTTTTTTATTTTTTAGTTCACACTTTCTTCACAACCCCCGAGGGTCATTGCGAAGGACCGAAGAGAATGAGCTTGCTTTTGCTTGACTTAATACTGCCGCTGTTCCTGCTACTGCTGCTACATTTTATTCCTTACCATGCCACCTTTCGGTGTTGGATTTGTTTTCTATTCTCAACTTTTGTTAATTACTACTTTAATCTAAATTCTAAAAACCAGCTACCGCTCATGCTTTCGCATGTTTTAGTACAAAAACAGGAATTGGTTGTTTTTATGCTTCCAATTCCTGCTGTCTTATTTCTATTAATTACATTTTTTTGTTTTTTTCGTTCACACTTTGTTCTCAACACCATTTGGTCCTTGCGAAGGAGCAAATGGTGTGAACTTGCTTATAAGCTATTTTGATATTTTACAATTACTTTTATTATAATACGGATTTTCTATTTAAGTTAAAAATATCTATTTGTTGTTTATCAAAAAGTTCTTCTAATGCATCAGAACTTTTATCCTTTGCATACTTGAACTCCTCTTCAGAAATTGGAATAGCAAGTAACCAAGCAACTTTTTTGTCTTCAAAATTTAAAGTTTTTAGCCTATCCTCCCAAAGAAAAGGTGAGATAAACAAGATATGTTTCATAAAACAATCAGGCATATAAAAACTCACCACATTTTCAAATACAGCTCCTGGATAGCATTTAAATTTAGTATTAATTATATTAAATGCACAACTTGCTAATATGTTACTAAAGAAATCAAATCCTGAAGCACATGCTCCCACAATTTCAACACGCAAAGGTACAGTATCTGTTTTATATCCAATAGAATAACTTGAAAGACCTATTGTGGAATACGAAGTTACTCCATTATAGGGTTTATCACTGCATGAGAGAATATCAATTGAACTTTCTTTTTTATCATCCCAATATCTTGTAACTAATGGCTTCCCTCCAAATGCATCAAAAGCTGATTTTGCTATCATCTTATCTTCATTAGATATACTCATATTTTTCTCTCCTTTATCATGGACCAAAATATTGGTCTGTTATATCTTCACCTTGATGGCTTCGATTAGAACTTGGTAATTCAGGTCTGTAATGCTCTGTCTTATTATATTCATCCAAAAATTGTTTTCTTGATATACCTCGTTCCTTAGCACTTTGTTGATGTTTTCTAAATTCAAATCCTGGTTTATGTCCCATATCCCATGTTTGCGATTTATCCATAACTTTTTCTGTTACAGGGTCTATTACATCACCGTTAGTATTTTTAGCATTTTCCCAAACTTTATCTCTTACGCCTTTTCTAAAATGAGATGGTCTATCATATGATACAGGCTTGTTCTTCCATCTTACTTTTCTTGATCCATAAGTCTCCTTAAAATAATCATTCCATTCTGAGCCACTCAATAATTGTCTTTCAGGGTTACCCGCCCCCTCAGTAATCACTTCAGCAGTATCATCCACACTTGAGCCTATTCCATTTTTAACCTTATTAACTTCCTTTTTAAACCTACCTAAAGCCTCATAACCATTACCCAAATTACTACCAAGCACTGCTGGCTTCGGTCCTTTGTTCATATTGTTTAATGC
>NZ_JAPPRQ010000083.1 GCF_026719745.1 Clostridium sp. ZS2-4
TGTTCTTTGAAAATTGCACAGTGAATATAGAAATAACCTAGTAAAATGAAACATCTAATAGATGTTTTAAAATACTGATTTATTAATCAGTATGCTGATATAAGATCAAGCTACAAAGGGCGCACGGTGAATGCCCTGGCACTAGGAGCCGATGAAGGACGTGATAAGCTGCGATAAGCTTCGTGTAGGCGCAAACAGCCTGTGATACGAAGATTTCCGAATGGGGAAACCCGCATGATTAACATCATGCACTGTATACTGAATACATAGGTATATGGAGGTACACTCTGGGAACTGAAACATCTAAGTACCAGAAGGAAGAGAAAGAAAAATCGATTTCCTGAGTAGCGGCGAGCGAAACGGAAAGAGCCCAAACCAGAAACTTGTTTCTGGGGTTGCGGATAGAACACAACGCTTTGATTTTCTTAGCCGAATAGAATTGGAAAGTTCAGTCGTAGAAGGTAAAAACCCTGTAGGTGAAAAGAAAAGAAAAGTAGTTCTACTCCAGAGTACCACGAGACACGAGAAACCTTGTGGGAAGCAGGGAGGACCATCTCCCAAGGCTAAATACTACCTAGTGACCGATAGTGAAGCAGTACCGTGAGGGAAAGGTGAAAAGAACCCCGGGAGGGGAGTGAAATAGAATCTGAAACCGTGTGCCTACAAACGGTCGGAGCACATTAAAGTGTGACGGCGTGCTTTTTGTAGAACGAGCCAGCGAGTTACGATATGCAGCAAGGTTAAGCACTTAAGGTGCGGAGCCGAAGGGAAACCGAGTCTGAATAGGGCAACTAGTTGCATGTCGTAGACCCGAAACCGAGTGATCTATCCATGGCCAGGATGAAGCGAAAGTAAAATTTCGTGGAGGTCCGAACCACGTTGGTGTTGAAAAACCATGGGATGAGCTGTGGATAGCGGAGAAATTCCAATCGAACTCGGAGATAGCTGGTTCTCCTCGAAATAGCTTTAGGGCTAGCGTCGGGTAATTGAGTAATGGAGGTAGAGCACTGAATGGGCTAGGGGGCATAGCGCTTACTGAACCCTATCAAACTCCGAATGCCATATACTTGTATCCCGGCAGTCAGACTGCGAGTGATAAGATCCGTGGTCAAAAGGGAAACAGCCCAGACCATCAGCTAAGGTCCCAAAGTGTAAGTTAAGTGGGAAAGGATGTGGGATTTCTAAGACAACTAGGATGTTGGCTTAGAAGCAGCCACTCATTCAAAGAGTGCGTAATAGCTCACTAGTCGAGAGATCCCGCGCCGAAGATGTAACGGGGCTAAAACTTACCACCGAAGCTATGGATGTGTACTACGTACACGTGGTAGAGGAGCTTTCTGTACAGGTTGAAGCCATACCGTAAGGAGTGGTGGACAGTGCAGAAGTGAGAATGCTGGCATAAGTAGCGAGAAACAGGTGAGAATCCTGTTGGCCGAATATCTAAGGTTTCCTGGGGAAGGCTCGTCCTCCCAGGGTTAGTCGGGACCTAAGCCGAGGCCGAAAGGCGTAGGCGATGGACAACTGGTTGATATTCCAGTACCACCAACATGCGTTTGACAGATGGGATGACGCAGGAGGATAGGGTGTGCGCACTATTGGATGTGCGTTCAAGCACTTAGGAGGATTGAACAGGCAAATCCGTTCAATCTTAACTCTGAGGTGTGATGAGGAGCGAAATTAAGTAGCGAAGTACCTGATTCCACGCTGCCAAGAAAAGTCTCTATGGAGTATGTTGGTGC
>NZ_JAPPRQ010000084.1 GCF_026719745.1 Clostridium sp. ZS2-4
GTGCATTGCGTAAAGCTATATCCTGAATAATCTTTTAAAATTGTTCCTATTACTTCATCATATGTCATATTAACATTTTGAAATGACCTGCTTTTTTCTTTTATATCTAATTCAAAACTTGATGTAAGTGCTTGTATTTCTAAATAATAAATTCCATTTACATGGCTTGTCCTTATATTTTGCACTATTCCATTAAATATTATTTTGCTTTTGCTTTCATTTACTACATTAATATCTACAGTACTTTCATTATAAGAACTTTCATATTCTATTTCTTCATAAACCCATATTTTATCATTAGTAGAAGCATTTATAGCAGCTTGAAAATTTACTGATTCATCTATCAAACATTTTAAATACAAGTATCCATGTTCATTAGGTTTATTTTCAATTTCTATATTTTCTATCTTTAGTAATTGATACGGTGATTTAACCCTTAGTGCATGAACTGCTCCCATTTATACTCTCCTTTCTTTGCTATATTCTCTATTGCAGCTACTCTTCTTCTTGACCATTACTTTCAAAGGTTATTTTTCCTCCATAATAGCAGGCAGCCCATGAGTCTTTTGTAAGTGCTGCTTTTCCTTCAACCAATGTATCTTCTTTAACTTCACTCCAATCCTCTAATATTTGCACACGACACTTTTTTCCAGGTGGAAGTTGTTGTTTTCCATATTCATCTATCAAATAAATATCTTCACCTTCTTGACATCCTCCCCTGCATATTCCAAAGTAACTAATATTCTTGTTTACTACCCTATCACTTTTATTCATCATTGGCTTTCCATTTACATATGATCCGTGACTTATTGGCAAATTGATTTTTCTTGGATGAGTTCCTTTGTCACATCTCATTTTTGCCCCTCTAACTATATAATACCCTGAATTATTCATAGATTTAAATTTCACAGTCTAATTGTAAAAAATTAGGTTGGAATTTGAATCTATCTTTTATTTCGTGTAATTTTTAATAATTGTTTTTCTATATATTTTGAAATTAATCCCACTTACAATTTTTGTATTTTTAAAAAGGGTATACTACTCCCGTGAAATATATTTATTTTGAAATATTTTACTTATTTGCAACTTATGGTTTTTATGCGTAGCATGGGAGCTGATTAATTTTCTCAAGAATATACCAAAACTCTTTTTTGTACACGCAACTACTACATAATTTAAACTTTAAGTACCTACCCGTTTTTATTACTTTAGCAGCTACTTTAATTATTTTGGTACGTATTGTTTCTACTCTATTTTTTTTCATGCTATCGCTCAATGTCATCAACTTAATATTGAAAAATATGGATAATGTACTTTGCTGTTACTAATTTCTTAAAAATAAAGAATTATAAAAAGTAGTTCTATATTTTTTTTGCATAAGAAACAAGCCATAGAAATGTAGAAATTTTTTTCATGGCGTTAGCAAGAATATTCTTTTAAGTTTATTCTATAAGCTGCGTTTTTTATTTTTTCGATACTTTCCCCTTGTAAACTTTTTTATACGTGGATTTTGTCTGTCGGGCCGTATAGGCACACTGCTTTTAGAAACTTGCTTCATAATATCCTTATAAATTCTATTCCTTTTCCTTAGACTTTCTTCGAGGAACATCATTATAAGCTTGTCTTTTAAACTACCAATTAAAATATTAACGTTTGTTTTATATTCATATTTATTTTCTCTTTCAACTGCTATAATTTCATCACTATCTTTTCGTGCTAATTCAACCATGTTTGATAGATAAATAGATGCATAGAAGTCTTGTTCTATTGCTATTTTAGTTGTACCTGTAAAATTC
>NZ_JAPPRQ010000085.1 GCF_026719745.1 Clostridium sp. ZS2-4
ACCCGTTCCCATTCCGAACACGAAGGTTAAGCTTCAAAGCGCCGATGGTACTGCACTGGAGACGGTGTGGAAGAGTAGGTCGCCGCCGGGTAAGATAAAAGCACTAAGCAAAAGCTTAGTGCTTTTTATTTTTTTTGTATAACGAATATCACGGGCTATGTCTGTGGTTCTAAAAAGCTTATAGCTATGAGTAGAAAAAAATAAAACCTTCGATGTAAAATGGAAGTAGGGTTGCCGACCACAACCATAAAACAAAGGAGGTATATCCAATATGGATAATAGTAGTTTAGCACATAGCAAGTGGAATTGTAAATATCATATAGTTTTTGCACCAAAATACAGAAGGCAAATAATATATGGGAAAATAAAAGTAGATATAGGACAAATATTAAGAAAACTATGTGAACATAAAGGAGTAACAATAATAGAAGCAAATGCATGTAAAGATCACATCCATATGCTTGTAAGTATACCACCAAAATTAAGTGTATCTGAATTTATGGGATACTTACAAGGGAAAAGCTCTTTGATGATATTTGATAGACATGCAAATTTAAAATATAAATATGGAAATAGACAATTTTGGTGCAAGGGATATTATGTAGATGCAGTAGGAAGAAACAAAAAGGCAAGGGGTAGCTTGAAAAAATATGCGGTTGGCAGACCATTCAACGTGTCTTTAGACACAGCTAGTGGCTAGAGCATGCCACCCGTTTTACGGGTGGTCATGACTCATAAATAATATATAAATTAAAAGCAGAAGTAAATTATAATTTACTTCTGCTTTTTTAGTCAAAACATGTATTTTATAGTTACTTGGAAAGTATCTTAAAATAGGTATCTTATTTATCTAATTGTCTAATAATAAGGAACTTAATAATTTAAAAAAATGTTATTTTTATATCAAAGCAATAGATGTAATATTAAAAACAATGAATAAAAAAATAACAAATATTAATAAAGTAAGAATAACTAATGCAAGCATATAAAGCGAATACTATAAAAAAATCATAATGAAAAAGCATGTTTCAAGGTATAGATTATGGTAGAATTAGAAAACGATTTCTTGATGAAAATGTTAAAAAAATATCAAAATATAGCGAAAAAGTATTTACAATTCGTTTGAAATTGTTATATAATTAACAAGACAAGAGCAAATAATAGAATTTTTATTATCTAGTGCTATATTTTGACGAAATAGTTTAATTTTTGATAGAGGTGAATATTGTGAATACTAAACGTAATAAGATATCAATAATAGGTGCAGGATTTGTAGGAGCAACTGCTGCTTATGCACTTATGATAGGTGGACTAGCATCTGAAATTGTTATTGTAGATATAAATAAAGAAAAAGCACTTGGAGAAGCTATGGATTTAGCACATGGAGTATCTTTTGTGAAGCCGGTAGAAGTATATGCTGGAGATTATAAAGATACTGCTGATTCTGATATAATAATTATAACTGCTGGAGCAGCTCAAAAACCTGGTGAAACAAGATTAGATCTAATAAATAAAAATCTTAATATATTTAAAGGGATTATTCCTGAAGTTGTAAAATATAGCCCAAATTCTATATTACTAGTTGTTGCGAATCCTGTGGACATATTAACTTATATAACTTATAAACTTTCAGGGTTCCCAAAAGAAAGAGTTATAGGTTCTGGTACTGTTCTTGATACTTCAAGATTCAAACATTTATTAGGTGAATATTTTAATATAGATGACAGAAATATTCACACATATATAATTGGTGAACATGGAGATTCAGAAGTTGCAACTTGGAGTTTAACTAATATTGCTGGTATGAATATAGACAATTATTGCGATAATATCTGTAAAAAATATGATGAACTATCAAAACATAAAATCCATGATGATGTGAAAAATGCAGCATATGAAGTTATTAATAGAAAAGGAGCAACTTATTTTGCAGTAGGCTTAGCTATAAAAAGAATAGTTGAAGCCATATTGAGAGATGAAAATTCTATTTTAACAGTTTCTAGTTTGATTGAAGGACAATATGGAATAAATGATGTTTGTGTAGGTGTTCCAACTATAGTAGGAGCTAGTGGAATAAAGAAAATATTAGAAGTTCCTTTAAACGAAGAAGAATTAAACAAATTCAAAATTTCAATAACAAAATTAAAAGAATATATTGATAAAATAGAATTTTAGCATTAAATAATCAACTATAAATAGAGTATGTAAATAAAGGTTTAAACTCTTAGTTTTTCACTTTTAATTTTAAATATAAGAATGTTGCAAAGTAACATTCTTATATACTTACCCTTGTGTGTCACTATAAGAATAATGTAGAAAAATGAAGGTATAGATAGAAAAGATGATGTAATTTAATTTGGCCAGATATATTGAATTATATTAGTCTAAGATTCATGATAAAATATTCCTTGTCGTCGCGAGAGCGGCGGAGAGGAAACAACAAAGTATGAATTAAGATGATTTGAGAAAATTAAAAAAATTCAAAAAAGTTGTTGACAAGAAGAAATTCAGATGATATACTGAATAAG
>NZ_JAPPRQ010000086.1 GCF_026719745.1 Clostridium sp. ZS2-4
TTAATTATGTTTTTTAGTCTTTTTATAATTATGGGTATAGGATATACTTTATATGATTTAATATTATAATATAATGTTTAAAAAAAGTAACCAATTTAGCTTGCTTTTTAAAATTCTTTACTTGCAAATATTTCTTTGTTTTGATTATTCACCTCAAGAAACTGTGAATGTAGTTAAAAAAGCAATCAACACATCATTTTCATACTGCTACTTAAGAAAGCTTTAGATACTAACCTTAATTAACTAAATGCTTATTAGGTTCTTATCTAAAGCTAAAATAATCTAACTTTTTTACATATTTATTTTAATGCTTGTACATTTTTTATACTTATTAATCTCTAAAATTATTTATATCAAATCTTTGATTATAGATATTTAGTATGTCTTTTGTAAAATTCTTTATGCTTATATTTTCTAATTCAAGATTAAAATTCTTTGATACTAATTCATCTTGTTTCAACTGAGAAGTGTTAGTATATACAATAGGAATATTTGGTGAAAAGTCAACAATTATTAAAGCTACCCTCTCATATTTATAATTATCATCGGTACTATCTTTTCTACCACTTATAGCAGAGAAAAAACTTATATACTTTTCTATATTAGTCTTTGTTTTCTTGAATGCAATTTTATTATTTTCCATTTCCTTATCATCATATTCATAAACAGGAACTAAATAAACTTCCCCAAGAACTTTTGAATTATAAATAGTATGTAAATTCAATGCTTCAGCAAATGTTCTTTCAAACAGTGTATCAGTATTTTTAGCTATACTACTTAATTGACTTCTAATATTATAGTATTTGCCCTATTATTAATACTGCAAAACTGCTACCATTTATAAAACAAATAAGTCCTAATGCCTTAATAACTTCTCCAATTATAATTGCATATTTCCTTTTGCCAACATTCTTAATGCCTTCAATAAGCTTTGGTGCAACCATAAGTACTAATCCATAGATAGCTAGCATCAGTTCTATTTTAATTATGGATAGTTCCTTTAAATAAAAGAAAACAAACAGCACTGGAACATGGAAATAAAATCTGGAAAAAATTCTATAACTATAAAAGGAAATTATGTCTTTTTTCATTAACTATCACTACTTTCTTAAATCATTATTTATTAAATATTAAAGTACTGTTGGTAAGATATTTATAACATTTTCAATATCTTCAGCAGTTATATCTCCAAGTCTTGTAATACATGGCTTGTCTACAAGAGAAATTATTGTGCTTGATTTTGTTGTTCTTTGAGCTTTTCCCTTTAATATATAATCTACCTTATCACCAACTTGGTCTAAAGCTAATCCCATATCTACTAAAATACCATCAGCTTGACCAGATAAGTTAGCTGAAGTCATAGAAACTGGCATATTTAATTCTTCCATCATACCTCTCCAAACTGGGTTGCTAAGACAACTTATAGATACTGTATCTCCACCACATAACATTCTATCTGGAACAGTATCTTTTTTCTTAACAATAATATTTAAAGGACCTGGCCAAAATGCATCTACTAATGCTTGTACCATTTCATTGTCTTTTCCTTCACCGTATTTTTTCCAATCATCAGGGTTTAAAACAAATAGAGTAAGAGCTGAAGTTGCGGGTCTATTTTTTATTGCAAAAGCTCTTTCTATAGCTTCTTCATTCCATGGATTTAAGGTTAATGCAATATTTGTATCGCTAGGTGCTATAATTACACCTCCTTCCTTAATGCATTTTGCTGCTACTTGAAAATTTTCTTTACTGGCTTCAAGAATTTTCATTATAATTGCCTCCTATATTTTTTTAGACGCTTGCGGAATTCCACAAGCATTGATTCGCCTAACTTTTAAGCCGTTAGGCTTTTATATTTTCCTCTACTAAGGCATAATAGAATTACACCACATAAATCTAAAACGCCACAGGGAGGTTTTTAATATGTTTTGTCTTAATAAAATCAAACAACTTAATATCTTTGAGCAAGTATCTGAACTTAATAACATGACTACTAAACAACCTATCGGTTTTCTAAAGTTACTTGCTAACAATTTTGATCTTGATACATTAATTCCCAACTCTTTTAAAGAACACTATTATGCCGATTTAGGCAGAGATAGAAAATATAATCTTTCTTCAGTATTATCAGCTTTCATATACCAACACTGTATTGTTGACACTTTCCCTTGTATTTTCTACTGACTGGCATATTTAACTCTTCATAAATAATAGTTCTTATTAAAATTTCTGATATTAATCCTCTATATTTATCATCATCATTCACAAATCTATAAATTTTATTTTTTCTCTCTTCGCTTATATGATATATTAAATTATTAAATAACCACTTACTCATTCTAGTACACTTTACGGCATAAACTTCCACAAAATATCACCTGTCCTGTTATCTTATCCATATATTATCACCCAAACAATATAGTATCAATATATATGTCATAAAATGTACTATTATAGTAATAAAGTATTTTTTATCTTGATTTTTTACAATTTATTATTATATTAACTTTTTTGGATAATATTAATTGACACCATTCTACATATTTGCTAGTATTTCTAAGGGGGGTTAAACTGTAATGTATATAAGTTCTATTAAAGTTCCTACATTCTTACACATAGCCTATCTATTGTTTGTGTAGGAACTTTATTTATATGCTTAATAAACTTCTGTATAGTACTTCTTACTTGAGACAGTTTTTGGAAAAA
>NZ_JAPPRQ010000087.1 GCF_026719745.1 Clostridium sp. ZS2-4
ATAAATTAGAAGAAATGAGACAGCATGGTCTTGTAAACGGTGTACCGGACACAATGGAAATACTAAAGAGAGAAGAATCTTTAAAATTAGAACCAAATCTATCAGATAAAGTTGTAGGTGCATTAACACTTCCAACAGGAGGAATTGTATGTCCATACGAATTTACAATTGCACTTGCAGAAAATGCTAATACTAACGGAGTAGAATTCAAGTTTGAAACAGAAGTACAAGGCATAGAGAAGAAAGAAGGAAGCTACATTTTAAAAACTAATAAAGGGGATATAGAAACTAAATTAGTTATAAATGCAGCAGGTCTTTATGCGGACAAGTTAAATAACATGGTAAGTCAAAAAAAATACAATATAATAGCAAGAAAAGGAGAATATCTGCTATTTGATAAAGCAGTAGGAGATATGGCTTCAAGAACATTATTTCAGTTGCCAACTAAAATGGGTAAAGGGGTTTTAGTTACTCCAACAGTTGATGGAAACCTGCTTATGGGACCAACATCAGTAGATATAGATGATAGAACAGATGTAGATACAACAAGAGAAGGCTTGGAATCGGTTATAGATAAAGTACCACTTACAATAAAAACAATACCAAATAGACAAGTTATAACTTCATTTGCTGGATTAAGAGCTCATGAAGAAGGCGGAGACTTTGTCATAGGAGAAGTTGAAGATGCGGAAAACTTTATCAATGCATTAGGTATAGAATCACCAGGACTTACTAGTGCTCCAGCAGTAGCTGAAAGAATTGCTGAAATAGTTGTTGAAAAGCTATCACCAGAGAAGAATGAAAGCTTCAATCCAATAAGAGAAGGAATACCAAAGTTCAGAGAAATGAACAATGATGAAAGAAAAGAACTTATAAAATTGGATAGAAGATACGGAAAAATAATTTGCAGATGTGAAACTGTTACTGAAGGAGAAATCAGAAACGCAATAAGAAGACCGCTAGGAGCAAGAACTTTAGATGGAGTAAAGAGAAGAACAAGAGCTGGAATGGGAAGATGCCAATCAGGTTTCTGCTCAAACAGAATAGTAGAAATTTTATCTGAAGAATTAGATATTCCACGTACTGAAGTAACTAAGTTTGGTCATGGTTCTAAGGTTTTAGTAGGGGAAATTAAAGAAGATATTTAATAAAAAACATTGGAGGTTTTAATATGCAACAATACGATATAGTTATACTTGGTGGAGGTCCGGCAGGACTTGCAGCTGCCATAAAAGCTAAAGAAGAAGGAATAGACAACATTTTAATATTGGAAAGAGATTCAAACATGGGTGGAATACTTAATCAATGTATCCACAATGGTTTTGGACTTCATACATTCAAAGAAGAGCTTACAGGTCCGGAATATGCTCAAAGATTTGTTGATAAAGTAGAAGAAATGAAAATACCATATAAGCTAAACACTATGGTAATTGATGTAAATGAAGATAAGGTTATAACAGCAGTTAATGAAGACGATGGAATTATAGAAGTAAAGGCACAAGCTATAGTTTTAGCTATGGGATGTAGAGAAAGACCAAGAGGAGCTATAAATATACCTGGATCAAGATGTGCAGGAATATATTCAGCAGGTACTGCTCAAAAATTCGTAAACATAGAAGGAAAAATGCCAGGAAAAGAAGTTGTAATTCTAGGTTCAGGAGATATAGGACTTATAATGGCAAGAAGAATGACTTTTGAGGGAGCAAAGGTAAAGGCAGTAGTTGAGCTTATGCCATACTCAGGAGGACTTAAGAGAAATATAGTTCAATGCTTGGATGACTATGGAATACCTTTAAAATTGGCTCATACAATAACCAACATAGAAGGTAAGGACAGAATAACAGGAGTTACCATAGCAAAAGTTGATGAAAACTTAAAACCAATAAAGGGAACAGAAGAATATATTGAGTGTGATACATTACTTCTATCAGTAGGATTACTTCCAGAAAATGAACTTTCAAGAACAGCAGGAGTTAAATTAGGTGTAACAGGCGGACCGGAAGTAGATGAGAGAATGCAAACAAATGTAGAAGGAATATTTGCTTGTGGTAACGTGCTTCACGTTCATGACCTGGTTGACTTTGTTACAGAAGAAAGCTACAACGCTGGTAAAAATGCAGTTGAGTATGTAAAAGGAAAAAGAGTTGAAGGAGAGACTATTGAATTAATAGCTGAAAATGGAGTAGGATATACTGTTCCTAAGATTATAAACTCAAATAATGTTGATAACACTGTGGATGTAAGATTCAGAGTAAGAAACGTATTCTCAGATAGCTATGTTTCTGTATATTTCGATGGGGAAAGAGAAGTACACAGAAAGAAAAAGGTTCTGGCACCTGGAGAAATGGAAACAGTAAAACTTAACAAGGCTATGTTTGATAAATACCCTAACTGCAAAAAGATTACTGTTAAAGTGGAAGGAGAATAAAAATGAACATGAGAGAGTTAATTTGTATAGGTTGCCCAATGGGATGCAATCTTGAAGTTGAAATAGAAGGTAAAGAAGTAACAAAGGTTACAGGAAACATATGTCCAAGAGGAAAAGCTTATGCTGAAAAAGAATGTACAAATCCTACTAGAATAGTAACGTCATCAGTTTTAGTTGAAGAAGGCGAATTAACAGTTGTTCCTGTAAAAACAGAGGCAGATATACCAAAGGATAAGATTTTTGAATGTGTAAAAGCTCTAAAAGGATTAGCAGTTAAAGCACCTGTAAATATTGGTGATGTTGTTTTAGAAAACTTTGCTG
>NZ_JAPPRQ010000088.1 GCF_026719745.1 Clostridium sp. ZS2-4
ACTTTATTATTTTTAATTCATGACACCTTTCGGTGTTAGATTTGTGTTTTATTTTCAACTTCTGTTAATTACTCTCTTAATGTAAATTCTAAAAACCAGCTACCGCTCATGCTTTCGCATGTTTTAGTACAAAAACAGGAATTGGGTGCTTTTATGACTCCAATTCCTGCTATTTTCTTTCTATTAATTACATTTTTTTATTTTTTCATTCACACTTTGTTCTCAACAAACGATGATTCTTTAGAACGACTAAAGGTAGTGAGCTTCTTTCAATATTTATAAGCACTGTGTTATCCTTACAACATTCTAACAACTATTGAGTAAATTCTTTATTAGATGAATATATAAATCTTGCCCAAACAAAGAATTCTCTTAGCTCACCTTCACTTTTAAAGTGAGTAATGATTTCTTATTACCATTATTTTATTAATTTAATATATTTAAAATCTTTATTTTCAAATATTCTTCCATCTGACTTTAGGTTTGCTACAAAAAATAGTTCTTTAGCTTTTTCTAAGTTTCCTTGTTCATAAGCAAGTTTTCCTGCTATGAACTCTCTATCTCCTCCATCTATTCTACGTAAACAGCATATAAAAACTAAGTCCACCCATTTATTTCCTTTCTCGAATTCCTTATTCCTTATATATAATTCAATAATAAGCTCTACAACAGTAAAACTTTCACTATATATTGTCTTAGGATAAGGTAATATACTCCATGCTTCTAACATTTTATTTATTGCTTCTTCAATATTACCTTTTTGGTAACACTCAATACATTCTAATCTTAATTCTTCTATTCTATTCTCCAAATCTTTATCCAACTTAAACCTTGCCATGTTTTGTCACTCCTATTCTATATTTTCCTTTATCAATGCAAAATATTTTTCATCCTGTTCACTAAATATTTTATACCCTTCAAACATATATGTTTTTATAAAATATTCTTTAGCTCCTTTTTTATCTCCACACTCATATAGACACTGTCCCAATCTCATCAAAATAAACGGATTCGCTATACCTCCTGGACAATTCACTGCATCATAAAAACATTTTTTAGCTATTTCATACTGTTTCATTATAAAATAGCAATCTCCTAATGCTGAATATATCCATGTACTTGTTTCCCAATCACATTTAGGTTCTGGCACTAACTCTAACGCTTTTTCATAATATTCTATTGCTTTTTCAATTTCCACATTATAAAAGCACTCATCCCCATTTTTGCATAGCACTACTATTTTCTCATATACTTTATCATCTAATTCCATACTGATTTTTCCTCCTAAATATATAATTATTTCAAAGGTGGCAAATAAGTTTCTCTTAACTTTGCACCATCTGACCTATTATAGCTTCTGTGTTCCAAATAATAATTATCTGGATCTAGCATCTAATCTCTTACTTCTTTTGATTTAGCCCCTTCATATCTTCCAAATTTATTCCAGTAGGTTACTGCATCCATATGCTCTCCATCATTTCTATGAGACATATCTGCCAAACTAATATCATACCATTCACCATCTTGCTTTGACTTGAACTGGATTACATTCCCATCTAAATCTTTTTTTATACATTTTTCTTTATCCATACGTTCAATAACTTTTTTTCCTGTTGCACTTGTCTTACCTGGTGTAGATCCTAGGTACTGTTCTCTTAACTTACCCATCTTTTGGGTTATACCTTTACTTTTTAGATATTCACGATACTTTTCTGGCAATTCATCCTTGGTGTATTCTCCTTTATTTTCCTTTCTGAATTCATGCCAATGATTTGTATACTCCTCCAATTCATCAGTATCCATAACATCATCAACATTCTTCCCTAAACCATCACCAATATTATCTACACTGCTTCCTGCTTTATCATCCACACTTGATCCTAATTCATTCTTAACCTTCTTAACTTCCTTTTTAAACCTACCTAAAGCCTCATAACCATTACCCAAATTACTACCAAGTACTGCTGGCTTTGGTCCTTTTTTCATATTATTTAATGCTATTTTAGCTATTCTAATATTCTCTGATATTTCAGCTGATATCTTATTAAATGCTTTTTTAACAAAGGGTGCTGCTTTCTTAATTAATTTTTCTGCTCCATGGAATACTGCTGCTGTTCCTGCCCCTATTCCAAAATCAGTTAGGACAGTTTTAAAGTTTATTCCTTTGCCTTCTAATTTTTGTCTTAATATACTTTCAAAGCCGTTGGTTATTCCTCCTAACAGCATTTTTCCACCTAAGGCTTCGCCTACTCCAAAAGGTCCAAATATTGCTCCAGAGACTGCTCCTATAAAGGATTCTCTGCATCCTGCAGCCATATAAGAAGATATATCACTTACTTCTTTTCGTCCTGCATCTGATATTGCTTGACTTAATACTGCCGCTGTTCCTGCTACTGCTGGTATTGCAGTTCCAGCAGTAAACACTACTGCTGCTGCAACTACCGCAACTGTTGCTACTACTGCAAGTCCTGCTAAAACTCCTTTAGCTAGCTTTCCCCAACTAAACCCTTCCTTTTCTTCCTTAGGTGGTTCCGGTGGTGCTGGTTTTCTACCTGCTATTGGTTCATCATTAAAAGGTGGATATGTTTCCCTATTAGTTCCTTCTTTTATTACATTATTGGATAAGAAGTGCATATCTGTTTCCATTGAAAAGCCACTTTGTGTTTCTGTTTTGGCTGCAAGTATTTGACTTTCTCCTTTTACTTTTACACTTTGTGGTGTTTTCATTATTATTTCTTCATCTGCATTTAAGCTTAACTTTTTAGGGCTTTTTATTGTTACTCCTACCTTATCATCAAAGCTTATGCTGAGGGGTTCTTTGCTTCCGCCTTTTATATTCAATGCACCTGGGGTCATTTCTATTTCACTGCCGTGCTCTGTTCCAAAGTATCTCTTTGTTGTATCTGATGTCTTGGCACAGCTGCTTCCATTTGTTCTTACACACCCTGTTACAATTGGTGATTCGCTTGTTTCA
>NZ_JAPPRQ010000089.1 GCF_026719745.1 Clostridium sp. ZS2-4
ATTTCCTTCTTCCCCTCATCAAACCGTGCATGCGGTTTTCCCGCACACGGCTTTCCGATATTCTTCTTTCTAAGGCATTATAACCTTTAAAGAGAAAGTTTCTTTAATCCCATTTCATTAAGAATATTCATTACCTCTTTCAAACCTCTATGTCGAGGTCTTCTTTGTTTCTTATTGTTATACCAAATAGTAAACCTTTGTATGATATACCAGTCTATTTTATTTAACTGTTTACCTGCATATTTCAAGTTATAGTAATTTCTTAGTCCTACTATTTTCTTGTTCATTTTCTGCACTAAATCATACATATCCATCTTTAGAGTTGACCTATTACTAAGGACTTCTTTTATCTTGTTTCTCATACTTTTCATAGCCTTTTGGGTTGGAACTTGTATTGTGGTATTAAACCTTTGACCTTTTCCACTTTCCACAAGGCTACGCCTATGATGAAACCCTAGAAAATCAAAACCTTCTTTTCCATCCCACATATTCACGAATCGTGTTTTATCGGGATGTAGTTCTAGTTCTAATCTCTCAAAGATTTTCTTAACTGCATTATATGCATGGTATATCTCTTTCTTAGTTCTTGAAATAATAATAAAGTAAGTAGACCAAGGGAACTTCCCCCTTAGTCCCTCTCAGAACCGTACGTGAACCTCTCAGCTCATACGGCTCCCATCATTCAGCTGTTGGTAATATTCCCATTTTCCAGTGTGCAAACAAACTTATATCTCTTCTAGCAATACCACCTAACCAATATTCTGCTCTACGTCTATGTTTTCTTTTCTTATACTTTCTACGAACCCATTTTACTAAAGCATTATTGATATATCTTAATACTGCATACATTTCTGATTTATAGAAGTGTGTATAATAGTTAATCCATCCCTGTATCTTTTTGTTAAACATATTTGATATATCCCACAAATCTTTATCTACCCTTAGTTGCAATCTCCAACTTCTTACTTCTTTACGAATTGATTTCTTTGCCTTGTCTGCTATCGCTGGTAAGAAGCTCGTGAAATATTTGCCATATTTATTCTTAGCGCCCCTAGGTTTGAATGTGTATCCTAGAAAATCAAATGATATATTTTGATAAGTTCCTTTCCTATCGTCATCTTTACAGTATACAATCTTCGTTTTATCAAGGTTTAGCTGTAGTCTATATTCTTCAAATCTTTCTTGCAATCGTCTTTGTAGATATTTCGCCTGTTTTAGTGATACACAGTGTGCAATTCCATCATCTGCGTATCTTGCCCACGGAATTGTTCTGAATTCTTTCGTCATAAAGTCATCAAACACATAATGTAGAAACAGATTTGCCAGAACTGGACTTATGACCCCGCCTTGCGGCGTTCCAGAATTTCTAAGTACCAATTCTCCATTTTCCATTTGAAATGGTGCTGTAAGCCACCTTTGTATGTATAGTATTATCCATTCTTTCTTAGTATGCTTGTTTACCATTTCCATTAATATGTCATGTTTGATATTATCAAACAGACCTTTTATATCAAATTCTAGAACCCAATCTTTTCTCCAACACCTTGTTCTTGTAACATCAAGTGCTTGTATTGCTGATTTATTCGGTCTATATCCGTAGGAATCTGTATAAAACATTGGCTCTACTTCTGGTTCAAAATATAGCTTAACTACCATCTGTGCAATTCTATCTTCAACAGTAGGTATTCCTAAAATTCTAGTACCTCCATTTTTCTTTGGAATTGCAACAGCCTTTACAGGTTTAGGAAAATAACTTCCTGATGACATTCTATTCCAGATTTTGTAAAGATTCTTGTTTAACTGCTTTTCAAAATCTTCGATTGATTGTTCATCAATTCCATACGTTCCCTTGTTTGCTTTAACTTTCTCATAAGCTGTCATTACAGCTCTTTTGGAAATATTAAACGGCTTTGTTTCTTGCATAAGCTCCTCCTCCTTTCAAAGTTGACTTATTTCTGAAACTGAATAACTTGAAGTCCTTCGCTCCACTTCCATTACAAAAGTTTCTTCACTACTACGACTCAATCTGCCCCTATGCTTGCATCGATACTCTTTTCTTACAGTTCTTCTGCTTGAAATACTCTCTTAACATCAAGCCGTAGGTTCCCACGTTCCATACAAACGCCTATGTTAAAGTCATGCCACCTTTATGCCGCCCACCGCCTAGATAGTAAACAGGTTTCCTCTAGACTTATCCCAGATTAACGACTACCCCCTGGTTTTGATGGAATTTATACGCTTTCGACACTTTCGTAAGTGGTTCACATGCTCGTTCATCTCCTTAACACTCACATGACAGATTTATCTCTGCCTTTTCCTTAACGCTCAGTACCGTAACTTTTGATTACAGCACCTTAAGGTAGTTTGAAATCTCCGCCTGTACGGCGATTTCGGAGGGCCTTCCTCCATCATTTGTATAGCATAGCTATATATTACGCAACTCTTGCGAGTTGCATACCACGCTTTCGTGGCGCACAATCATCAGCAAACTTAACAAGTGTTCCAAGGTGTTTGTAGTATTTATCCCATACCAAATCAAAATAGTTTAAGTATATATTTGAAAGTAATGGACTTATTGACGAACCTTGTGGCGAGCCAATTTCACTTTCTGTATACTCATTATTTTCTACTACCCCTATTTTGAGCCATTTCCTTATAAGCTTTAATATTCGTCTATCTGATACCCTTTGTTCTACGAGCAGCATTAACTTATCATGATTTATATTATCAAAATAACCTTTAATGTCTGCATCAAGCACCCACCAGCCTTTATTATTGCATTTCTTTCTTATAACTTCTAAGGCTTGATGTTGATTTCTCTTAGGTCTGAAACCATACGAATATTCCTTGAAGTCTGCCTCAAATATAGGTTCGATAACTATTTTGGTAGCTGTTTGAACTATCCTATCTTTGATTATTGGTATTCCAAGTGGTCTTTTCTTACCATCTTTCTTAGGAATATATACTCTTTCCACTGGTTTAGGCTTATAGTTATTTTCCATTAACTCCTGTTGCATTTCTTTGAGAAATTTCATCTCTCCATATTTAACAACATCTTCAATGTAAACTTCATCTATTCCACCAGTTCCATTGTTGGCTTTAACTTGTTTCCATGCCTTTAATAAAATGTCTG
>NZ_JAPPRQ010000009.1 GCF_026719745.1 Clostridium sp. ZS2-4
ACTTTCTCTTTAAAGGTTATAATGCCTTAGAAAGAAGAATATCGGAAAGCCGTGTGCGGGAAAACCGCATGCACGGTTTGATGAGGGGAAGAAGGAAATAAAATTTCCTTCAACCTACTCTACAATTATCAAAGTTGTTATTATTGTATTTAACATTGGTAAAGGTTATATTTTGCTTATTATCAACAAAATAATTTACTTTATTATCATGTATGTTACAATTATTAACGGTAACATTTGAATATATATCAACATTAAATAAGTAATAATCAAACTCTCCAGTTTTATTATTATAGATTTCACATTTGTTGAATTCTACATATTTACCATTTGAAATAGTTATTAAATCAAATTGACGATTATCGTGAAATTTTGAATTAGTAAATTTAATGTTTTTACAGTTCATTAATGTCATAATTCCATATGAACAATCTTTAATTGTAGAATTATCAAAAGTAAAATTTTCTACATTATCAAGATTTACACCTTCAGTTCCACATCCAAATAATACAGAATTATCAATACTAATATTTTTACTATTATTAAATACAAAAACCCCTCCTGTACATTCACCTTTATCAGGATAATGTCCAGCAATAATATTAGAAATATTAACATTGTTACAATCTCTAAAGGTAAGCACATTTGCATATCTTGGATCAATTAAAAGATTAACTTTAGATTCATCTTCTCCTTTTATAGTTAAATTATTGACATTTTTTATTACTAATTGATGTCCATCAAAAACTTCTTCATAATGTATATATTTATTATCCATTACCTTTGGTTCTAACAGATTATAGTCACCTGACTTTAATATTAAAGTTCTATTAGGGCCTACATTTTCCAATAATTCCTTTGAATTTTTAACTTCAACTACTTCTTGTTTTGTATTACCTTGTTCAATAGTAAATTTCATCTTGATATTTTTAGATAATACTTGTCCGTTTTTAGATTTTAAATCTTTAACCCATAAAGTATAGTTTTTACCATATTCATAATTTTTTACTGGTACAATATAAATACTCATATCCTTACCTAAATTTTGAGTATAGAACATGGGTAAAACATTTTCATCTTCATCTGTAATGCAGATGTTTTTTTCTTTAATAGTATTGATATCAAGAGGTTCATTAAAATTTATTTTCCATACTTTATCAATAGGTACATTATCCTTAGAATCCCATATATTCCACTGGATATTTTGGGGTATATTCATTTCAATAGCACTTACTGAACTTGGAAGTGAAAATACAATAAAGCAAAAAAGTACAATGAATATTTTTTTAAAATTTTTTACATTCAAATTAATTTACTCCTTTCTTGATAAAATAATCTAATTAAAGTATACATCAATAATAATAAATATCAATAATGAATATGAGATAAATTGGAAACATATTTATTTCATGTAAAACATGACTTTTGTCATATGCAATAAATGACTTTCTCTACTAAAAGAGAAAGTCTTATTTTTATATAATAAAAACATAAAAAAATATTCTAGAATAATAGATAAAATAATAAAAGGAGTGAAAAAAATGAAGTTAGTTCAAATTGAAAATCTAACTAAAAAATTTGGAGATTTAACTGCTGTAGATAATATAAATTTAAACATAGAAGACAAAGAAATATATGGATTGCTTGGACCTAATGGAGCTGGTAAGAGTACTATTATCAATATAATGTGTGGACTTTTATCAATGGGTAAAGGCACAGTTAAAATTTTAGACAGAGATATTAAAAAGGAAGCTTATTTTACTAAAAAGAATATAGGGGTAGTGCCTCAGGATATTGCTATATATGAGGAGTTAACCTCTTTTGAAAATGTAAAGTTTTTTGCAAGCCTTTATGGATTAAGGGGAGAAGAATTGAAAAAAAGGACTATGGAAGCCTTAGAATTTGTTGGGCTTTCTGATAAAGCAAAGGAATTACCAAAGGATTTTTCAGGTGGAATGAAAAGAAGGCTTAATATAGCTTGTGCTATAGCGCATAGACCAAAGCTTATAATTATGGATGAGCCTACAGTTGGAATAGATCCTCAGTCTAGAAATCATATACTTCAATCAGTTAAAAAGTTAAATTCTATGGGATGTACAATAATTTATACAACGCACTATATGGAAGAGGTTGAAGCTATTTGTACAAGAATAGGCATAATTGATCATGGCAAGGTTATTGCAGAAGGAACTAAGGAAGAGCTAAAAGCTATAGTAACAGATAAAAATACTATAGAAATAACTGTAGATGCAAGTGCAGAGATAAAAGAAGAAGATATAAAGAATGTAAATGGTGTTATAGAGGTTAAAGTAAGTGGTAATAAAATAAAGATTAATAGCTATAGAGAAGTTAGTAATCTAGATAAGATAATACTTTATTTTACAAGTAATAATATTGAAATAAGAAATATAGAAACACAAAGACCAGATTTAGAAACTGTATTTTTAACTTTAACAGGAAGAAAATTAAGAGATTAGAGGTGATGATATGAAAATATTAAATATAATCACTAAAGAAGTGAAGCAGAATTTTAGAAATAAAAGAAAATTAGCCATAATGATATTATTTCCTATAATTCTAATGGTCATTTTAGGGACAGCTTTTTCAAAGAGTATGAGTAATGATATTAAATTAGGTAAAATTAAAGTTTTATATACTGTACAGGGAGAAGGAAATATAGGAGAAGCTTTTAAAGGGTTGCAGAAAGAGTTGAAGGATTATAATGTTAGCTTTAAAGAAACAAAAAATATTGAAAGTGCCAAAAACAATGTTCAAAACTCTAATTACTCCTGTTATCTGTTAATTAATGAAAATAATAAAGATATAAAAATATATAAAAATAATAGATATTATTTAGGTGCTAGTTTTGTTGAAGGTATATTAAATACTTTTGTACAGAGATACAATGTAATAAATGAGATAAAGGAGAAAAAAACCAGATTTCTTGAAAAAGTGGTAAAAGGTAGTGATAAAAAATATATAATAGTACAATCTTTGAATGAGAAAAAAGAGCCTAGAGCCATAGATTGTTATGGAGTTACTATGACTACCTTAATTATATTGTATTCAGCATTTACTGGTGCTTATGGAATGATTGGTGAAAAAAACAGAAAAACAGAAGCAAGGATATTAGCAGCACCTGTTACGAAGAAAGAGATTTTTATAGGTAAAACTTTAGGTGCATTAGTTGTTACAATATTTCAAATTTCAATAGTTATTATTTTTAGTAAATATGTAATTGGGGTAAATTGGGGCAATAATATTGGAATGTTGTTATTAGTAATAGGTTCTGAGATTATAATGGCAGTATCAATGGGAATAGGAGTAGCTTTTTTAACAAAAACAGAAGCAGCTATGAATAGCATATTAAACTTCATGATTCCTATAATGGTATTTTTAGGGGGAGGATATGTACCACTAGAAGAATTTAATAGTGAAATACTTAATATTATATCTAATTTTTCACCAGTAAGATGGATTAATAGTTCCATATTAAATATTGTTTTTAGAGATAATTATGAAAAAGTAATTCCTACTATAGCAATTAATTTTACCGCAGCAGTAATATTTTTGATAATAGCGTCAATGCTTTTTAGAAGGGAGGAGGCTTAGAAATGAAAAATGTGATAATACTTGCTCTCAATACTTTAAAGATTACTTTTAGAAAAAAATCAAATATATTGACTTATTTAATAATTCCTATAGTTGCACTACTACTTGTTATGGGAGTGATGAATGGTAACGGAAGCAGTAAGATAAAAATTGGAGTAATAGATAAGGATAATAGTATTTTTTCAGTAGATATGTTAAAGTACTTGGAGGATACAGGTAAATTTCAAAATATCACTATAAGTGAAGAAAGCATAAATGAAAAAGTAGTAAATAAAGAAGTTAGTTTGGCTATGATTATTCCAGAAGATTTTAGTGAGGATATATACAATGATAAATTGGAAAATATAAAAATAGTTTCAATTCAGGGAAAGGAAGTTACAGCTTGGATTGAAAATTATACAAATTTGTATATACAAAATCTTTTAGACATATCAAAAGCATCTGAAGGGAATAAAGATAAATTTAATGATATGTATAAAGGATATAAAAATCAAGCTTTAAAACTGAAAAGTGAAAAGGTTGAAGATAAAAGGTTAAATAAACAGTTAACTCAATCAGGTATGGGATTTCTAATAATGTTTATACTTATTGGAGCGACTTCTACTTCTAATATCATATTAAAAGAAAAAAGAGAAAGAACATATCAAAGAATATGTTCTACACCAGTAAATTCTAGAATATATGTGATAGGAAATGTACTTGTAAATTTTATAATTATAATAGTTCAAAGTTTACTTGCTATATTTGCAATGAAGGTAATACTAAAAATAAATATGCATATGCCAGCTTATCAGTTATTTTTAGTTCTATTATTAGTTGGAGCTGTGTCAATAGGAATAGGTATGATTGTTGTGGCATTCTCTAAATCCACAGCAGAAGCAGGAAATTTATCAACCTTGATAATTATTCCAACATGTATGTTGGGAGGATGTTTTTGGCCAATACAGGTTATGCCAGAAAAGCTCCAAAAGATAGCTAATTTTATTCCACAAAAATGGGCAATAGAAGCTATTGAAAAGCTTCAAAGTGGTGCAGGAATTACAGGTGTATATATGAATATGTTTATATTAATAGGTTTTACAGTAGTTTTATTTTTAGTAGCAGCTTTTAAAATGAAGAATACGGATAAAACAGGAAGCTTTATTTAAAAGAAGAGAAAGAATAAAAAAGAGTTGCCAATATAACATTGATAATTTAAAAGTAAGATGATATACTTTAGGCTAATGTTAAAAATAGAATAAACAATTTACAGGTATCTGATTGTATAATTAGATTTAAAAGGGAAATAAGTGTGAAGCTTATGCGGTCCCGCCACTGTGATGAGGAATATATTAGCTTGTAGCCACTTGGTAACAGGGAAGGTGCTAATATGTGATGATTCTAAGCCAGGAGACCTGCCTGTAAATTTTGAAGGTTATAGCTTACGCGGATAGGCAGTTAACTAGGTTATAAAAACATTACTAGGACTATCTTTGTAATGTTTTTTGTTTTTTACAAAAGAAAAAGGAGGATGTATATGTTAAAAAGAAAAAAAATTCTATCAATATTATTAGTATTAATGGTAATGCTTTTTACAGTAACAGCTTGTTCTAGCAAAAGTAAAAAAGGTACAGTTAAAAATGATGCTGAACAATCAAAAGAAATAAAAGGAGAAACAAAATATCCTTTAACGATTAAGGACTCATATGGTAGAGAAGTGACTATAGACAAGGAGCCTAAAAGGGTAATATCTATAGCACCTAACATTACAGAAACTGTTTTTGCCTTAGAAAAAGGAGAGAAATTAATAGGTAGAACTGAGTATTGTGATTATCCAGAAGAAGTTAAGAAGGTGCAATCCATTGGAACTCTAACAAAGCCTAATATTGAAAAAATTACTGAGTTAAAACCTGATTTAATAATTGCTTCAACTCATTTTAATGAGAAAATATTAAAAAAATTTGAAGAACTAGGCATGAAGGTTGTTGTTCTTTATGGAGAAGAAAGCTTTGATGGAGCATATGAAACAATAGAAAAAGTAGGAACAGTTTTAAATGCACAAGATAAAGCAGCAGAAATTGTATCAAATATGAAGAAAAAAGTTGAAGAGGTTAAAAATAAGATAGAAGCGAAGAATAAACCAAGTGTTTATTATGTAGTAGGCTATGGAAAAGGCGGAGATTATACTGCTGGAAAAGGAACCTTTATAAGCCAGATGATAGAAATGGCTGGAGGCAAAAATGTAGCATATGATGTTGAAGGTTGGAAATACAGTATTGAAAAACTTATAGAAAAAAATCCTGATATGATTGTATGTTCAAATCGCTTTGATACTAAAGAAGGCATAGAAAATACTAATGGATATAAAGATTTGGATGCTGTAAAAAATGGTAAACTATATGAAATAGATGATAACCTAATTAATAGACAAGGACCTAGACTTGCAGATGGTTTTGAAGAATTAGCTAAAGTAATTCATCCAGAAGCTTTTAAATAGGAAATAAAAGAAAGAGAGGAACCCTTATGATGTTTATGAAAAAGAGAGAAAGGTATAGAATAAAATTTATTTTAACTATTGTATTTTTGGTTATTTTAATAATAGCTTCAAGTGCAATGGGAATAGCTAATATAACTTTTTCTCAAACAGTGAATATAATTTTATCCAGGGTTCCTTTTGTTAATAAATTAATTTCACAAAGTAATATTTCAAGTACCCATAGATTGATTATATTAAACATAAGACTTCCACGTATTATGCTTTCAGCCTTGGTAGGGGCAGGACTTGCAATAGTTGGAACAGCCTTTCAAGCTATTTTTAAAAATCCTATGGCAGATCCTTATATTTTAGGAATATCCTCTGGAGCATCTCTGGGAGCAACTATTGCAATAATTACGGGAGCTGAATTTATTTTTAAGGGAATAGGGACAATAACTATATTTGCATTTATAGGTGCTATTGCTACTACTTTTATTGTATATAATATAGCAAGTGTAGGAGGGAAAGTACCAGTAAATATACTGCTTTTAGCAGGAGTTGCAATAAGCTTTTTATTTTCATCCTTGGTATATCTTATGATGATATTTAACCGGGAGCAGATTGAGAAAATAATATTTTGGACTATGGGGAGTGTTTCAGAAGCAAGCTTTATACATGTTTTAGTTATAATTCCATTTATTTTCATAGGAGGAACAATTATTTATACATTCTCTAGAGATTTAAATTTAATACTTACTGGAGATGAAACAGCTTTAACACTTGGAATAGAAGTAGAGAATGTTAAGAAAATTATTTTAATAGTTTCTTCATTAATCATAGCAGCATGCGTGGCAGTAAGTGGTATAATTGGCTTTGTAGGATTGATTATTCCTCACATATTGAGAATTATTGTAGGATCAGATCATAGAAATTTATTGCCTTTTTCTGCGGTGTGTGGAGCGATATTTATGATACTGTGTGATACTTTAGCACGTAGTTTAGTGCCACCAATGGAAATACCAGTAGGAGCTATAACATCATTATTTGGTGCTCCTTATTTTATATATCTTCTTTTAAAAAAGAAAAAGCAGGTGAATTGAATTTATGAAGAAAAAAGATTCCTTTCCAATAATAATAAAGGACTTAGCTTGGAATTACGGAGATAGAAAGGTTCTTAAAAATATAAATTTGGAAATTGAAAGAAATAAATTTTATACTGTTATTGGACCTAATGGATCAGGTAAAACAACTCTTTTGAAAAACATATCGAAAATACTTTTTCCTAAAAAAGAATGTATATATATCAATGAATTAGATGTAACAACCATTAAAAATAAAAAGTTAGCCCAAAACATATCTTATGTACCTCAGAATACAATAATAGATTTTGATTTTTCAGTTATGGATATTGTTTTAATGGGAAGAACCCCTTACATGAGAAGATTTCAATCTGAACAGGAAGAAGATATTCAAATTGCTGAGAAAGCTATGAAGATGACAAATGTATGGCAGCTTAGAGAAAAAAATATAAAAGAATTAAGTGGAGGAGAACGGCAGCGAGTTATAGTAGCAAGAGCTCTTACACAAGATACGGATATAATTATTTTAGATGAACCTATATCAAATTTAGATATTCAGCATCAAATTGAACTATTAGATACAATAAAGTTTTTAAAGGAAGATATTACGGTTATAGCTGTTCTTCATGATTTAAACTTAGCTGCTAGATATAGTGATTACCTAATATTAATGGATAAAGGAGAAATTATACAGAAGGGTTCTCCAAGAGAAGTTTTAACTAAAGAAATTATTGAGAAGGTTTATAAAATAAAGGTTAATATGATAGAAGATCCTTTAACAGGAAGTCCACACATAATTCCTGTAAGTACTTATTTTAATAAATAGAAAATAAATTCAACAAACTAAAATAGATATTTAAGCTGCTAAAGAAAAGTTTTATTGTAACGTGTTTATATTCATTTAAAACAGAGACTATAAATAAAAGCGTGGTTTTGATAACAAGGGAGAAATGAAAAAAATGAGTAAAGTTATTTTAATTACTGGTGCTTGCAGAAGTGGTAAGAGTAGTTATGCAGAAAAGCTTTTGATGGAAGAAGATGATGTTCTATACATAGCTACTGCAAAGCCATTAGATAAAGAAATGGAAGATAGAATAGAGAAACATAAAAATAGAAGGAATAGTAAATGGTCTACATATGAGGGGTTTAAAGAATTAGATAAAGTAGTAGAGAAAACAGATAAAAAGCATGTACTTTTAGACTGCATAACCATATTAGTTACTAATCTGATGTTTGATAGGTATGAGGATTTTGATAGTATTACCATGGAAGAAGTAGATGAGATTTCAAAGGATATAAAAGAAGAAGTAAAAAAAATTATTTTAAAAGCAAGAGAAAATGATAAAAATATTATTATGGTTACCAATGAAGTCGGATGGGGCTTAGTGCCAGAGTATAAAGTAAGTAGAATTTTTAGAGATATTGCTGGATGGATAAATCAGTATATTGCTTCATTAAGTGATGAAGTTTATTTATTGGCATGTGGACTTCCATTAAAGTTGAAATAGAAATATCGGTATATAAGAAAAGTGCGAAGCACTTTTCAGTAGCCAGTGACCAGTAACCAGTAGCCAGAAAAAAGAAGATTAAAAATTTTAAATTCAGTAAAAATAAACATAAAAAAGAGCAAGGATATAGAAATTCTCTATGTTCTTGCTCTTTCTTTTATTTAAGTTTAGGTTTTGCCTTAGCAAAACTTCCTCTACTGGTTACTGGCTACTGTGCACTGGTTACTAGAAAATATTATTTGTTGTGTGGTTATGACAATTAAAGTATAATGTAATAGGAATTTTAGTTGAACAAATCCAAGCAATATTAGAATTGTTGGTAATGAGATAAATTTGAAATATAAGAAAAACTTTAGGGAGGAAAATAGATGAGACTTAGAAAGAAGTGGTGGGCAAGGCCAGAGCTAGAAGCTAGTCCTGTATTTAAATCACTGGATGAGGCAAAAGAACTAAAAGGAAGATGGAATGAAGAATTTAAAAATAACAATGATATATATTTGGAATTAGGATGCGGTAGAGGTGGTTTTACAGCTAAAACAGCTCTAAAATATCCTGATAAAAATATAGTGGCTATAGATCTTAAAGATGAAATTTTAGTTATGACCCTTAAAAATATAAATGAGGCTGAAGTTACAAATGTTAGAATTATAGCTATGAATATAGGGGGTATTGCAGAAATTTTTGATGAAAATGAAATAAGCAGAATATATATAAATTTTTGCAATCCATGGCCAAAGGATAGACATAAAAAAAGAAGACTTACTCACACAAGATTTTTAACAGAATATAAGAAGTTTATAAAGAAAGGTACAGAAATTCACTTCAAAACAGATGATTTAGAATTATTTGAAGAATCTTTTGAATATTTTGAGGAAAGTGGATTTGAAATTCTTTATAAAACATATGATTTGCATAATAGTGAATATGCAGAAGAAAATATTATGACAGAATATGAAAGTAAATTTAAAGAAAAAGGAATAAAGAGCAAGTTCTTAATTGCTAAGCTTAAATAGTAAAAGGTATAGATTTTATCTGTGCCTTTTTTATTTTGTTTATTTTTAAAACAAATGAGTAATTTTATTAAATAAATATTTATCTTTAATAGAATAATAAAAGCATATAATTAAATTTTATCGAAATTGACATAGGAGGATGACTATGGTTGAGTTAGGATTAATTCATTATATATATATAACTATGATTTTTATTATTCTATTAATAATGTTACTTAAAAAAGATGTTGTACTTCCGTGTATAGCTGCTATTGGAATAATAGGGTATGTATTTTCGGGAAGTTTGTTAAAGACTGTTCAAATTATATTTAATGCTATTGTTGTATCAGGAAGAGAATTTATAGAAATAATTATTATTATTTCTCTTGTTAATGCCATGTCTAAAGTTTTGAAAGATATGGGTGCTGATGAACTTATGATAAAGCCAATTAAGAAGCTTATGGTAAACAGCAGTACTTCCTTTTTTGTCTTAGGAGGTACCATGATAATTATCTCTTGGTTTATATGGCCAACACCAGCTGTAGCTTTTATTGGAGCTATAATGGTGCCAGCAGCAATAAGTGCAGGTCTTCCAGCAATTTGGGCGGCAGTAGCTTTAGATTTGTTTGGCAATGGAGCAGCTTTATCTAGTGATTATTTTATACAAGCGGCACCTTCTATAACTTCTAAAACGGCAGGAATAGATGACCCTTTTCAAATAATCAAGGCAAGTGTTCCACTTTGGGCAGCTATGAGCATAGTTACTATAGCAGTTGCATATGGATTTATGAAAAAGGATATTGAAAAAAATTACAGAGAAAATATAAAGGTTCCTGAAGAGGGTATTAAAAATATTGAACCAAACTTTGGTACAAAAATAGTTGCTGGTATAACTCCAGTAGCATTTTTCTTTGATATATTGTTGATGTATATATATAAGTTAAAGGGCGGAAATGCCACTGCTCTTATTGGAGGAACATCAGTAATCATTATGTCTGCTGCAGTAATAATTGAATATAATTTTAAAAATGCATTAGGAAAAATTACTGGATATATTATAGAAGGGTTTATCTTTGGAATGAAGGTATTTGCCCCTATAATTATTATAGGAGCATTTTTCTTTCTTGGAAGTAAAGAAACAGCCAGCATGGTATTTCAAGTAGAAACTGAGGGATTCTTAACAGAAATAGGAATGTATATTTCAAGCAAGGTTCCACTGTCAAAAATCTCTGTTATATTAATGCAAACTGGAATTAGTGCCATGCTAGGTGTAGGAGGTTCGGGTTTCTCAGGTCTGCCATTAGTTGGTACTTTAGCACAGGTATTTAGCAGTTCAATAGGGGTTAGCAAAGAAGGTATAGCGGCTTTGGGGCAGATAGTTACAATATGGATTGGAGGAGGAACAATCATACCATGGAGTGTTGTTCCCATTGCAGCGGTTTGTGACATTGAGCCTTTTGAAATTGTAAGAAAAAATCTTATTCCTGTTCTATTAGGCATTACAGCAACAATAATTTTTGCAGTAATATTATTGTAGAGTAAAAAGATATTAAAATTGTTAGTAATATGATAAAGTAAATTATAATTAATAAATTCGTATAACACATTTGTGGAATTTGTAAGTGATAGATGAGGGTTAAAGGATATATATATTTTAATAAAATATATGATTAGTATATTGTAAATATAATATTCTAATAAAGAGTAGTAAAAGAAGTTTAAGATAATTTTTGTAAATTTCTTTTACTACTTTTTTTATAATAAGATATTAGCTACTAAGTAGTGTTCTATGAAGTTATTAGAATTTAATATAAATTTAAGAATTCATTAAGAAGAAATTAAGTATAAAACTATATAATGGTATGGAAATAGAATTAATGAAAATGGCAAAATCATACATTCACTGATATACAATATGTACTAATAAATAAAAGTAAAGGGGGAGAACTTTGGAGCCTATAATTCAGATTGAAAATCTTAGAAAAATATACAGGATGGGAAATGAAAAGGTAGTTGCTTTAGATGAAATAAGTTTAGAAATCCAAAAAGGCGAAGTTTGTTGTATGCTAGGAACATCTGGTTCAGGAAAATCTACATTATTAAATATGATAGCTGGTCTTGAGAAGCCAACTAAAGGCAGCATTGTAATTAAGAATAAACATATTGAAAAAATGAATGAGAAGCAGGTTACAAACTTTAGACAAAAAAATGTAGGCTTTGTTTTTCAGTCATATAATTTACTTCCAAATTTAACTGCATTGGAAAACGTTTCTATGCCTCTTGTATTTGCAGGAATGCATAGGGAAAAAAGGGACAAGCAAGCTGCACAGATGTTAAAGGCAGTTGGATTGGGAGATAGACTTCATCATAGACCTTCACAAATGAGTGGTGGTCAGCAGCAAAGAGTAAGTATTGCTAGAGCTTTTGTAGCTAAACCTGAAATAGTTTTTGCGGATGAACCAACAGGAAACTTAGATACTAAAACTACTTTTGAAATTATGGAATTAATGGTTAACATGTGCAGAGAATATAATCAAACCTTAATTATAGTAACGCATGATCAAGAAACAGCAGTTTATGCAGATAGAGTTATTTATGTAAGAGATGGAAACATAGAAAAAGTTGAAATGAATAAAGCAAAAATTTAAAAGAAGAAGGGATAAATACATATGAAAAGGATAATGAGCTTATTTTTAGGAATTACAATGATGGTATTTATAGTCAGTGGTACTGCTCAAGCGGCTGATACACAGAAAATAACTATTGAAAATTATGAAGTGTCTCAAAATCATATATACGATGGAGATAAATTTTATTTAACACTTACATTGAAAAATAATACTTCAAGTGATATGCAAAATCTAACAGTAGACATTAACTCGAGTTCTTTTGGAGATCATTATCAAAAGGTACAAAATATAAAAGCTAATGAGTCAGCAACTGTAAAAATAGATGATATTAAGTATAATGGGGGAAATGATGAAAAAATTTATATAGAAATAAAGAGTAATGATACTACGGTATGTACTAAAACTATAAGTATTAATGAAGCTTATCCAGATGATGACGGAAGTAAAACATCATCAACTGATACAAGTGGTTATAAGCCTAGATTAAATGTAGAAAAAGCTACTATGCCTTCAGGAATAGCAGGACAAAATTTGACTTTAAAATTAAAAATAAAAAACAATGGTTCTTATCAGGCAAAAAAAATAGAAGTAACTCCAGTAATAGATAGTGATGTATTTGAAACAAGGGATATAACTTTACTAAAAGCAATAAAAGAACTTCCAGTTGGTAAAACGGCAGAATTAAGTTATACTTTTAAAATAAAATCTTCAGCTGCTCCTAAAAATTATCCTATTACTTTAAAATATAGCTATGAAAATCTTTATGATAATGCTTTTAATACGGAAGAAGTTATTTATATAAGAGTAGGCAGAGGATTATCTAAGCCTAATTTGGTACTTAGTAATGTTAAGACAAGTCCTCAAGTTATACAAGCAGGAAAAACAGGTGTCTTATCTTTTGACGTAACTAATAAAGGTGCTCAAAATGCTAAGAATATTAATGCTTCACTAGTAGGACTTGATAAATCAGGATTAACTTTAAAAGGTAATATTAATAATGTAAAGCTAAATACTATATATGCAAATGGGAAGCAAAAAGATGTAAAATTTAATATATATGCAGATCCCAAAATGGAAGATGGAAACTATCCAATAAGTATAAAACTTCAATATACTAGTGAAGAAAATGAGGTAAGAACAGAGGAACAGCAATTCTTTGTTAGAGTAAATAAAGAAAAAAATGTAAGCTTGTCAGTGGATAATGTTAAGCTTTCAAGTGAGGTTGTAGTTCCAAATGAAGCTTTTTCAGTATCTTTAGATGTTGAAAATATAAGTAATGCTGAAGGAGAAGATATTACAGTTTCTATTGATGGGAAAGAAAAAATTATAAATAAATCTCAAAGTTTACAATTGATTAAAAGTTTAAAATCAGGAGAAAAACGTAGTTTAACTTTTCAACTTGCAGCTGTTAAGGGAGATAAAAGTGAAAATTATTTAATTCCTATTGAAGTTAAATATGGAGATAAAATAATTAAACAATATACTAGTGTTTATGTACAAAGTGATGCAGCAACTAAGAGTGAACCTAAAATTATAATAAATAGATATGAAACGGATCCAGAAATTGTAACAGCAGGAACTAACTTTAACATAAATATAAGTTTTTTAAATACACATATTTCAAAATCAGTTAAGAATGTTAAAATATATCTTACTGTAGATGAAAAAGATAGTGCATCAGGGAATGTGTTTACACCAGTAAATAGCAGTAATACTTTTTATATAGATGAAATTGCATCTAAAGCAGATGAAGTTAAACAATTAACTATGAATGTACTTCCAGATGCAAAGGCAAAAACTTATAGTCTTATAGCAAATATAGAATATGAAGATGCAGAAGGAAATAAGCTTACGGCTAAAGAAATTATAGGGATTCCTGTAACTCAACCTTCAAATCTGGGTATAAGTGAAATACAGCTTCCACCAGAATTATATGTTGGAGAGCCAGCGACTATTTCTGTACAATTCTACAATACTGGAAAAACTACAATGAATAATTTTATGGTTAAAGCAGAAGGAAATTTTGATATTAAAAATGGAGAATATTTTGTAGGAAATTTTGAAAATGGAAAAAGTGATACATATGAAGTAGATATAACTCCAAAGGCAGCAGGAGAAGTTAAAGGTACAATAGTCTTTTCTTATGATGAGGCTGATGGAGAGCATAGAGAAATAAGAAAAGAGATATTATTAAATGCTTCAGATGCACCTATGCTTCCAGAAAATCCAGAACAAATTGCACCAGAAAATGTAAAAAAACCTTTAGGTGCTAAGAAGACTGGTATTATAATTGGTGTAATAGTTGCAGCTGTAGTTGCAGGAATAGTAATAAGAAAGAGAAAAATAAAGAAAGGTTTGACTATAGATGAATAGTATAGACCTAATACGAATGGGGTTAAAAAACCTATTTAGAAGAAAACTTAGAACGTTTCTTACTACATTGGGTATAATAATTGGTACTGTATCTATTGTTGTAACGGTATCTTTGGGAGTAGGTTTAAAGGAATTTTCAAGAAAACAGGTAATGCAATGGGGAAATATAAGTGTAATAGATGTAAGACCACAATATAGAAGCGGTATGATGTCTAGAGGAGAACATAGAAACTTATTAAAGAAAGCAGACTTTGATAAAATAAAAAAAATAAGAGATGTAGAGTTAATCTGTCCTATTATGAATGTTAATGCTAAATTAATATCTGGAAGATATTCAGCTCAAGTTAATATTTTGGGAGTTAAACCTGAATATATGGATAAACTTGGTTATGAAATAGAAGAAGGTAGGCTTTTAAGGGGTGGAGATAAGCTGAATTTAGTTTTTGGAAATAAAGCAGCTCTTGGATTTGTAAAAGAGGGTGCTTCTGAAAATTATGATTATTATCCTGAAGATGGCAAAGAAATGAAACCAAAAGTAAAAGTATTAAAAGATAAAATGCTTTTATCTTTTGATCCTGATTATGGAATAAAAAAAACATTGGCTGAACAGATGGAAGAACAAGCTGATGAACAAACAAAACAAAAGAAAGTTATACCTCCCCATAAAATTAAAGGTGTAGGTGTATTAAAAGAAGATTTTTCATATGATTATTCTGTTTTTATGTCCATAGATGAACTTAAAAAGTTAAAAGAAGAGTATGATAAAAAAGTGGATTCTAGGAGTAAGAAAATTAAAGGATATGAAAGCGCTAAGGTTAAAATTAAGGATGTAAATAAAGTTAAAGAAGCTCAACAAAAAATAAAAGATATGGGATATGAAGCGTATAGTTTAGCAGATCAGTTAAGCTATATAGAAAAAACAACAAATATTATACAAATGGTACTTGGGGGTATTGGAGCTATATCATTGCTTGTTGCAGCTATAGGAATTACTAATACAATGGTTATGGCAATTTATGAGAGAAGAAAAGAGATTGGTGTTATGAAAGTTATAGGAGCTTCTCTTAAAGATATAAAAAAATTATTTTTATTTGAAGCAACTATGATAGGTTTATTAGGAGGAACATTTGGTTTAATAGTTAGTTTCCTTTTATCACAGGGAATAAATGTAGTCGGAAGAAGTTTTATGCAAGGACAAGGCCAATTACCAGAAGGCACAGCATTGTCAGTAATTCCATTATGGTTAGCACTTGGAGCTCTTGGATTTACTACAATTATAGGCTTAATATCAGGATATTTACCGGCAAGAAAGGCAATGAAATTAAGTGCTCTTGAGGCTATAAAGACAGAGTAATAATTTAAAAAATATAAACAAGAATATAAAAATAATCAGAGCATTAAAGGTATGCTCTGATTATTTTGGTGTATTAGATTTAGGAAAATTATTCAAAATCTTTAAAATATATCGATAATAATATAGATATTTAAATAAATGATATCAGTTTGAGAAAATTATCAATAATAGAGAATAATGAATTAAAATAGTAAAAGTTACTATTTATAGATAAAACATTTAAATTATATAGAAGGAATATGTTAAAAACAATATAATTATAATATAGAGTATTATAATTATATTGTTTTTGATAAAATTTACTTTTATACAAAAATACGGATGACGTTGTGGAGGGAGATTATGGATAAAAATGTAAAAGAAATAAATGTAACTGAATTATTGCCAGGAATGATTTTAGCAAGAGAAATAGAAAAAAATGGAATAAAATTACTTGATAAAGATATTATTTTAACAAGTAAATATATAGAAAAGATAAAAGAAGTAGATTTTTTACTACAGGTAACAATCTATGAAAATGATGAAGAAGAAAAAGGAATTAATGAATTTATTTACAAATCCATAAAAAAACTTAATGAAAAGGAAACGGTTTTTGGAGAACTATCAAGAAAATTAGATGATATTTGCAGGAAAATTGAACAAAATCCTAAGATCAGCCTAACTGAATTAAGAAATTTACAGCAAAATATGTTAGAAGGGTCTAAAGATTATGGAGTTACTATGAGGAGTATTATAAATGATAGAGAGGTTGATGAATATATATATAGACATTCAATTAATGTTGGAATTTTAAGTCATATGCTAGGTAAATGGATAGGGCTTTCTAATACAGAACTGACTCTTCTAACTTATGCAGGGATGTTACATGATATAGGTAAAATAAGAATAGACAGTACAATATTAAATAAGAAAGGTAGGTTAACAACAGAAGAATTTAGAGTTGTGAAGAAACATACAGTTATTGGATATGAAATTGTGAAACAAATACCATATATGGACGAAGTGGTATCTATGGGAGTTCTTATGCATCATGAAAGATGTGATGGTTCAGGGTATCCCTTGAGACTAAAAAATGATAAGATACATCCTTATGGTAAAATAATAGCTATAGCAGATGAATTTGATGCAATGACTTCAAATAGAACATATAAGTCCAAAAAATCACTTTTTGAAGTTCTGGAAATAATGCAGGAAGAGGCCTTAGCAAAATTAGATTATAATTATTGGTCAGTTTTTCTAAAAGGTATGATGAATTGTTATATAGGTGAAATGGTGAAATTAAACAATGGTAATGTGGGAAAAATAGTTAGTATAGACGAGCATAATATATCTAAACCACTTTTATTAGTGGATTCCAATTTTATAGATTTAAAAGAAAAAAATGATATATTTATAGAGGATATAATTTAATATATAATAATCGGAGAAAAAATTATAATTTAGAAGGAGGAATTTTGGTGAAAAAAGTTGTAGTTTTTTTAGCAGAAGGGTTTGAAGAAATTGAAGCTCTTACTGTTGTAGACATTTTAAGAAGGGCCAATATTACTTGTGATACATGCTCTTTAAAAGGAAAGCAAGTTAAGGGAGCACATAATATAATAATTGAGGCAGATAAGGTAATTGATGAATTAGATATAATAGAATATGAGGGGCTTATATTACCAGGGGGAATGCCAGGTTCTACAAATTTAAAGGAATGTGATAAAATTTTAACTTGGGTTAAAGAATTTAATGAAGAAGGAAAGCTTATTGCAGCAATTTGTGCAGCACCTATTGTTTTAGGAAAAGCTGAAATCGTTAAAGGTAGAAGAGTTACTTCATATCCTGGATTTGAAGGAGAACTGAAAGAAGCAATTTACTGTGAAGAAGTAGTTGTAGAGGATAGTAATATTATTACAAGTAGAGGACCTGCAACTTCTGTATATTTTGCTTTAAAGCTTGTGGAAAGGCTTGTAGGTAAAGATACAGCAGACATGCTAAAAAAAGGAATTATGCTTGAATTTGTAGAAGGTAAAATCTAAATATTTTATTTAAAGAATAGGTTAGAAAATCTATTCTTTTTTTATTGAAAAAAAGAATAGATAATGTTATTATAGAAGTGAACATATGAACATATATTCATATAATGAATTAAAGGAGGATTTTATGGAGAAACATAATAAAGGAACAGAAATAGAATTTTGCAAGTGCAATGAAATACACAATGATATTATTGGTAAAGTAGAAGAAAATATGATATCAGAAGAGACAAGCATTATTTTAGCTGAATTCTTTAAAGTCTTAGGAGATTCTACAAGGATAAAAATTTTATATGCTCTATCTGTAAATGAAATGTGCGTATGTGATATAAGTAAGCTTCTTGATATGAGTCAATCAGCAGTATCTCATCAGCTTAGAGTATTAAGAAATGCAAGACTTGTTAAATATAGAAAAGAAGGAAAAGTAGTTTATTACTCTTTAGATGATGAGCATGTGGAAAATGTATTTAGACAGGGACTTGATCATATAGGGCACTAGATTTAAAGAAAAGATAATTATGAGTAATTAATAGTAACCAAAAAAAAGTAAGTGGAAAAACATAGGTAAAAGATAAAATAAGATAATATAGAAAGCAAAAATAAGGCTTAGAAGAGGAGAGAACTAGGGGGGGGAAAATGGATATAAAAAAAGAATTGCTGTTAGACGGATTGCATTGTGCAGGGTGTGCAGCTAAAATTGAAGACAGAGTTAAAAAATTGGAAGATGTAAAAGATGCTGTTTTAAATTTTGCAACATCTACTTTAACTATAACTGCTGACACGGAAGATATATTAACAGTTGTAGAAAAAACCATGAATATAGTTACAGATTTAGAACCTCATACAAAAGTTATTGATAAAGAAATATTAAATCATAGAAGTGAGGAAACAGAAGTAAAATGTGAATGCGGATGCTGCGGCAATGGACATGCTACTGTTAATAAAAAACTGAACACTGATGCGGAGAGTAATAAACAGGGTTATTCAGTGGGTGATATTGGTAATAATAAAAAAAGGTTGTTAAAGTTTGGGATTGGAATAACATTTTTTATATTAGCTAAATTTTTTGAAAAACAAAATTTCAGTATTTTTATGTATTTGGCCAGTTATTTAATAATTGGAGGAGATATTTTAATACTATCTTTTAGAAATATTTTAAGGGGAGAGGTTTTTGATGAAAACTTTTTAATGAGTGCAGCTTCAATAGCCGCCTTTTCAGTAGGAGAATATCCAGAGGCAGTAATGGTAATGTTTTTATATGAGATAGGCGAGTATTTCCAAGAGCGTGCAGTTAATTCATCTAGAAAATCTATAGCAAGTTTAATGGATATAAGACCAGAGTATGCTAATTTGAAAATAGAAAATGATATTAAGAGGGTATCTCCAGATAAAGTTAATATTGGTGATATTATTATTGTAAAACCTGGAGAAAAAGTGCCTTTGGATGGAGTAATAATAGAAGGAAAATCAGCAGTAGATACTTCAGCACTTACAGGAGAATCAATTCCAAGAGATGTTAAAATAGGAGAGAGTATTTTGAGTGGTTTTATAAATATAAGCGGTTTACTGACTATAAAAGTTGATAAAAGTTTTAAAGAATCAGCAGTTTCAAAGATTCTGGATTTAGTACAAAATGCTGCTGCAAAAAAAGCAAAAGCTGAAAAATTTGTAACTAAATTTGCAAAATACTATACTCCAGCAGTGGTAATTGCTGCGTTGGCAATAGCTATATTACCTCCAATCATAAAAGGTTGGGATTTTTCAACTTGGGTATACAGAGCAGCTACCTTTTTAGTTGTTTCCTGTCCATGTGCTCTTGTAATATCAGTACCTTTAGGATATTTTGCTGGAATTGGAGCATCATCAAAAGCAGGAATTTTAGTTAAGGGTGGTAATTATTTAGAAGCACTAACGGATGTATCAGTAGTAGTTTTTGACAAAACAGGAACTCTTACGAAAGGTAATTTCAAAGTTACAGATATAATGCCAAAAGGAAATATTAACGAGGAAGAATTATTAAAATATACAGCTTATGTAGAAAGTTTCTCGAATCACCCAATAGCTAAGTCTATAACAGAGGAATATAAAGGTGAATTGCATAAGGCTAATATAGAAAATTACAAAGAAGTTACTGGTAATGGAGTTGAAGCAGTTGTAAATGGAATAAGAGTAGCTAGTGGAAATAAAAATTTTATAGAAGCTTTAGGGATAAAATGTGATGAAGTAAATAATAATGGAACTGTAGTACACACTGCGATAGATGATAAATATGCAGGATATATTGCAATAAAAGATCAGATTAAGAAGGATTCTGCTTCAGGAATTAGATTGCTAAAAAAGAGCGGAATTAAGAAAATAGTTATGCTGACAGGTGATAGAAAAGAAAATGCAGAAGCTGTTGCTGAGAAGCTTAAAATAGATTATGTTTATTCTGAACTATTACCACATGAAAAAGTTGATAAGGTAGAAGAGTTATATAATGGCAAAAACCATAAAGAAAAATTAGTTTTTGTTGGAGATGGAATAAATGATGCCCCAGTATTAGCTAGAGCAGATATTGGAATAGCTATGGGGGCAGTAGGTTCAGATGCAGCCATAGAAGCAGCAGATATAGTGATAATGAATGATGAGCCGTCTAAGCTAGCAACTGTTATTAGAATAGCTGAAAAAACTAAAAAAATAGTTATGCAGAATATAGTATTTACTTTAAGTGTTAAATTGCTAGTGCTAGTTTTATCAGCTTTTGGAATTGCTTCAATGTGGCTTGCTGTTTTTGCGGATGTAGGAGTGGCATTAATAGCTGTATTTAATTCTATGAGAATATTAAAGTGTAGTTGATAATTGAAAGTGGAAAGTTGAGAGTTAGTACATGCTTTTATTGTACAAAAATTTAAGAAATATATAGTTATAAGGTAAAAAACATAATTGTAAGGTTAGATAAGCTTTACAATTATGTTTTTTATTTTAGTTTTTTAAAGTATTTAATTTTAAATTATAGATTAGGATCTCCTTCTTCCCAATTTATAGCGCATAATCCTCCGGTTTTTAATGCCTTAAGTACACGAAGGGTTTCATCTACACTTCTTCCAACATTTAAGTCATGAGTTACAGAATATTTAATTACTCCTTTTGGGTCTATTATAAATAGTCCTCTAAGAGAAATACCCTCATCTTCTATCAATACACCATATTGTTCAGAAACAGATTTTGTTAAATCTGACGCAAGAGGAAAATTAATTTTGCCTAAACCACCATTGTCTTTACTCTGTTTTATCCAAGCTTGGTGAGAGTATTGGCTGTCACAACTTACACCTAGAATTTCTGCTCCAAGTTCTTTGAATTTCTCATATTTTTTACTGAAACCAGTAATTTCTGTTGGACATACAAAAGTAAAATCAAGAGGGTAAAAGAATAGAACAAGCCATTTATCTTGATAATCTTCGGAGTTTACTTTAATAAAATCTGAACCATCTCCAGTAACTGCGTTCATCTTAAAGGCAGGAGCAGGTTTACCAACTAATCTTTCCATGGTATTTCCTCCAATTTCAATTATGAATTAGCGAGTTAAAGACATAGTTTTATCTAAAGCATTATTTATAGCAGCTTTATCAAATCCAATAACTACTTCTCCGTTTATATCTATAACAGGAACACTTTGTTGACCAGAGAGTTCTATCATATTCTCTCTTTCCTCTCTATCTGAGGCCACATTTACATAAACAAAACGAGCATTTTTAGATTTTAAATAATCTTTAACCTTTTGAGACCAAGGACATGTTGGCGTGGAATATACTTTTATCATATTTTAGTCCTCCTTTTATTTTTGATTATATATTCTTCGACTTTAAGGGCTGCAATTGTATCATGTGATGCAGTTGTAGGTAGTTGTCTGAACATTTTTGGGAGTACATAATAGCAAATACACCCTCTATACTAGTTTGCATATTTTTATCAGTTTCTATGTAAGCCGAATAATTTAGTTTTGTGAATTTTGAAAATGGTTAGTTTTAGTATATTGTACAATATATACTTTAATTTTTATTTATTTAAAATATTTATATTTATTATTATAAATTACAATATTATTAGGTGGTTATTTATGTGATATACAAACAAATAATAGAATTAAATCAATAAAAAAACAATATTTATAATTATTACGTGGTAAACGTTATTAATTATTTCAAAAAAATATTAAATAAGCCTTTGTTTATAATTATAAATATGGTAATATATATTTGGTAAGTTTGCTTTAAGGCAAAATACATAAAAATATAAAAAATGGAGGGGTTTATTATGGCATTTAAAATTACAGATGCATGTGTAAGCTGTGGAGCTTGTGTTTCAGAATGTCCAGTAGGAGCTATAAGTCAAGGAGATGATCAATTCAATATTGATGCAGGTTCTTGCATAGATTGTGGAGCTTGCGCTAATGCTTGCCCAACAGGAGCTATAGTTCAAGAATAATAAAAAGTCAAAATGTAAGTTGCTTTAAGCAACTTACATTTTTTTTGTCTATAAATAATTCATTATTTAACTAATTGAATTTATTAATGTCAAGGTATATGATAAAAATAATTATCATTATAACTTTTTTATATTCATAGATTTAATTTTTAATAGAGACGAACACAAATATGAAAAAAATTTATATTTGTGTTCGTCTCTATTTTTCATTAATTGTATAGGGAAAGTCTTAATTCTATTCTTCAGGTACAGGAGCACCAACAGGGCATACATTCGCACATGCACCACAATCTATACAAGTATTTGGATCTATAACATAGTATTGATCACCTTGGCTAATAGCATTAACAGGACATTCGGGTTCGCATGCTCCACAGCTTACACAAGAATCTTTAATTATAAAAGCCATAAAAAAACCTCCTCAACTCAAACTTATTTTCACATTTATATAATGTACTTTTAACAGATATTATATACCTATTTAATTAAAACAAATATAATATATAATTTCATAATGCAAACAATATAATACACGCAATAAGTGGCTAAAAAAGTACAATAAATGGAATATGAGGGAGAGATAATAAGTGAATAAGGAACTAATGAATAATTTCTTTCATAGAATAGATAAATTTGATGATAAAAACTATTTGTTATCGTTTATAGCATATAACACAGCACCTGCTATAGCAAAACAAAAAGCATCATATCTTATAATTTTTCATGAAAAAGGAAAAAGAAATTTATATAATTTATGGGAAAAATATAAAAAAGATGTGAAAAAAGAAATTAGTATGAGTGTTTATGAATTGAAAAGATTTTACAACAGTACGGCAGTACTTTTCTATAATGAAGAAGATATAAGTAAAATATTAAGTGAATATAGATATGTAAAGTTTTTAAAGGAACTAGGTTATAGTACCCAGATGTCTGTAGAGGAGAGTTTGCTAATGTTGAAAAAAAGATATAAAACAGTATGTCCCCATGAAATTGGAGTATTTTTAGGATATCCGATGGAAGACGTTATTGAATTCATTAAAAATCCTGATAAGCAGTGTTTAATGTTTGGATATTGGAAGGTTTATCATAATAATGACTATGCAAAGAAAATTTTTCAAGAATATGATCAGTGTAAAGAAAAAGTTGCAAGTCTTGTATTACAAGGAGTTGAACCTAGCATAATAATGAATATTTAAAAGTAAATGATTAAGCTAGGATGGAGTTGATGAGTGAAACTTTAATAAGTACGTTTATGAGTACAATAAATATACATCATGATAAAAATTACTTAATTTCAACAATAGCATGTAGAATACATCTATGTTTCAGCTCAATTTTTTTGAAACTATTTTGTAATATATTTAATAAAAAAATGATATACAATATATTGGTGAAAATGTAACAAAAACACTGTATTCGATTATATTGACAATGAAAAAATGGAATGATATACTAAAGAATTGTAATGAAAATTTATAAAGTAGGTGAAATAGTGGATTTCAAAGGAAAGGTAGTATTGATTACTGGCGGCAGCAGAGGAATTGGAAAGAGCATAGCAGTAGAATTTGCAAAGCTTGGAGCTAGTGTAGTTATAAATTATAAAAGTAATAATGATGCTGCTGAAGAAACCCTATGTGATATTAAGGCTTTAGGTGGTTATGCAGTGGCTATAAAAGGAGACATTAGTGACTATAATTTTGTAAAGAATATGGTAGAGGATATAATTAACAAATTTGGAAAGATAGATATACTTGTAAATAATGCAGGAATATCTAAAATAGGTCTTTTTATAGATATGCAAGAAGAAGACTTTGATGATGTTATAGGAACTAATTTAAAGGGGATTTTTAATACATGTCATAATGTTTCAAAATATATGCTTAATAAGAGAAATGGTAATATAATTAATATTTCATCTATTTGGGGTGGGGTAGGTGCTTCATGTGAAGTGTTATATTCTGCTTCAAAAGGAGGAGTTAATTCTTTTACAAAAGCTCTTGGAAAGGAACTTGCGGCATCAGGCATAAGGGTTAATGCGGTACAACCAGGAGTTATAGATACAGAGATGAATAAATGGTTATCAAAAGAAGAAAGACACAGCTTAATAGAAGAAATACCTATGATGAAATTTGGAGAAGGGGATGATATAGCAAAACTTGTTACATATTTAGCAAGCGACAATGCTAAATATGTTACTGCACAAGTCATAACTGTAGATGGAGGATATATATAAAGTTAATTTTGAAAATAAGAATATGATTAGGTAAAGGGGGAGTTTAGTATGTTGAATTCTTTTAAGAAAAAAATAATAGCAGGTTTTATTTTAGTAACAGTTATATGTGGAGTATTACTTACGTCAATTTCACTATATGAGACAAATAAAGGCCTAACAGATCAAATGGAAAAAACAGGTCAAACTATTGGTAAAATTGCTAGACAGACTGTAAGCAAATTAAAAGTTGAAGATGTAAGTACAATGAGTAAAATATTTAGTGAAATTCAAAATGAGAGCAGTAAAGATATTGCATATATATCTTTTGCAGATGAGAATACTAAATTGTTAGCTCACAGTGATTCTTCGAAAATAGGAACTACTGGAGCAAAAGATGAGATGTTTGATAGAGCATTGAATGGTGAAACAGTAGGTGGATATTATAAAAGAGCGGATGGAGAATGGGTATATAATGTTTCTATGCCTTTTTATGATGAAGATAAGGTTGTTGGAATAATTTCAGTAGGAATTTCTACAGAAGAAATGAATGTAATTTTTAAACAATATGTAAAATGGGTACTAATTGTAGCCTTTATAATACTAGCAGTATCATTGACAATAGGTATTATATTGGCAAGAAATATAGTAAAACCATTAAATTTAGTTGTAAGAAGAATGGAAAAAGTAGCAGATGGAGATTTTACTATAGAATTTCATGCTAAATCCGATGATGAAATTGGAAACCTTATGAAGGCTTTAGATTATGTAATGCATACATTAAGAGATTTAATAGGCGGAATACAGATTGCTGCAGGCAATCTGGACAGTGTTTGTCAGAATCTTTCTGCTTCATGTGAAGAGATTGCAGCTTCAGGAGAACAAGTATCAAAAAGTGCTGAAGAGGTTGCCAATGCATCAAGTGAACAAGCAGTTGGTGTTAGTGATACTGCTGAATATGTAGAGAATTTTTCAAAACAATTAGATTTAATACATAATGGAATAGATAAGGTTGCAAAGAACAGTAATAATATTAAAAAGTCAGCGGATATAGGAGGAAAGGATCTTAAATCACTTGTTTCAGTAATAGATGATATGAAGTTAGCCTTTGAGAATTCAGCAGAAAAAATTGCTTTCTTAGATAATAATGTAGGTAAAATAACAGAGGTAATGGATGTAATAAATGCAGTTGCAGAACAAACTAATCTTTTAGCTTTAAATGCAGCTATTGAAGCAGCTAGAGCAGGAGAAGCAGGAAAAGGATTTTCAGTAGTTGCAGATGAAATAAGAAAGCTTGCTGAGCAGGTTTTAGAATCTTCAAAGAGTATTACTGAACTTGTCCAAACAATAATGGCTAATACAAAAGAAGTTTCTCAAACTACTGAACTGGTATCAAATAAGATGAAAACAGAAATGCAAACAGTAGGTAGTACAGTAGAATCATTCAAACATATAGTTAATCAGGTTGAAGAAACTTTACCACATATAGAAAATGTGTATATGGCAGTAGATAAGTCAATTAAAGAAAAAAATAGAATTGTTGAAAAAATAGAAAATATAAATTGTGTTTCGCAGGAAACAGCAGCATCTACTGAAGAAATTGCAGCTTCAGTAGAATCTCAATCAGCTTCAGTGGCAGAACTTTCAGCTTCAGCAGAAGAGTTAACCAGTATGGCAGATGAATTTGCACAGAAAGTTAGCAGATTTAAGATAGAAAAATTTAGTGAACAGGAAGGAAAATAAAATAAGAAAATATAAAAATGAGTAAAAATATATATTATTAAATTAGCTACAATTATTCTTATAAGTATAGAAAGGACAGCAACTTTAATAAATAATCTGTCGAAAAATAAGTTTATAAATTTATTGAATAGAGAATATTAATATGTTAAACTTAAGTGAAGAATAATACAGCGATTAAGATATCATTACAGGGCATTTAGGAAACTTCATTTAAGCAGTATAGTTTTGATAAAGTGAATCGCAATTTAAAAAAGAGGAGATAGTTATAATGGCAGATAAAACATTAGTATGTAAAGATTGTGGAAAAGATTTCTTATTTACTGAAGGAGAACAAGCATTTTACAAAGAAAAAGGTTTTGAAAATGATCCTGTAAGATGTCCTGATTGTAGAAAAAAAAGAAAACAACAAAGAAATAATAATAATAGAAGATAATATGTTAAAATGAATGACTGTTGTAATACAACAGTCATTTTTATAATTCACGTTTCATAATCTTGTCTATGATTTCATTAGGTATGTCTAAATTCACATCAAATTGCATTGAGTATTTAATTCCCCATTGATATATACCATAAAGAACAGGAACAATAGTTTTACCATATTCAGTAAGACTGTATTCTACTTTTGGAGGAACTTGAGGAAATACTTTTCTGTTTATAAGACCATCTTCCTCTAGTTCACGCAATTGTTGGGTTAACATTTTTTGAGTTACACCATTGAGTCTTCTTTTCAATTGACTAAATCTAAGAGTTCTGTTTCTCAAATTCCACAGGATTACACCCTTCCATTTTCCGCCTATTATATCCATAGTAAGTTCCATGCCACAAAGATAAGTTTTTTCTTGAATTTTTGACATAAATCAACCTTCTTTCTCATTAGTATCATTTTAGACAGTATAGATTATAGAAACATCTATATAACTTAAATAATAATACACAGTTTTTTATATTATAACATAAAATAAAAAACTGTGTATGGTTAAAACTAGAATTAACATTATTCATATATTAGGTTATTCGGATTTTTGTTTTATAAGATAAAATGTTATATAAATAAAATAATTACATTTCTAAAAGGAAAAATAGTGTAGAATATACAAAAGTATTAATAATAGTATTTGAAAATGATAATATGTGGTATTATAATGTTAGTAATTATACTAGTTTAGTTATAATTATCAATTATTATAACTAAAGCTGTATTTCAAGGTAGGTGAAAGAGCATGAAAAATATCAAAAATAGTGAGGCTTTAAAGCTTTTTATTGAAAATTTACCTGAATTAGCTTTTGTTAAGGATAGAGATACAAGAGCATTATACTTGAGCAGAGAATTTGAAAATCTGCTAAAAGAGCCGCTAAAAAATATAATTGGAAAGACTAATGAAGAAATTTGGCAAAAAGAAGTAGCGTGTGAAATGACTAAGAATGACTTAGAAGTTTTTAAATTGAGCAATGGACAATACTTGACAACTGAAGAAGAAATATATATATATGGAAAAAAGTTGATATATAAAGGGTATAAATTTCCAATTGAATTTGATGATAAAGAGAAGTTGATAGGTGGAATTATTGTAGATATAACTGAGACTAAGGAAAAAGAAAAAAAACTTAGAGAAAGTTACGAAGCACTTTCTGCTATATATGATGATTTAACTGCAACTGAGAAAGAACTGAGGATTAAGTATAATAAACTTCAGGAAAATGAAGAGTTACTTAGAAAAAATGAAGAAAGATATGAACTGGCATCTGTGGCTTCTAAAGACGGAATGTATGATTGGGATACCAAAAATGATACAATGTTTTATTCTAAAACTTGGAAAAAAATTATTGGGTATGATGAAAATGAGTTAATAGATATATGTGAAATTTTGGAAAAATCAATATATCCAGAAGATAGAAAAACTGTATTAAGTATTAGAAATAAATATCTTAACAGAGAGATTGATAAATATAATATAGAGTATCGCTTTAGAAAAAAAGATGGTTCTTATATTTGGATACAGGACAGTGCTATTGCTATGTGGGATAATGAAGGAAAGCCTGTTCGTGTTGTGGGCACATATACTGATATAGATAAAAGAATAAAAAGAGAAAAAACAATTTTTAATATGGCGTACTATGATTCACTAACAGGACTGCCTAATAGAAGATGTTTTGAAAAAATATTAAAAAAGGCTTTAGAATTTAGTAGGAATTCAAATAAAGCCAGTAAGGGTATAGTTCTGTTCTTAGACTTAGATAATTTTAAAAATATAAATGATACTTTAGGTCATGATATCGGGGATAAATTATTAGAGATCATCGCCAATAGACTAAAAGAAGTGATAAGAAAAGAAGATACTATTTCAAGATTTGGCGGAGATGAGTTTTTGATACTTCAGCCTGATATAAATACATATGAAGAAGCTGTAGAAAGCGCTAATAAAATTATAGACATATTTAAAGATTTGTGGATATTAGGAGAACATAAGCTTTATATTACTCCTAGTATAGGAATTACAGTATATCCTGATGATGGAGAGGATGTAAATATAATCTTAAGAAATGTAGATACTGCAGCATATGATGCAAAATTCTCAGGGAAGAATAGATACACATTTTTTAAAAAATCAATGTTTGATCAAGTGCTTAGAAAGACAGAAATTGAAAAAGCTTTAAGGGAAGCTGTAAAAAATGATGAGTTTGAGTTGTATTATCAACCTCAGATAGAAGTAAGTACAGGAAGAATAGTTAGTCTTGAAGCACTTATAAGATGGACAAATCCTGAGTTGGGTTTTATTTCGCCAATGGAATTTATCCCCATAGCAGAAGAGACAGGTCTTATTGTTGATATTGGAGAATGGGTAATAAGAACTGCATGTAAGCAAAATAAAGAATGGAAAAACAAAGATTATTTTTATGATACTATTGCAGTTAATGTGTCCTCATTGCAATTAAGACAAAGAGGGTTTGTAGATTTAGTAAAAAATATTCTTACGGAAACAGGATTAAAACCAGAGTTTCTTGAACTTGAAATTACAGAAAGTGTACTTATGGAATCCTTGGAAAAAAGTATTGAAATACTCAATGAATTAAGAAAAATAGGAGTCAAAACAGCGTTAGACGATTTTGGTACAGGATATTCTTCACTAAATTATTTAATAAATATACCAATTGATACTCTTAAAATAGATAAAACATTTATAGATGATGTTTGTACTAATTATAGTCAAAAGTCAATTATAGAAGGAATTATAATTATTGCTCATGAGATGGCTTTAGATGTAGTTGCCGAAGGGGTAGAGATTCAGGAGCAGTTAAAAATATTGGCAGATAAGAAATGTGACAAAATACAAGGATATTTCTTTAGTAAACCATATGAAGCAAATGAGATAGAAAAAATTTTACAAAAAGGATTTTTTACAGTAAGCATATAAGCTTGCTGTTTTTTTTCAAAAAAAACACTAGCGTACATTTATTCAATCTAATAATAAATGTACGCTAGTCATAAAACTGATTAATTTCTATTTCCAAGTATCTAACTCCTCTTATAGTTAATATGTTTTGGTGGAATCACCCCAATCCTTTTAAATTTTCCTATTGGTTATATAAATTTGCAACACCTCCATCTATATTTTTGTTTGGTTTGTTTATATATTTATAATACATCATTAATTTAAAATTGTCAATATTCTGAAAATAAAAAAGGTATAAAATTTTAAAAGATGAGAATGTATTTATAGATATTATGTTGAGTTTGAATAGTGAAAAAAATTTTTTATTGATTTATAATATATTTTATACTGAGATGTTCGAAGATTGAGAATTGTTAAATAAATAAAATTTGGTATTTAGGAGAGAAAAGTAATGAAATATATGAATTTTTCTAATGCTAGTTGTAAAAATTGTTATAAATGTTTAAGGTCGTGTCCTGTTAAGGCAATAAGATTTAAAAATCAACAGGCAGAAATAGTAGAAGAAAGGTGTATTGGATGTGGACATTGTCTTGAAGTATGTCCGCAAAATGCTAGAGAAATTGTAAGTGATTTAGAAAAAGTAAAAAATTTAATAGCTAGTGAAAAAAATGTTATAGCAAGTATAGCTCCATCCTTTCCAGGATATTTTAATATAGAAGAAGGGAAAATAGTTGCTGTTTTGAAAAAATTAGGATTTGATTTTATTGAGGAAACTGCTGTGGGTGCAGAAATTGTATCAAATTTCTATAGTGAATATGTTGAAAAGAATAAAGATACTGCTTATATAACTACCTGTTGTCCTTCTGCTAATTATTTAGTAGAAAAATACTTTCCAGAATTAGTTCCATACATGATTCCAGCAGTTTCACCTATGATTGCTCATGGACAAATATTAAAAAGTATCTATGGTAAAGAAAGTTTTGTGATATTTATAGGGCCATGCGCTGCAAAAAAAATTGAAGCGGGAAGTGTAAAAAATAATAAGTTTATAGATGCAGTTTTAACCTTTGAAGAAATTAATCAATGGATTTTAGAGTCTAAAATTGATATGGAAGAAATTAAAAGAGAAGAGATTAATAAGTGTGGAGAAAAAAGAGGTCATAATTATCCGGTAGATGGAGGAATTATTGAAGCTGTAAAAGATGAATTAGAAAAAAAACAACTTCAAGGAATTTCAGTAAGTGGAACAGAAGATTGTATTAATATATTAAAAAGTATGAAAAGTGGAACTTTAAAATCAGTATTTGTTGAGATGAGTGTGTGCAAAGGTAGTTGTATAGGTGGATCTAATATGGTTAATAATCAACAGGATTATTATGAAAAGTTACAAAAGGTAAAGAAATATATCAAAAAAAGAGAAAATGCTTCCAAAGATAAGAAATTTGATAAGAATACACTTAAAGTTTTAACAAGCTATATAAATTTAAATAAGAGTTTTAGGGACAAAAGCATAAAAATAGCTAATGTAGAGGAAGCCGATATAAAAAGAATAATGAGAGAAATGGGCAAATTTGAACCTAAAGATGAATTGAATTGTGGAGTATGTGGTTATAATACTTGTAGAGAAAAAGCTAAGGCCATTTATCAAGGAATGGCAGAGACAGATATGTGCCTTCATTTTATGAGAAGTAAAGCTGAAAGATTAACTAACGTAATCTTTGAAAATACTGCCAGTAGTGTTATATTAATAGATGAAGAGTTAAATGTTAAAGAGATCAATCCGGCAGCACAAGAAGTTTTTATGGTAGAAGCTGAAAATATAAAAGGTAAACCTGTAGCAGCACTAATTAATGATGAGGACTTTAGAAAAGTTAAAGAAACAGGTAATAGCATAATTGGTAAAAAGGTTGAGTATCCACAGTATAATGCTGTTTTTATAGAAAATATAGTATATCTTCCTAAACAGAATTTAGTTTTAGCTTCTATGATAAATATTGTTGAGGAAGAGAAAAATAAGGAAGAATTAATAAGAGTAAAAGAAAATACCTTAAATGCTGCTGAAGAAGTAATAGAAAAGCAGATGAGAGTAGCTCAAGAAATAGCAGGATTACTTGGAGAAACTACAGCAGAAACAAAAGTTATATTAAACAAGTTAAGAAAAGTTGTTGCAGGAGAAGATAAACACTAAAAACGTAAAAAAGATAAAATTTTAGGAAAAGGTGATTATAGTGATGGACATTACAGTATGCGTAGGAAGCACATGTTATCTTAAGGGGTCTTATAATGTAATAAATGGATTGAAGAAGTTAGTAGAAGAAAATAAACTTGAAGATAGAGTAGTTATTAAAGGGGCTTGCTGTCTTGAAAACTGCTGCAAGCCAGTTTCTATAAAAGTTGATGATGGTCCTGTTCTTTCAGTTGATGAGAGCAGTTTAGAGGTATTTTTTCAAGAAAATATTATAAGTAAATTGCAAAAATGACAAAATGAGTTAGGACAAAAGGGGGAATAGTTAGTGAATTATATAAATTTTTCTAAAGCCAGTTGTAAGAACTGCTATAAATGTTTAAGAGCATGTCTGGTAAAAGCAATTAAATTTGAAGAGGGACAAGCTGAAATTGTACAGGAAAGATGTATTGCATGTGGTCAGTGTATGGAAATTTGTCCTCAAAATGCTACAAAGGTTGTAAGTAATTTAGATAGAGTTAAAGAAGCAATAGTAGCTAAAAGAAAGGTTATTGTAAGTGTAACTCCATCTTTTGCGGGATTTTTTAATGTAGAAGAGGGAAAAATAGTAGCTGCATTGAGAAGAGTGGGTTTTTCATTTGTTGAAGAAAACGATTTAGGAACAGATGTTTTGGCTCATTATTATGAAAAATATTTAAATGAGAATAAACTTGAAAATTATATAACTACTTTTTGCCCTTCTGCAAATTCATTAATACAAAAATATTATCCTGAATTAATTAAATATATGATTCCAGTAGTTTCACCCATGATTGCACAGGCTATGCTGCTAAAGAGAGTATATGGAGAAGATTGTTTTATTGTATTTATAGATCCATGTATTGCTAAAAAAATTGAAGCTAATGAGTTTAAAAATGAAAAAATAATCGATGCAGTTTTAAATTTTAATGAAGTTAATAGATGGATATATGAAGAAGGAATAAAATTCGATGAACTTAAATCTGAAAAATTTGATAGGAATATCCACAGGAAGGGAAAGAGTTTTTTATTAGAAGGAGAAGTAATTAACTCGATTCAAAATACCATACTGGAAAATCAACTACACTCTATCATTAGTAGTGGAACAGAAGAATGTATTGAGATATTGGACAGTATTCAGATGGGAGCTATTAAAGGTGTAGTTGCAGAGCTAAATATTTGCAGAGGCGGATGTATAGGTGGACATAATATGATGAAGAATAAAAAACAATACTATAGTAGACTTCAAAAAACTAAAGAATATATAAAGAGAAAAGAATGCAGGGAAAAAGATAATACTTTTAATAATGCAGAAATTATAATAGAAAATATAAACTTCCGTAGAGAATTTGAAGACAAGAGTTTTAAAAGACTAGTAGCAGGGGAAAAAGATATAGAGAAAATTATGAAGCGCATGGGTAAATTCACAAAAGAAGATAAACTTAATTGTGGGGTATGTGGATATGATACTTGTAGAGAAAAAGCACAAGCTATATTCGAAGGTATGGCTGAAACAGACATGTGCTTACATTTCATGAGAAGTAAGGCAGAAAGTTTAAGTAACGTAATAATTGAAAATACAGCTAATAGTATTATAATGGTAGATGGCGAAATGAATGTTGTAGAAATAAATCCAGCTGCTCAGCAGAGTTTTATGGTAAAATATGAAAATATTTCGGGTAAGCCATTGAGTTTGTTAATAGACGACTCTGATTTTAGAAAAGTTAAAGAAACAGGTGAAAATATAGTAGGTAAGAAAGTGTTTTATAACCAATATAATGCTGTATTTATGACAAATATAAATTATCTTCATAAACAAGATTTAATTTTAGCGACTATGACAAATATAATGGAAGAAGAAAAGAATAAAAGAGCATTAAACAGGGTTAAGAAAAATACTATAAATGCTGCACAAGAGGTAATAGAAAAACAAATGAGAGTTGCTCAGGAAATTGCAGGGGTTCTTGGAGAAACTACAGCAGAAACAAAGGTGATTTTAAATAAATTAAGGAGAATTGTTGAGGGAGAGGAGGATGATATTGAGTGAGTTTATTCATAGATATTGCTTATGACAGCTTAATAAAATATGAAGAAGAACTTTGTGGTGATAATGTAGAAATCGTTAAGCTGGAAGACAGTATTATTGTAGTTATGGCAGATGGGCTTGGAAGTGGAGTTAAGGCTAATATATTGTCTACACTTACAACTAAAATTGCAGCTACTATGTTAAAAGAAGGAGAAGATATTTATGAAACTGTGGATACAATAATAAATACTCTCCCAGTATGTAAGGTTAGAAATATTGCATACTCAACTTTTACTATTTTGAAAATATATAATGATGGTAGAGTTTTTGCAGCTGAATATGATAATCCCCCCTTATTTATTATAAGAAATAATGAAAGTTTAAAATTACCTAAAAAGGAACTGAATATAAAAGGAAAGAAAGTTTTTGTTAGTGATTTTATGGCAAGAAAAGGTGATGTTCTGGTTGCAGTAAGTGATGGAGTGATTCATGCAGGAATAGGGCAAGTATTAAACCTAGGATGGACATGGGACAAGGTAGATAATTATTTGGAGAGAAGCTGCTTTAGAAAAAAATCTGCTAAAAATATCTCAAGAGATTTAGTAGAAGTATGCTGGGATTTATATGGAAAAAAGCCAGGAGACGATACTACTGTGGTAGCAATTAAAATAAGAGAGCCGGAATATATTGATTTATTTACGGGGCCACCAGTAAATACTGCCAATGACAGCTATGTTATAAAAAAAATTATGCAAGGCAAAGGTAAAAAAATTATATGTGGTGGAACTGCTGCAAATATTGCAGCAAGGGAATTGAATAAGAAAATAACAGTGAATATGGATGTTCTCTATAAAGACGTTCCGCCAACATCAAGCATGCAGGGGATTGATTTGATAACAGAAGGAGTTTTGACTTTAAGTAAAGCTGTAGATAAGTTGAAAAATGGGATGGAGTGTTATTCACAGAGCGAAATTATTTATAATATTGCAGAAAAAGATGGAGTTTCTCTTTTGGTAAAAATGTTATTAGAGGACTGCACACATTTAAATTTATGGGTTGGAAGATCGGTAAACTTAGCACACCAAAACCCAGATTTTCCTACGGATTTAAATATAAAGCTGAATTTAGTAGACGAACTATGTGACCTTATGAAAAAGTTAGGCAAAAAGGTAAAAGTGAATTATGTATAAGTTTTAATTTGTGAAATAAAATATTGACATAACGAATAAAAAAATATATAATGTGAACTAATATGAAAATGTAATATTTCTTATCAAGAGAGGTGGAGGGACTGGCCCTGTGAAGCCCGGCAACCAGTATGATGTTTTATAACACGTACAATGGTGCTAAATCCTACAGCAAAAGCTGAAAGATAAGGATCTATAGGCAAAAACCAGACCTAAAGGATATCCTTTAGGTCTTATTTTTTTTATTAAGAATCAGGGGCATAGATAAAATTACTATTTAGTAATAAGTTGAGGAGTGTGATGATTTTCAATTAGCTAAATTTTCATAGATTAAATAAATAGGGGGGCATTTCATGCATATAAAAGATATATTTTCAAAAAAGAAACCTGTAATTTCATTCGAAATATTTCCACCAAAAAAGGCGTCATCTATAGATACTATATATAAAACTATAGATGCTTTGGCGCCGTTGAATCCAGACTATATAAGTGTAACATATGGGGCAGGAGGAAGCACAGTAAATAATAAAACTGTGGAAATAGCATCAATAATAAAGAATAAATACAATATAGAAGCTTTAGCACATTTGACATGTATAACATCTACTAAAAGTGATATAAACAATATATTAGAGGAATTGAAAAAAAATAATATTAATAATGTATTAGCTCTTAGAGGAGATATTCCAGAAGATACTGATTTCCAATTTCCTAATCCACTGAATTTTGGGCATGCTGTGGATTTAGTAAATCATATAAAAAATACTGATGATTTTTGTATAGGAGGTACTTGCTATCCAGAAGGTCATATTGAATGTGAAAATATTGAAGAGGATTTATTGTATCTAAAAAATAAGATAGATGCAGGTACAGATTTTCTTATAAGCCAGCTATTTTTTGATAATAACTTTTTTTATGATTTTAAGACAAAGGCTGATAAATTAGGTATAAATGTGCCAATTGAGGCAGGTATTATGCCAGTTATAAATAAAAAACAAATAGAGAGAATAGTATCTTTATGTGGAACTCATATTCCAGAAAAATTCATTAAAATAATGAACAGATATGAAAATAATCCTGAAGCTTTAAAGGATGCAGGAATTGCTTATGCTACTGAACAGATAATTGACTTATTGTCTTCTGGAATAGATGGTATTCATATTTATACTATGAACAATCCAGAGGTTGCAAAGAGAATAGTTCAAAACATATCATCTATTGTATATGCATTAAATCGTAATGTTGTTATTTAGTTTAAGAACAAGGGGAGGAATTTTTGATGCCACAAGTAGAAAGCTTTCAATTAGATCATAGAAAGGTAGCGGCACCTTATGTAAGAAAATGCTGTACATTAACTGGTGAACAGGGAGATGTAGTATCAAAGTTTGATTTAAGGTTTGTACAACCTAATAAAGAAGCTATACCAACTGCTTCACTACATGCGCTTGAGCATCTTTTAGCAGGATTTTTAAGAGAGCATTTGGATAAAATAATTGATATATCTCCTATGGGATGCAGAACAGGATTTTATCTTATCCTTTGGGGAGATGTAGAGCCGAAAGTTATTAAGGAGGCGTTAGACCTTTCTTTAAGACAAGTATTAGATGCAGAAGAAATCCCGGCAGCTAATTATATACAATGCGGCAATTATAGAGATTTATCTTTATTTGGGGCAAAGGAATACGCAAAGTATGTATTGGATAAAGGCTTTAGCACTAACTTTTATAGATAAAAAGTAACTATTATTTTGAGAAGAGGGAATTGTTTGAATATTGATAAAAAAGAAGTATTACGCTATTTAGGACATAAAAATCAAATAGTTGAAAAGTCTATAAATTTATTAATAGATGAATGTATAGATGAGATTAAGAAATATGTAAGTTTAAACTTTAACTTTAAAGTATTTGATATAGTTAAAAATATAAAAGGGGTAGAAGTATTAAATAGCAATTTAGTATTTGAAGGTAGGGATATTGAAGAACACCTTAAATATTCTGAACAATGTGCTGTTATGGCTATAACTCTAGGAAGTTTAGTGGATGAAAAGATAAGATATTATGAAAAATTTAATTTGACAAAGGCCTTAATTTTAGATGCCTGTGCTACTACTCTGATAGAAAGTGCCTGTGATGAAGTACAAGAGGAAATTAGAAAGCAGGCTTTGAAAACAAATCTAGGAATAACTTATAGATATAGTCCTGGATATGGAGATTTTCCAATAGATATTCAGAAGAATATATTGGATATTTTAGAGGCACAGAAAAAAATTGGTCTTTCTGTTACAGAGGACAGTATTCTAATACCTAGAAAGTCAGTAACTGCAGTAATAGGATTTCAAGATAGAAATATTATAAGTGAACATCCGGGATGTAAAAGCTGCAGTAGGAATAAAAATTGTGAGTACAAAAAAGGGGGCAACTACTGTGGAGATTAAGGATATACTTAGCAGGAAATTTATATTTTTCGATGGAGCTATGGGTACTATGCTGCAGAACAGAGGGCTTAAAGCAGGAGAAATACCAGAACTTTATAATATATTACATCCAGAAATAATAAGGGATATTCATGAAAAATATATCAAATCAGGGGCAGATATAATAACTACTAATACTTTTGGAGCTAATGAATTAAAACTTAAAGAAACAGGATATTCTGTTGAAGAAGTTATAAGCAAAGCTGTAGAAATTGCTAAGGAAGCTAAAAAAGATAATAAGAATAAATATGTTGCGTTAGATATAGGACCTACTGGTCAGTTATTAGAACCAATAGGCACACTTAAATTTGAAAAAGCCTATGAAATATTTGAAAGACAGGTAAAAGCAGGCGTAGAAGCAGGCTGTGATCTTATTTTAATTGAAACTATTTCAGATCTATATGAAGCAAAAGCGGCAGTTCTTGCTGCAAAAGAAAACAGCAGCTTGCCAGTATTTTGTACTATGACCTTTGGAGAGGATGGAAGAACCTTTACAGGGACTGATCCACTTACTATGGTTATGGTTTTACAAGGGCTTGGAGTTGATGCTTTGGGATTAAACTGTTCTCTTGGACCAAAGGAAATGCTGCCAACAGTAGAAAAAATTCTGGAATACTCGTCAATTCCTGTTATGGTGCAGCCAAATGCAGGGCTTCCAAGGGTTGAGAATGGTGAAACTATATATGATATTACTCCAGAAGAATTTGCCTATTACATAAAAAGTATGGGTCAAAAGGGAGTATCTATTCTGGGTGGATGTTGTGGAACAAATGATGATTTTATAAGAACAATTATAGAGGAGTTAGGAGAATTAAAACCTTTAGAGGTAAAAGAGAAGAACATTACAGCTACAAGTTCATCTTCTAAAACTGTAATTTTAGGTGAAGGGGCAAAGGTTATAGGAGAGAGGATAAATCCAACAGGAAAGAAAAAGTTTAAAGAAGCTCTTAGAAATAATAATTTAGATTATATATTGACGGAAGCTATTAATCAGCAGGAAGCTGGTGCAGATATATTAGATGTAAATGTAGGGCTTCCTGAAATCAATGAAGAAGAAGTAATGGTAAAGGTTATTAAGGAAATACAGTCTATTATAAATTTACCTCTTCAAATAGATAGTTCCAGTGCAGAAGTTATAGAAGCTGCTGCTAGAATTTATAATGGAAAACCAATGATAAATTCAGTAAATGGTAAAAAAGAAATTATGGAAGAAATATTTCCTATTGCTAAAAAATATGGGGCCTGTGTTGTAGGACTTACATTGGATGAGAGCGGAATTCCTGCTAAAGCTGAAGAGAGAGTTGAAATTGCTGAGAGAATTATAAATACAGCTAAAGAATATGGAATAAAAAAGGAAGATATACTGATTGATTGTTTGGTGCTAACAGCGTCAGCTCAACAGCAAGAAGTTATAGAAACAATAAAAGCCGTAAGAATGGTAAAAGAAAAATTTGGAGTTAAAACACTTCTTGGAGTAAGTAATGTATCCTTTGGATTACCAAACAGGGGATTATTAAATAAAACGTTTTTGGCTATGGCTTTATCACAAGGCTTGGATGCTCCAATATTAAATCCTAATAACAAAGAAGTCATGGATACTATAAATGCTTTTAAAGTGCTTTCCAATGATGATAAAGAGGCTAAGGAGTATGTAAAGATATATTCTCAAACAACCGAGAATAAGGATGTTACGATTCAAAATCAGGATAAGACTTTAAGAGAGATAATTGTAAAAGGGATAAAAGAGGAAGCTGCAGCAAGGACAAAAGAATTACTAAAAACAAAAGCCAGTATAGAAATTGTGGATGAATATTTAATACCAGCTTTGGATATTGTTGGTAATAAATATGAAAAAGGTGAAATATTCTTACCACAGCTTATACAGTCAGCAGAAACAGTAAAAAAAGCCTTTGAAATTATAAAAGAAAAAATGCTTCAAGACAATCAGGGAACAATTTCAAAAGGGAAGATTATTTTAGCCACAGTAAAAGGTGATATACATGATATAGGTAAAAATATTGTCAAGGTTATCCTTGAAAATTATGGTTTTGATGTTATAGATTTAGGCAAGGATGTTCCAATAGAAATGGTAGTAGAAACTGCTAAAAGAGAAAACATAAAGCTTGTTGGACTTAGTGCACTTATGACAACTACAGTAAAGAGTATGGAGGAAACTATAAAGGCTCTTAGAGAAAATAATGTAGAATGCCAAGTGTTCGTAGGAGGAGCTGTGCTTAATCAAGAATATGCAGATATGATAAAGGCAGATTACTATGCAAAGGATGCTCAGGAAGCAGTACAAATCGCACGAGAAGTATTTCAAGGGAATGGTAAGTTATAGTAACCAGTAGGTTTTATCAAATAAAAAATTACAAACTAAAAAGAAACTGTAGCTTAGCTTATAAAATTAAAATAAACTAAGTTACAGTTTTTTATTGCTGGGTACAGTATATGAAAATATTTGTATAAATTAACAATCTGATTATTGTTGCTAGAACCTTCCAGATAATCTTTTTTTGTTATTTATATTTATTAAAAATTGATTTGCATCGTCATCATAAGAAGTATTTTCAATTAAATTTTCAAGGTTTAGATCCTTATTCCAAAAAACTACTAGCAAAGTTTTATCTTTATTGTAAGGATTTTTAGCTACAAAACTTCCACTTACATTAGAATTATATATATTTGTATCTTCCATAGTTAATGAGTATTTAGTTAATGAAATCGGAAGGCTTGTATTTAATGAATTTAGTGTTGCGTTAGTCCAAGGGTTACCTATTAGTATTAAGTTATTACTGTGCATTTCTTCAGAAGTTAAATCTTTATCAAATTTTACAATCAGATTATTATCTATACCTAAATTTTCACATTGTGATTTAATATTTTCAATAAAATTGTCTATAGATTTAGTAAGGTCTTCAGACAAATTAGAAGGTTTAACTATATAAATTTTTTCTCCAAGAATTGCTTTAGTTTGAATACTAAGTAGGGAAAGACCGTATGTTTTTTCTCTTTGTAAAATATCTGCTTTTAATCTTTCTCTATCTATTAATTCTCTTTCTTCATCAGAAACAGCTATGTTTTCAGGAGAATAGTTTTTAGAAGTTATAGCAGTATGCATAGCCGTTCTAACATCCTTACCAGCAACTTCTTCAATTGTATTTAGAAGACCATCAATTGTTGCATTTTTATATTCATATTTTTTGAAATAAGTTTGGAGAACCTTTAAGAATTGTTCATCTCCAACTCTTTGTCGTAAGTCTTCAAAAGCTAAAGGTCCTTTATTATATATTGTTTGGCTATAATCCATCCATGAATTGAATTTATCAACACTTGTATTGAGCGCACGGTCGTTTCCATAGCTGCGGTAAGGATACATTCTGAAATTTATAATTGTTCCAGCAGGACAATATTTGCCGTATTTTTGTTCAAAATAGTAAGCTGTGGAGTATACAGTTAAGGATTCATCTAAGAAAGATTGTTTAAATTCATTATTTCCAACCAAAGAAAACCACCATTGATGACCGGTTTCATGAACAGCAGCTTCAATTTCAAAAGGTATATAACTTCCTAGTTCATAGGATAAATTTTCAGTATCAAAGTGGTAGTTACCCATTTGGATAAGTTGAGGATATTCCATAGCACCACCACTAAGGTAAGTTTCGACAACATCGTATTCTTCGAATGGGTATTTCCCAAATTTATTGCTGAAAAAATCTAAAGAATCTGCTGCAGCTTCAAGAATTATAGAAGCTCTCTTTTTTGATGAATTTTTGTCTTCACCCTTTTCCTCATAATAGAAGCTGTTTACTTTAGTGCCATTAATCTGTTTAGATATAATCTTAAATTTAGGGCTCATAACAAACACAAAGTCTCTAACATTTTCTGCTTTTATGTTTATGGTTTTAATATCATTTTTATAGCTTATATTTTTATCTACACCAGTAGAAGCCACTTTCATATCTTTAGAAACATTTAATGTAACATCATAGTTTGAAGAGTTTGCATAATTGGATTCTCCAACAGGATGGAAAGGATTTTCATCCCATCTATTAGTTTGTGAATCATAAATTGATAAAATTGGATACCAGTTAGTAAAGGAATATATATCTTCAAAATATCCCATACGATCAGTACCAAATGGAAGTTTAAATGTAAACTCAATATATACTTTAGTTTCTTCATTTATTATGATAGCTTTATCAAGATTAAGTTTAAGTACTTGATTATCTTGAGTAAAATTAACTTTTTTATCATTTACAAAAACTTTAGTTATGGTTATATCGCCTACTTCATCTTTAGATAATTCTTCAGGTTGTCCGCCAATTCGAGGTTTAGTTTCAGCTTTGTTGTAAGCATCAGGATAAAGATGAAATACTATATTTTTTAAGGAAGTATTATAAGTATTTTTGAAAGTAACGGTTTCGTTAACGGTAAGTGTTTTGGTGCTTTCGTTGAAGGAAGCATTAATTTTATAATTGTTTGTTCCTTCTTTTGCAAAAGCAGTAGGAAGCTTGATGCATAACAGTAACAACAAAGTTGTTAAAAAACACGTAAAGTTTTTAAGTTTATTATTTTTCATAATATTATTGCTCTGAAAATTGAGCAATTCCCCCCTTTTTCATATAATCTTATTCATATAAATGTAAATAATTAAATGATTTACATTTATAGCTAAATATTAGCATAGTTCATTGTGAAATTATACTTAAAACAATAAATTTAATGTAAATTTAAGAAAAAAAAATCAGAGCGTAGATTATTTCTACGCTCCGTCTGCAATGTACTTAATTTCTTATCTCTTTGTATAATGTGTATGAAGAAGTTTATGAGCTTTTTCACCATATGGTTCGCCCAAAAACTCTTTATATAATTTATCTATATATGGATTATCATGAGATTTCCTTAACGCTTTATTTTTATCTTCTTTATAAAGGGCTTCGATTCTTTTTTCTAATACTTCACTATTTGCTTGGCTATAAGGTTGTCCGCCACCGCCTATACATCCACCAGGGCAAGCCATGATTTCTATCATATGATAGTTTGATTCACCAGATTGGATAGCTTTTAGAAGCTTACGAGCATTTCCAAGACCATTTGCAATAGCTACTTTTACATCCATATCTTTTATTTTGATTGTAGATTCCTTTATTCCTTCAAGGCCACGTACAGCTTTAAATTCTAAATTAGGAATAGACTCTTTAGTTATCCATTCATAAGCTGTACGTAATGCTGCTTCCATAACTCCACCAGATGCACCAAATATTACACCAGCACCTGTAGATTCACCAAGAGGAGAATCAAAATATTCATCTTTTAATGAAATAAAATGAATACCCGCTTCTTTTATCATTTTAGCAAGCTCTCTTGTACTTATAACAATATCTACATCTTGTATACCATTAGTATTCATTTCAGGTCTTGCAGCTTCATATTTTTTAGCAAGACAAGGCATAACTGAAACTACTACTATGTTCTCAGGATCTATATTCATTTTTGCAGCAAAATAAGTTTTTGCTATTGCACCAAACATTTGTTGTGGAGATTTACATGTAGATGGAATATCTAAAAGATCACTAAAATCATGTTCAATGAATTTAATCCATCCAGGGCAGCAGCTAGTTAACATTGGAAGTCTTCCACCATGGTTAACTCTGTGTAAAAATTCGCTAGCTTCTTCCATTATAGTTAAGTCTGCTGCAAAATCTGTATCGAATACCTTATCAAAGCCAAGTGCACGAAGAGCAGATACCATTTTCCCTGTTACAGGTGTACCAGGTTCAAGACCAAATTCTTCTCCAAGAGCAGCACGAATTGCAGGTGCAGTTTGTACAATAACTACTTTATCTTCATTATTTATTGCATCCCATACTTGTGAAACATAGTTAACTTCAGTTAAAGCACCAGTAGGACAGACTGCTACACATTGACCACAGAAAGTACATTTTGTTTCTGACATAGGAAGGTTAAAAGCGGGACTGACAATAGTATTAAAGCCTCTATTCATAGCAGATAATACACCTACAGTTTGGATTTCACTACAGACTGTTTCACATCGTCTGCAAAGTATGCATTTATCCATATCTCTTATTATTGAATGACTTGAATTATCCTTAGGAAATGTTGTTTTTTCCCCTTGATATTTTATTTCATGTATACCTAAGTCAGCAGCTAGTTTTTGAAGTTCGCAAGATGTATTTTTTTCACATAATAAACAATCTTGAGGGTGATTTGAAAGCATAAGTTCTACAATGTTTCTACGGGCTTTAATAGCTCTTATAGAGTTAGTTTTTATAACCATTCCTTCACTAACAGGAGTTGAACAAGATGGAGCTAAGTTACGTCTTCCTTCTACTTCAACAACGCAAACTCTACAAGAACCAGGATGATTTACAGTTTTATTATCGTGCAGTTTTAAATGACATAATGCAGGTATATCAATATTAAGTGTTTTTGCTGCTTCTAAAATAGTTGTACCTTGTTCTACTTGAACTTGTCTATTATTTATAGTTAGAGTTACTAGACTCAAATCTTACACCTCTTCCTTTATAATATTACTACTTAATTTATTATTTTTTTATTATTGCGCCAACTGGACATGCACTGTAGCATTGACCACATTTGATACACTTTTCTTGGTCAATAATGTGTTTTTCTTTAACTTTTCCACTAATACACGACATAGGGCATTGTCTTGCACATTTAGTACATCCTATGCAGCCACTTGTGATTTCATATTTAAGAAGATTACTGCAAACACCAGCAGGACAGCGTTTTTCGTATATATGAGCTTCGTATTCATTCATGAAATATTTCATAGTGCTTAGAATGGGATTCGGGGCAGTTTGTCCAAGTCCGCAAAGAGAAGTATCTTTTATTGTTTCACTTAATTCTTTTAAATTTTCTAAATCTTGGGCTGTACCTTTGCCAGCTGTTATTTTTTCGAGAGTTTCAAGCAAACGCTTATTTCCTATACGGCAAGGAGTACACTTTCCACAGGATTCTTCAACAGTAAAATCAAGATAGAATTTAGCAATATCAACCATACAATTATCTTCATCCATAACAATCATACCACCGGACCCCATCATAGAGCCTATAGAGGATAATGATTCATAATCTATAGGGATGTCTAGAAATTGTTCTGGTATACATCCACCGGAAGGTCCGCCAGTTTGCACAGATTTAAATTTACGGCCATTTTTAATTCCGCCGCCAATTTCATAGATAATCTCTCTAAGAGTTGTACCCATAGGAACTTCCACAAGACCGACGTTATTTATTTTTCCAGCAAGAGCGAATACCTTTGTTCCTTTAGAAGTTGCCGTACCGATTGAACTGTACCATTCTGGACCGTTGTTTATAATAGCAGGTATATTAGATAGAGTTTCAACATTGTTTACACATGTAGGTTTGTCCCATAATCCGTTTTCAGCAGGGAATGGAGGTTTGTTTGTAGGTTCACCTCTGCATCCTTCAATTGAGTGAATTAATGCAGTTTCTTCTCCACATACAAAAGCTCCTGCACCATATTTTATTTTAATATCAAAGCTAAAGTCACTACCTAAAATATTATTTCCAAGAAGGCCATATTCATGTGCCTGGCTTATAGCCGTTCTTAATCTTTGTATTGCAAGAGGATACTCTGCTCTTATATAGATACATCCTATAGAAGCCCCAATAGCGTATCCTGCTATAGCCATAGCTTCAAGAACACTGTGAGGGTCTCCTTCTAAGATAGAACGATCCATGAAAGCACCTGGATCACCTTCATCAGCATTACAGATTATATATTTTTGGTCAGCATTGAACATTTTTGCAAAAGACCACTTTCTACCTGTAGGGAAGCCGCCGCCTCCACGTCCACGTAATCCAGAATCAGAAATTAATTTAATGACATCATCACCAGTCATTTCAGTGAGTATTTTACCAAGAGCAAGATATCCATCTTCTCCTATATAGTCAGTAATTTTTTCAGGATTTATTAATCCACAATTTCTAAGAGCAATTCTCATCTGCTTTTTGTAGAAAGACATTTCATTTTGTTTCTGTACTTTTTCTCTGATAGTAGGTTCAATATATAGAAGTCTTTCAACTACTTCACCTTTAAGCAAGTGTTTTTGGATAATTTCTTCTGCATCTTCTGGTGAAACATGAACATAAAAAACATTATCTGGAGCTACTTTTACTATAGGACCTTTTTCACAGAATCCAAAACACCCTGTTATAGAAATATGTACTTTATCCGATAATCCAGCTTTTTCTACTTCCAGCTTTAAATTTTCTAATATTTCATCACTTCTAGAGGATTTACAACCAGTACCTCCACAGATTAGTATCTCTCTTTTTGAGCTAGTATTTTTACTGCACACTTCGATATCTTCAGATAATTTACGCATATCAACTAAATCTTTGTATTTATCTCTGAGTGTTTTAAGTTCTGCAATTGAATTAATTTTACTCAAGGTTTATCCCTCCAATTCAGCATAATCTTGTAATACTTTACTTACCATATCAGTTGTAAAATGACCATAAACCTTATCATTTATTGTAACGACTGGAGCAAGACCACAGGCCCCTACGCATCTTAACACATCAACAGTAAATTTTGAATCTTGTGTAGTTTCGCCTGCTTTTATATTTAGCTGCTTTTCAAATTCTTTTAATACGTCTCCAGCTCCCTTTACAAAACAAGCTGTTCCCATACAGATACTTATTACATATTTACCTCTTGGTTCTGTAGTAAAATAAGAATAAAAGCTTACAACACCACATACTTTTGCAACATTGATATTTAATTTTTTAGCTACAAATCTTTGAACCTCTTCTGGAAGATAACCAAATAATCCTTGAGCCTTATGAAGTACCTCAATTAATGCGCCTTGTTTATCTTCAAGAGTATCAATGAAATATTCTAATTCTTGAAACTTTTCATTAGCTAAAATATTTGTACACACTACTTTTACCCCCTCAATCATAAATAAATTTGATAAAAAAATAACATTATAAAAACAAAAAAATGTAATGGTGAAAATGTAAAAATATTAAAACAACCCTAAACAAAAGGAATATTCGGAAAATTTAAAACGTTTTCATAAAGTTGTATTTGAAATATTTTTTTAATATTTTTACATAAAAATAATTATACTAATTTACTTACAAGGTCATTTTTATTATACAAAGTATTAACTAATATAAAATTCTATTAACGTTAAAAAAATCCTTCAAATTTACAAAAAAAATAATAGATATAGAATTTGAAAAGTTAAAAGTTCAAACTTAGAATAAAATATTATCTTAGCGAATATATGTTTCAATAAATTGAAAAAAGTGTATAAATAGTATATAATTTATGGTAAATAAAGGAAAAACAAAAGTTAAAATAAAAGATGGTTTTATTCAATAAGTATTTCTGAGAACGATTTCTTGAATGAAAAGGGGGAACGTCAGTGAATAACAAAAATTTAAAAAATAATAGCAGCTATATTTTTGATGGATGGAAAATCATTGAAAAAGAATTTAATGTTAAATATAACTTTTTAGAAGAAGTAGTATTTTATCTTGGAAATGGATATATAGGAATAAAGGGTGGTTTTGAAGAAGGGGATTATGAACAAAAAGGTACGTATATTAAGGGAATATATGATGTACAATCTAATGTAGATAGTGAAGAAGCATGTGCTTATTTTGGGCAAAATGAAAATATATTTAATGTAATTAATGAGAAAATTATAAGGATATATATAGAAGATGAAGAATTCAATATGCTGAAAGGTACTATATTTGAATATAATAGAACGCTTGATCTGAAAGAAGGAATTTTACATAGACATTTAATTTGGCAATCACCAAAAGGAAAAAGAGTAGAGATTAACACTAAAAGAATGGTTAGTTTTGAAAATATACATTTAGCAACTATTTCATATCAGGTGATTCCACTTAATTTTTCAGGAAAAATTAAAATTATATCTTCTATAGATGGAGATATTACAAATAGTGTAGAGGAAAAAAAGTTAAAATCAGCTTCAACTTTAAAGAAAAAAAGCTTAAATGTATTAAAAAAAGAAGTGATAAAAAGCTTTGGAGCAATAACTTCAGAAACCACTACCACAAAGTTTGTAGTAGTTTGTGGTATGGAAAATCAGCTTTTATGTGAAGGAGAATCTGAAGTAGCAGCTAAGGAATATGATAAAAAAATAGAAGTAGTATATACAATGGACGGTAAGGTAAATAAAAAGATAGAATTTAACAAGTATATTTCATATTTTACTTCAAAAGATTGTCCAAAAGAAAAATTACTTATAAAGGCTAAAGATATGGTACAAAAATCCAAAAAAACTGGATTAAGTACAATAGAGGCCTCTCAAAAGGAGTTTTTACAAGAATTCTGGGGTAAATTTGATGTAGACATAAAACATGATACATTCATAAATCAAAAAATTAGATTTAATGAATTTAGTTTATTGCAGCGTAATGGAAAAGCGTATACTTTATTAAAGTAATATATATATGTTTAAAATAAAATTACTCCATAGCTTTTATGAATTTTAGTAGCAAAATTCATAAAAAACCATATTTTACTAATGTAGTAGTAAAAATATGGAGGTATATAAATTGTACAACAATAATAATATGGAAGAAATTAATTACATGATGCCTTTTGAAATATCAGATTATATGTACATGCCAAGAACTATAGATCCTATTGTAGAGGATTTGTCATCACTGGAAGTAGATAAAGATGAAAAAGAAGAAGAATATAGAGAGAAGAACAGCAAGAACAACGGAGATAAAGATTATTATGGTGATAAAGATTATTATGACAAAGATTATAATTATAGAGATGTTGAGAGAATATGTAGAATGATAGAAAGATATAATCCAGGAATTTTGAGGACTATGGTAAGGTATGGGGTACCTTATCCAGTAGCAAAAAGATTATGTGAAAGAATTGTAAGACTTACTCTTAGATATTATAAGGATTAAAAAAACAGAGTACATTTATGCAAATAGCATAAATGTACTCTGTTTTTGGGTTGGAAATTTCGAAATATTAAGAAAATTATTGACAAAATGGAAAAAATTTACTATCATTTTAATATGAGGTTTATTTTGATAAAAGTAAAGGGGGATTTTGTTATGAATGAATTATTAGCAAGTGTACGAGATGTTAATGAAAAAGCTAAAAAAGCAAGACGAGTTGGCAAATTACCTGGAATACTTTATGGTGGATACAGAGGAAATATTCCTTTCTGCATTAGTGCAAATGAATTTCAAAAATACATAGCAAGAAAAGGAGAGCATAGTGTATTATATATCAACCTTAATGGGGAAAAAATCAAGACTCGCATAGTAGGTGTGCAAAGAGATTTGGCTGGAAATCAAGTCATTAGTATAGATTTAAAAGAACTGTCACAGGAGCAGAGTGCTTAAAATACAGTTATACATTGTTGAATTCATATAAAAATTTTAAAAGAATAATTTAAAGGGTATGTCTCAAAATAGAATGCAATTTCTATTTTGAGACATACCCTTAATTTATATTAAGCTTCACTATATATTTTTTGTCTTTAAAATAACAAATAATGGTGATATAATTATAAAGTAAGTTTTAAACAAGCTAATAAAAGACAGTTCGAGAGCCTCCTGTCTGTAAATAAAACTAAGGCATAACAATCAAAGTGTACGTATATATACTATGCTGTATTTTGTGTGTAGTTTTTTATGTTTTAGATTGATATGACTGCCTTATGTTTATTAAGGCAGTTTTTTTGTGTTTGTAGTGTGGAATTTCAAAAGTTAAAATTTTAAATAGTTGAGAAAGGAAAGGGGGGAAAAATGAATACATAGAGATTTTATGGAATAATGATAATTTTATAGTTGGAGGAAAAATTTAATGGAGAAAAATATAAAAACAGAATTTTTAGTTGAAAGTGCGGTAGTAGCTGGTCTTTATGCAGCTCTGACAATGATACTGGGTTTTATGAGCTATGGACCAATTCAATTTAGAATAGCAGACATTATGACACTGCTGGCATTTATAGATCCTTTATATATACCAGGATTAGTTCTTGGGTGTGCTATTTCAAATGTAACTAGTACCATAGGAATTGTAGATATAGTTGTGGGAAGTTTTGCTACACTTATTAGTGCATATTTGATAAGCAAGACAAAAAATTTATTTATAGCTTCACTTTGGTCTACTATAATAAATGGTGTTATTGTAGGAGCAGAACTTTATTATGTTTTAGGTTTGCCATTTTGGCTATCTGCTTTACAGGTAGCTATAGGAGAATTTGTGGTAGTAACAATCATTGGATATCCTTTGTTCAAATATATATTAAAAAATAAGAATTTAGTTAATATGTTAAGAATAGATAATAAAGAAGTTTAATACTATTAAAATAAGCAGTAATTTATAATGCTGCTTATTTTTTATAAGAAAAATTAATATACATAATTATTAATACTTTTTTATATTATAGAAACAAGTTTGTGTTAAAGCAGGCTAGGTACAAAAAGTACACTGAATATTGTGATTAAATGGAATCGGGGTGTTTTATGAAAACATATAATTTTATTTATGAAGATTTCCATAGTTTAAATGAGTATATTTGTAAAAATAATATTAGCAGCTATAATAAAATTCTCGTACAGATTTATAGTGGAATAGGAAATAAAGATTGTGTTTGCAAAATAAAAAAGGATATATTAAATGTTCTGCCGCAGGCAAAAGTTATTGGAATAACTTCTTCAGGAGATATTTTAAATGAAAATATTATAAATAATAGTTGTGGAATTTCTATAACTGTTTTCAATAATCTAGAGTTAACTGCCCATACTGCCAGGAAAGATAATTTATCTGATTTTCAATGTGGACAAATTCTAGGACAAAAACTTGTGAAAAAAAATGCAAAGGTTTTAATTATCTTTGATGATGAAACTAATTTGAATGGTGAAGAATTTTTACGAGGAATAGATTCTGTATCAAAAGAGAGTATTATTGCAGGAGGTCTTACAGCAAGTATAGGAAGTGAATCAGAAGCTTTTATATTTAATGAAAATAAGATAGTAAAAGACAAAACAGTAGGAGGTGAAGTGAGTGGAAAAGAATTAAAGGGACAGTATTATACGGATCTATTAACAGGATTACCTAATCGAAACAGATTGACTGTGGATATTTTGAAAAAAAAATATAGAAAGCTAGCATTAATCGATATAAATTCGTTTACAGAACTTAATGATTTTTATGGAAATAAAGTTGGAGATGTTATATTGATTGAATTAGCGAAATTAATGACATATTTTGCAGAAGAAAAAGGATTTGAAGCATATAGAATACATGCTAATACTTTTGCTTTAGTCAGTAGTGATGATGTTGATGATGTAACATTTAAAGAAGTTTTAAGTAATCTTCAAAAAATCATAAAACAGCAGTGTTTCTTTTATATGGAGCACAAATTTTTCATAAATGTAAGCGTAGGGATAGCTACAGAAGATGTTCAACTTATTGAAAAAGCAGATATGGCTCTTAACTATGCTAAAAAACATAAAAAAAACTTTCAGATATATGATGAAAATCTGAATATTTTAAAATCCTATGAGAACAATTTAATTTGGACAAAAAAAATAAATGATGCCATTGAAGATGATAGAATAGTACCGTATTTTCAGCCTATATTCAATAATCATACTGGAAAAATAGAAAAGTTTGAGTCGTTAATTAGGATGATAGATAAGGAAGGAAAGGTTATAACTCCATATTATTTTTTAGATATTGCAAAAGAAGCTAGAATATATAATGAGCTTACTAGAATAGTGATTAATAAGACTGTTGGTAGATTTAAAAATACCGATTATGAATTTGCAATTAATTTATCGGTAGAAGATATATTAGACAATAAAACAAGAGAATTTATTATTGAAAAATTACAAACTTCAGGATTGGCTAAACAAATTGTATTTGAGATTGTGGAATCAGAAGGAATTGAAAATTTTAGTGAAGTAAACAAGTTTATACAATTGATAAAAAAAATTGGAGCTAAAATAGCAATAGATGATTTCGGCACAGGCTATTCGAATTTTAGTTATCTGATAAAGTTAAAGGTTGATTATATAAAAATTGATGGTTCAATAATAAAAAATATAAATAAAGATAAATCAGCAGAAGTTGTGGCAGAGACTATTGTCAGTTTTGCAAAAAAGCTAGGCATAAATACAATTGCGGAATTTGTTTCAGACGAGGAAATATATAAAAAAGTAAGTAGTATGGATATAGATTTTTCACAAGGATATTATTTTTCTGAACCTAAGAGAAATATATAAACTGCTTAAAAAATTATAGAATATATATGAACAAAGTATTTATCACTAATTAAATTGGAGGAATATACGATGCAAATAAAATGGTCAAAAGGAAAAGAAGATTTAAAAGATGCAAGTATGATTCGAGAAGAAGTATTTGTAAAGGAACAAAATGTCCCAATAGAAATTGAAATGGATGAATTTGATGATGCAGCACATCATATAGTAATATATGAAAATCATAAGCCAGTTACTGTTGGAAGATTGTTGGAGAAAGGAAATCATTATGTAATAGGAAGAGTAGCCGTTCTAAAGGAATTTAGAGGAAAGCAATATGGTAAAATAGTCATGGAAAATATATTAACAAAGGCAAAAGATTTAGGGGCAAAAGAAATTAGATTACATGCTCAATTTTATGCTAAAAATTTTTATGAAAATTTAGGGTTTGAAGCTTATGGTGAAATTTTTGAGGAAGCTGGAATTAATCATATTTCTATGAAAAAATATTTATAATGTATTGAGTAAAATAAAAACGAGGTCGTATACCTCGTTTTTATTTTGTAGTGATAAAATTTTTATTTAAATTGGATGGGTTAACAAAAGTAAAAATTGGTCGTTTTCAAATCTAGTTAAATTGATATAATAAGTTTAAGTTATTTAGAGAATTAATTTGAGAGAGTGATTAGATGAGAATTTACATAGATAAAAATAGTAGAGAAGCTCTATATATTCAAATAAGAAATCAAATAAGAAAAAGAATTTACTCTAAAAAGTTTCCGGAAAATTACATATTACCATCTGAAAGGGAGCTTGCTAAAAGGTTAGATGTCAATAGAAGTACGGTTATTAAAGCGTATCAAGAGCTCAAAGCAGAGGGGTTAGTTAATTCGGAAATTGGTAAAGGAACTTATGTTATTTATCATGATGAAGAGGATGGTAGTAAAACAAATAATTTTGCACAGCCTTTCTTTTGGGATGAAATATATAGTAATAGTACAAGGAAGAATTATAGTGATATTATAAGTGAGATAATGAATATTGCTAGCAGTGAAAATATAATTTCATTTTCAGGAGGAATTCCATCACCCGATTTATTTCCTAAAGAAGAATTTGAAAAAATTCAAATTGACTTACTAAAAGGTAAGATAGAAAAAATATTTTCTCACAGCCCAGTATCAGGTTGTAGTTCATTTAAAAAGGAAATTAGCAAGTTAATGTTAGATATAGGAATTAAAGCATTAACTAAGGAAATAATGATTACATCTGGTTCACAGCAGGGACTAGACCTTATAGTTAGAACTTTTATAAACTCTGGTGATGTGATTTTAGTAGAAGAACCTACATTTTTTGGAGCTATTCAATTATTTAATACAGTAGGGGCAAGAGTTATAGGAGTTCCTATGGATGATGATGGTATTTGTATTGATATATTAGAATATTTAATAAATAAACATAATCCTAAATTTATCTATACTATTCCAACCTTTCATAATCCTACAGGTATAACTATGAGTTTGGAGAGAAGATATGAACTTATAAAAATATCTTCAAAGTATAATGTTCCAATAATTGAAGATGATGCTTATGGAGAATTGAGATATGAAGGCGATGATTTACTTTCATTAAAAGCATTAGATATACACAATCAAGTCATTTATTTAGGTACATTTTCAAAAACTATTTCTCTAGGATTGAGAGTAGGGTGGATAGCTGCACCAGAAAAAGTAATAGGAAAGTTAAGCTCATTAAAGCAGATAACAGATTTACAGGTTAATACATTAAGTCAAACTATGATATGTCAATTTCTAAAGAATGATTATTATGAAAATCATCTTAAAAGAATAAAGAAAGAGTATTTGGCTAAAAGGAATTTAATGATTAAAGAGCTTCAACAAAATTTTTTGGATGGAATTTCTTTTAAAATTCCTAAAGGTGGATATTATATCTGGTGTAAAATTTCCAATAATATAGATTCTAAGTTATTAATAAAAAAATCCTTGGAAAAAGGAGTGCATTATGAAAACAATTGGACTAATAGGTGGAATGAGTTGGGAATCATCATTGGAATATTATAGAGTTTTAAATGAAACTGTTAAAGCAAAACTAGGTGGACTTCATTCTGCAAAATGCTTAATGTATTCTGTTGATTTTCAAGAAATCGAAATATTACAGCATCAAAATAAATGGAGTGAATTAACAAATATAATGATAAATGCTGCTAAATGTTTAAAAAATAGTGGAGCTGATTTTATTATAATATGTACTAATACTATGCATAAAATGGCTAATGATATAGAAAATAATGCAGGAATCAAAGTTTTACATATAGCAGGAAGATGTTAGCATACCAGTTTTTGATACAACAACAATACATGCTACTTCTGCAGTTGAATTTGCATTAAAGTAATAATGTAGTTAAAGAACTTTGTATAAAAAATAACTGTTGGTGGTATACCAACAGTTATTTTTTATATGCCATATAGTAAAAGACAAGAAATACTCAGAATATGTATTTATAAAAAGCGTATCATAAGTAATAAATGATAAATATAATGTATAATGAAGTTCTGTTATAAACTTCATAGGTAGTAAATTTTTTATAAACTATTTATTGATAAAAATAATGTAGATAAAAAATATGTTATACTTTATAATATAATGACAATTGGATTTAACATATAGAATTATGGAGATGGTTATATGAAGATGTGTTCTGTTTGTAAGAAAAATGTAGCAACTATATTTGCATCAATAATTCAAGAAGGAAAGTCAGAAGTTAAGGGATTATGTATAGAATGCGCAAAAAAAATGGGTATACCTGTTATGGATCAGCTTATGAAGCAAACTGGAATGAGTTCAGAAGAAGTTGAAAATTTGACTGAACAAATTAATGATATGTTTCAAGAGATAGATTTAGATTTAGATATGGATTCAGAAGAATCTGATGAGAATAACTTATTTGCTAAGCTGATTAATAGTGCTTTCCCACAAATGAATGATGAAAATACAAAAGATGCAAACATTAATTTGGAGAATAAAGAGAGCTCTTCTGAAGTGAAAGAAGAATCAAATATTAAAGAGAAGAGTAAAGTTTTCAAAAAAAAGAGAAAAAACCTAGAAATGTATGGTACAAATTTAACGGAAAAGGCAAAGAAAAATGAAGTTGACAGGATTATTGGAAGAAATAGAGAGATAGATAGAGTAGTACAAATTCTTAATAGAAGAACTAAGAACAATCCTATACTTATTGGAGAACCTGGTGTTGGGAAAACAGCTATTGCAGAAGGCTTGGCTGTAAGAATTGTTGAAAAACAGGTTCCAGCCAAATTGATTGATTCGGAAATTTATCTTTTGGATTTAACTGCTGTAGTAGCAGGTACTCAATTTAGAGGACAATTCGAAGGCCGTATGAAATCAATTATAAAAGAAGCTAAAGAAAATGAAAATGTTATATTAGTTATTGATGAGATTCATAATATTATGGGTGCAGGAGAAGTGCAGGGCGGTGTTATGAATGCGGCTAATATTTTAAAACCTGCTCTTGCTAAAGGAGAAATACAAGTAATTGGTGCAACTACCATAGATGAGTATAGAAAGCATATTGAAAAGGACTCTGCACTGGAAAGAAGATTTCAATCTGTACTAGTTGAAGAACCTACTGTTAAGGAAACTATAGAAATTTTACAAGGTATAAAAAATTATTATGAAGACTATCATAAAGTAAAAATATCTGATGAAGTAATTGAAGCTGCTGCGAAGTTATCAGAAAGGTATATTATGGACAGATATCTGCCTGACAAAGCGATAGATGTAATTGATGAAGCTGGGTCAAGAGCAAATCTTAAAAATCAAGGGCTAATAGAGCTGAAAGCTTTGAAAGAAGAGTTAGAAAAAATTCAACAGGAAAAACTAATGGCAGCACATAATAATGATTATGAAAAAGCGGCAGAATGTAAGATGCAGGAATGCAAAGTTACAGAAGAGATTAAAGAATCAGAGAAAAAATATAATGATGTACACATTACTGTTGAAGATATTGCATTTGTTATTGAAGCTTGGACTAAAATCCCTGTACAAAGAATAACGGAAGAGGAAGCACAAAAACTTTTAAGCTTAGAAGACAGACTTCATAAGAGAGTTATAGGTCAAAATGAGGCGATTGTAAGCTTGGCAAGAACAATACGACGCAATCGTTCTGGATTCAGAAAAAAGAAAAAGCCTTCATCATTTATTTTTGTTGGACCTACTGGAGTAGGTAAAACAGAATTAGTAAAGGCATTGGCTTGTGAACTTTTTGGAAGTGAAGAAGCAATGATTCGTGTAGATATGTCTGAGTACATGGAAAAACATACAGTTTCAAAGCTAATTGGAGCGCCTCCTGGATATGTGGGATACGAACAGGCAGGTCAGCTTACTGAAAAGGTAAGAAGGAAACCATATTCTGTTATCCTACTGGATGAAATAGAAAAAGCTCATCCAGATGTATTTAATATGCTGCTTCAAATTCTTGAAGATGGAAGATTAACAGATAGTCAAGGCAGAACTGTTTTCTTTGAAAATACTGTAATCATTATGACATCTAATGCAGGTACTCATTTCAAGGGGAATAGTATTGGATTTGGAAAAGGTGGATATGATGCTCTTGAAAGTAGAGTAAAAGATGTTTTAAGAGAAACCTTTAGACCTGAATTTTTAAATAGAGTGGATGAAACCATTGTATTTACACAGCTTAATAAGGGAGAATTACGAGAAATTATTGACTTGATGTTAAAAGAAGTAATTGATGAAGTTAAAGAAAAAGGAATTAATATAGAAATTTCAGATAATGCAAAAGATTTTATATTAGAAAAAGGATATGATGAAAAATATGGTGCAAGACCTTTAAGAAGGACTATCCAAAAATACATTGAAGATGAAATTGCTGAGCAGTATCTTGAAAATAAATTTGGTGAAGGTTCTAATATAAAGGTAGAATTAAAAGAAGGTAAAATAATACTGAAATAATAAAAAATAGTGAGGTGAGCAGCCTCGCTATTTTTGTTTTCTAAAATACTTAATAACAATTAAAGGATAATATTATAAATTATGCTAACAGCTGAATGAAAAATGTAGAAAAAACGAAATATGTACTATTAAATGAATATAAATGTGATAAAATAGTATGGTTGATAATTGGAAGGAGAGGCAGCAAGGATGAGTATTAAAAATGAACCATATATTTTAGTTTTTGGAGCTTCAATTGTTGATATTTTTGGTTTCAGTAGTGTTAATTATAGACCTTATAATTCTACACCAGGTAGTATAAAAATGTCATTTGGAGGAGTATGTAGAAATATTGCTGAGAATATGGCACGTGTAGGAGTAAACACAAAATTTATTTCAGTTTTAGGAAATGATGAAAAAGGTCGCAGTATGTTAGAACATTCTAAGCTTATTGGATATGACATGCAAGAGTCTTTGATTTTAGAAAATGGAAGAACACCAACATATATGGCTATTTTGGATGAATGTGGCGAAATGGTTTCTGCTATTGTTGATATGAAAAGTATTGATGAAATAGATTATGAATTTATTGATTTAAAAGCAGATATTATAAAAAATTCTGAGTTTACTTTTTTAGATGCAGATAATCCAGAGAATTTAGAGTACATATTAACTACATTTAAAGGTGAAACTGAGTTTATTCTAGATCCAGTTTCAGCAGCTAAGGCCGAGAATATAAAGCATTTAATTAAATATTTTCATACAATTAAACCTAATAGACATGAAGCGGAAGTTTTAGCTGGGTTTGAAATAAATACCGATGAAGACTTGAAAAAAGCTGCGGAATACTTTCTGTCACTAGGTATAAAAAATGTGTTTATAAGTTTAGATGAAGATGGAATTTATTATTCTAACGGATTAGAATCAGGTAAAATCAAGGCAAATAATGTAAGTGTTAAAAATGTAACGGGAGCTGGAGATTCTTTTGTTGCAGGTGTTGGTTTTGGTTATATGAATAATCTTTCCCTAGAAGAAACTGTTAAATTTTCTGTTGCAATGTCAATTGTTACAATATCTCATGAAGATACAATTCATCCTGACATGAGTTATGAATTGATTGAAGAAACTATTAAAACTATTGATTGGACAGAAATTAAATACTAAAAATATATAACTGATTCATATACATAAGAAATACCAAATAAATAATATTTAAGAGGCATTTTAAGTTAGCGGAAAATATAATCTGCTAACTTTTTTACTGTTTATTAAATAATATTTTGATAAATAATATTTTGATAAATAGTAGAGGATATACATCAATAAATAATCGTATTATAATGAAATATAGTATGAGTAAAGGAAATAAGGAGACTTATTATGAGTAAATTTATTTTGTATATTATCATTTTTTTGCTGTATTGGGAAGCGTGGATAAGATTATTGAAAATAAATTTGGGCCAGGAATTAGTGGAGTCGTTTTAGCTTACTTTTTAACAGGAGAAGAGGTTAAATCTACTGACTGTGTATTGGCAAAATAAATTTAAGGAGGAATAACATGCTAGTAGATAAAAAACTAAAATTATTAAGAGAAGAAATGAAAGATAAAGGAATAGATGCTTATATAATACCTAGTTCTGATGCGCAAAGGGCCTCAAAGAATTAGTCAGGATTATAATGATACAAAATTAGAAAAAGGTATGATTATTACTAATGAACCTGGAATCTATAAAGAAGGAAAACATGGTATCAAAACAGAAAATGTGTTAGTGGTAGTGGAAGATGAAAAAACAGAATTTGGTCAGTTTATGAGATTTCAAGTTATATCATATTGTCCTATTGATTTAGATGGTATTGATGTTGATATGCTTAATATCAAGGAAAAGATGTGGCTTAATGAATACCATAAAGAGGTATACAAACTCCTGTCAGCATACCTAAATGAAGAGGAAAGAGAATGGTTAAAAATAAAAACTAGAGAAATATAAGTAATGGTGAAAAATCAGGCAGATATAATATATACTATATAATTATGCCATTTCAAATGTTTATATTGGAGGATAAATATGAAAAAAATTATTATAATCGAGGATACAGAAATTATAAGAGAAGAACTAAGCATATTTTTATCTAAATATGGTTATGAGATTGATGCTCCATCTGATTTTGAAAATATAATTGAATATATAGATAGAGCAAATGGTGATTTAATATTATTGGACATAAATTTGCCTGTTTTTGATGGATATCATATATGCAGAGAAGTCAGAAAGAATTCTGATATACCAATAATAATAGTTACAAGTAGAGACAGTGAAGTAGATGAACTTATAAGTATGAATTTGGGGGCAGATGACTTTATAACAAAACCTTATAACACACAAATACTTTTAGCTCGTATTTCAGCAGTTTTAAAAAGAACTTGTAAAAATAATTATAAAGATGTATTGATGTATAATGAAGTTGAACTAAATTTATCAAATGGTTGTGTTACCTACAAAGGAAAGACAGAACAATTAACTAAGAATGAACTAAAGATACTTTCGTATTTGATGAAAAATAAGGGGAATATAGTATCAAGAGATGTATTAATGGAATACTTATGGAATTCAGATGTTTTTATTGATGATAATACATTATCTGTTAATGTAACAAGATTAAGAAAAAAACTTGATGAAATGGGTGTAAAAGATGTAATAGAAACTAGAAGAGGACTAGGGTATATAATGCCATGAGTATGAAAGAGTATTTAAAAGAAAGATTTTTATTCCTATTTATAAATTTCATAGGATTTTTTATTTTAGCTTGTATACTTGATATATTGGATATAGCAAGTATTGTAATATTTTTAATTTTTATTATATGGTTTTTGCCATTAATAAGTTATATTATTATAGAGTTTATTAAGCATAAAAAATATTATTATAATATAGAAAATATATTACAAAGTCTTGATAAAAAGTATTTGCTGCCAGAAATTATGGAAAAACCAGAGTTTTTAGAAGGAAAGCTTTTTTATGAAATATTAAGAGAATGCAGTAGAGAAATGCATGAACATATAAATGAGTATAAAAATCTTCAGTTAGAGTATAGAGAGTACATAGAGACATGGGTTCATGAAATAAAAACACCTATTGCATCAAGTATGTTAATAATAGAGAATAATAAAAACTCTATTATGGATAATATAGGTAAAGAAATAAATAAAATAGATCAATTTGTAGAACAGGCTTTATATTATTCAAGAAGCAGTGATGTTAGTAAAGATTATTTAATAAAAAAATTCCAATTAAAAACTGCTGTGAATAATGTTATTAGAAGAAATTCTAAGGATTTTATAAATAAAAAGATAAGCTTACAATTAGATGAAATAGAAGAGGTTGTTTATAGTGATATAAAGTGGGTGCAGTTTATACTTAATCAAATTATAAGCAATTCAATTAAATATATTAAGGATAAAGAAGGCAGCATAAGAATATATTCTACTACCAATAAGAATAATGTAATACTTACAATTGAGGATAATGGAATAGGAATTTCAGACAAAGATATAAATAGAGTTTTTGAGAAGGGCTTTACAGGAGAACATGGAAGAAAGTACAATGCATCTACAGGAATAGGACTTTATCTTTGTAAAAAGCTTTGTGACAGGCTTGGATTAGGAATAAATATTACATCTCAATTAGGTGCAGGAACAAAAGTTAATATTATATTTCCGTTAAGTAAACATAGTTTAGGTATCTAAAAATTAAAGTTTTAGAGATTTTGGGTATTTTTTAGAACATTTTACTTAAGTAGTTTAAAAAGTGTGAGTTCTTTCAACTTGCACTTTTTTATTATATGCTCTAATCAATTGGTACTACAGTATAAAAGTTATCTTACAAAAATGTAACTTTAATGAAAGCTAATACACTATGTAATTTTTGAATAGTTTAATATAATAATTTTGCAAGGTAATTTGAAATGCAATTAATAAATTGATAATAAAGATGACTGAAATCTTTATTATCATTTGTATGGAGGAGATAGATATGAAAAATATATTAAGTGTAGAAAAAATAGAAAAGTATTATGGAAAAAAGGGAAATGCAACTAAGGCATTAGATAATATAAGCTTTAAAGTGGATAAAGGCGAATTTGTTGGAATAATGGGACCATCAGGAAGTGGTAAAACTACATTGCTTAACTGTATTTCAACAATTGATAATGTAACAACAGGTCAGATTATTATAAGTGATCAAAATATTACAAAGTTGAAATCCAAAAAATTAGATAAATTCAGAAGGAATGAGCTAGGATTTATCTTTCAAGATTTTAATTTGCTTGATACATTAACTGGTTATGAAAATATAGCTTTAGCTTTAACAATACAAGAAAGGAAACCAAAGGAAATAGATGGTTTAATAAAAAAGGTTGCAGAAACACTGGATATTTCATCAGTTTTAAATAAGTATCCTTATGAAATGTCAGGAGGACAGAAACAAAGAGTAGCTTGTGCTAGAGCTATAGTTACAGAGCCATCATTAATATTAGCGGATGAACCTACTGGAGCATTAGATTCTAAATCCTCAAGATTACTGCTAGAGTCTTTTGAAAAATTAAATCAAGAACTGGAAGCAACTATACTTATGGTAACTCATGATGCTTTCACTGCAAGCTATGCTCATAGAATATTATTTATAAAAGACGGTAAGATATTTAATGAAGTGGTTAGGGGAAATGATTCAAGAAAAGAATTTTTTAATAAGATTATAGAAGTAGTGACTCTTTTAGGAGGTGATATTAACGATGTATTTTAAAATAGCACTTAATAATATAAAAAAGAGTTTTAAGGATTATGCCATATATTTTATAACACTTACATTAGCAGTATGTATATTTTATAATTTCAATTCAATTAATTCACAAACGGTTATGGAAGATATTAACAAAATAAGAGAACTTGTTAAGATAATATCATACATATCTGTATTTATATTAATTATTTTTGGTGGACTAATTGTGTATGCAAATAATGCTTTAGTGAAAAAACGTAAAAAAGAATTTGGAATATATGGTATATTAGGTATGTCAAAGCGAAAAATATCTCAAATATTAATTTGTGAAACCTTTATAGTGGGTATTATATCATTAATTGGAGGATTGATATTAGGAATAGTATTATCACAAGGAATTTCAGTACTTACATCAAAATTATTTGAATTTAATATGACGGAATATAAATTCTGTATATCTATAAGTGCTATTAATAAAACACTTATATATTTTGGAATAATGTTTGTACTAGTTATGATATTTAATACCATAGTTGTTTCTAGACAAAAATTAATTGAGCTTTTAAATGCTTTAAAGAAAAATGAAGAGATAAAAGTTAAAAACAATATATTCCCATTTGTAATATTTATTTTAGCTTTAATTATTTTAGGAAGAGCTTATTATTTAGGTTGGAAATTTGCGCCTACTCCTAAAAATACGAACTTTCCTTTATCTATAATAATGGGAGGAGTAGGTACTTTATTATTTTTCTTTGGACTATCAGGGTTCATATTAGTTATACTTAAAAGAAGTAAAAAAATATATTTGAAAAAGTTAAATATGTTTGTAATAAGACAGTTTAGTAATAAGATAAATACTAATTTTATATCTATGGCAATAATATGCCTTATGCTGTTTGTAACCATTTTAATATTATCAACTGGTTTAAGTTTTAAATATAGGGCAGAAAAAATTTTAAAGAGTATATCTTTTGATGCAAATATTACATTATATATCGGTGATGATAAACAGAAAGTGCAAGATATAAAAGAAGCCTTAAAAAGAGTAGACTTTGAATTAAAGGATTCCTATAAGTATCAAGTTATAGATTCATATAGGACAAATATTAAAATATCTGATTTGCTAAATGAATATGCAAATAAAAATTTAAAGGAAAGATTAAAAAAATATGTGGGACATTTAGATGTTATAAAAGCATCAGAATATAATGAAATGAGAAAATTAAGTGGAAAATCCACAATAGATTTAAAAGAAAATGAAGTTTTATTAATATCAGATAATAATGATTCAAATGAAGCAATACAGAAGTTAATGAAAAATGGAAAGGAAATAAAAATTGCTGATAAGAAGTATGTTATAAAAAACAATACAGGTATAAAAGAAATTCAGTATGATTTAATTGCAGTAGTTCAGGACTCTGCTGTGAAAAATATGACTAAAGATTCTTCAAAGATTAATATAAATGTAAATGAAAAAGACAAGGAAGAACTTGAAAAGAATATTAAAGCATTAAATGCAAAGCTTAAAAAACCAGAGTATGTTACAGATTCAAATGCTCAATTAGACGATCCTTCAAAGAAATATGGATTCTATATATCAGGTGAGAGTAAAACTGATATATATGATAATGTTAAAAGTTCTACAGGGAAAATGTTGTATTTAGGAATATATTTAGGATTTATATTTTTGATATCAAGTGCAGCAGTATTGGCAATTCAACAATTAACAGAAGCTAGTGATAGTTTAAACAGATATAAGGCACTTAAGAAAATTGGCGCATCTGATGATATGATAAATAAAACCATATTTGTTCAGATTTCCATACATTTCATGCTGCCTCTCAGTTTAGCATTAATACATTTTGCAGTAGCGTTACAGGTCATAAACAGATTAACAGGGTATACAGGTATGTTAACAGCTTCTAGCATTGTGCAAACTATGATGGCAACTGCAGGTATTATTATATATGGTGGATATTTTTATGCTACTTATTTAGGATACAAAAATATAGTTAAGAATAATTAAAAATAAAATAGTAAATAAAATAAGCATCTTGCGAAGGATGCTTATTTTATTTGCATAGCTGAATAAGGGCGTTAACAGCAATATTTATTTCTTCAAATGTATTAAAATAAGAAAAACTAAATCTGACAGCTCCTTGATCCTTTGTGCCTAAAGCTTTGTGCATTAATGGAGCACAATGGGCACCAGCTCTAGTAGCAATATCATAGGTGTTTGCCAATTCTTCGCTTATGGTACTGGAGTCATAAGCACCTATATTTAAAGCAACTATAGGTGCTCTTAAGTAAGTGCTAAAATCACCATAGATTTTAATGTTATCAATATTTTTAATTCCGTTATAAAATTGCCACATAAGCTTTAATTCATGCTCTCTTATTTTTTCTATGCCAATACTTTGAATAAACTCAATACCAGCTAAAAGACCAGTAATGCTGTGACTGTTAACAGTTCCAGCTTCTAGAGCATCAGGCATAGTAGTTGGATGATGCATAGAATAAGAAATACTTCCGCTGCCGCCAGTTTTTAAAGGACGTATAGTAATATTCTCTTTTACACAAATTCCACCAGTACCCTGAGGACCGTAAAGAGATTTGTGACCAGTAAAGCAAATCACATCAATATTGTCAGCTTTCATATCAATATCGAAAACTCCAGCACTTTGAGAAGCATCTAATATAAATAATAGATTGTTATTTTTGCAAATCTCTCCAATCTTTTTAATATCAATTAGATTACCTGTTAAATTTGAGCTGTGAGTACATATCACAGCTTTAGTATTTGATTTTATTTCATTTTCAATTTGAGAATAATTTATATTTCCATTTTTATCACATTTTATAATAGAAACTTCAATGCCATTTTGATTTAGTGTGTAAACAGGTCTAAGAACAGAATTATGCTCCATCTCTGTTGTTATTATGTGATCACAAGGACTGAATAAGCCGTTGATGGCAATATTTAAGCTTTCGGTAGCATTTGAAGTAAAGGCGACTCTTAATGGGTTATTCAAGTTAAAAAGTTTTGCAATTTTTTCTCGTGTAGTATATACAACTCTTGATGCATCTAAAGAAAGTTTATAAGCACCTCTTGATGGGTTTCCTAAGTTATTTATAGAATTTGCAACAGAAACAGCAACGGTTTCAGGCTTTGGAAAAGTTGTGGCTGCATTATCAAAATAGATCATTAAATTTCACCTCTTTTAGTTTAATTATATACTAAAATTTTTATATTAGTATATAATTAAACTAAAAGTATGAGAATAACTAATTGCTTTTTATAAATTATAAATAAAAAATTGTATATTTATGTATTTAAATTAGTAAATATAAACTAAGTAACTATAATATATAATTTCGAGATATAAAAATAATAAAAATAAGGAGGGGAGATTACTGTCAGACATTATTGCAAATGACAGTAAGAAGTTATGTATAAAAAGTTTAGCTGTAGTGGAGGCTGTACTGCAAAATTAGGGCCTGGATTTCTACATAGTGTTTTGGAAAAAGTTCCAAATAAATTTGATGAAAATTTATTAATAGGATTTGATAGTTCTGATGATGCAGCAGTATATAAGTTAACAGAGGATATTGCAATAATTCAAACTTTGGATTTTTTTACGCCTATAGTAGAAGATCCTTATACATTTGGTAAAATAGCAGCAACCAATGCCTTAAGTGATGTATATGCTATGGGAGGAGATGTAAAAACAGCTCTTAATATTGTTGGTTTTCCAGAAAAGATGGATTCAGAAATACTTGGTGAAATATTAAGAGGGGGAGCAGAAAAAGTTCAAGAAGCAGGTGGAGTATTATGCGGAGGACATTCCATAAATGATAATGAAACTAAATATGGTTTGTCTGTTACTGGAATAATCCATCCTGAAAAAATACTTGCTAATAATAATTGCAAGATAGGTGATAAATTAATACTTACAAAACCTTTAGGAGTGGGAATAATAACTACAGCAAATAAGGTAGGAGAAGCAAGTGAAGAAGCATATAACAAAGCAATAAAATCTATGGAAACTTTAAATAAATATTCAGCAGAGAAAATAAGAAAATATAAAGTAAATGCATGTACAGATGTAACTGGTTTTGGATTTTTAGGGCATTTATATGAAATGACAAAAAAGGATTATTCTATTATTGTAGATGCAAACAGAGTTCCTTATATAGAAGAGGCTTATGATTATGCAAAAGAATTTTTAATAACAGCAGCAGCTCAAAAAAATAGAAAATACTTAAATGGAAAAATTAAATTTGAAAACATTGAATTTGCCATGGAAGAAATATTATTTGATCCTCAAACTTCAGGTGGACTTTTAATAAGTGTTGACAGCCAGGATGCAGAAGAATTATTAAAAGGCTTAAATGAATTAGAAATAAAATCACAAATTGTAGGCGAAGTAGTGGAAAGAAAAGATTTTAGTATAATAGTTAGAAAATAAATACATAAAGGAGGAAAATCTTGTGATAAAAATTGATGTTAAAGGACAAATTTGCCCTGTACCACTTATAGAAGCTAAAAAGGTTCTTAAAGATATTGAAAAAGATGGAACTGTTTTAGTTATTGTTGATAATGAAATTGCTAAGGAAAATTTAGAAAAAATGGCTAAGGAAATGGGATGTAAATATAGTACTAATATTGTAAATGAAGAACATTATGAAGTGGAAATTATAAAAGGATTAGGTTCAGATAAAACTGTTGAAGATACAGAGAATAAGCAAAATGAAAACATATTAGTGGTTGTTTCCTCTGATAAAATGGGAGAAGGAAATGACGAATTAGGTGAAATTTTAATTAAAGGATTTATTTATGCATTAACAGAAATTGAAAAGCTGCCTTCCACTATTATTTTTTATAATGGAGGAGCAAAACTTTCTGGTAAACAATCTTCAGCAATAGAGGATTTAAAAAAATTAGAAGAAATGGGTGTAGAAATTCTAACTTGTGGAACATGTTTAGATTACTATGGATTAAAAGAGGAGTTGGCTGTTGGTAAGATAACAAACATGTATAATATTGTTGAAAAAATGAATGCTGCTCATAGAATTATAAGACCATAAGGTGATAATGGATATGAATGGAGAAATATTTAATTTAGTGGCATTTAATTCTACACATAGTGCAATTAGAGCAGAAAAAGAATTAATTGCAAGTGGAATAAGTGTAAGAATAATACCTGTACCTAGAGAAATAACTGCTAATTGTGGTATTTCTATAAAAGTAAACTTAGGAGAGTTAAAAGCAGTTAGAGAAATATTAGCTAATAATAATATAGAAGTGTCAGGGTATTATTATGTTAAAAAATTAGGACTAAATAAAGAGGTAAAGGCTATTCAAGATTTTTTATAAAGGATTAGAAAAATATAGGTATAAATGTAATTGTTAAATAGTCTCCATCTATTATTTGGATGGGGACTTTGCTATGCTCTTTTTAGATTTACATAGTTCAGGTAAAGTAGTTGTTCAAGGAAGTAAAGAATCCAAAACTTATATATTAACATTTGGTAGCTGTTCAAATATATATTTTAAATATTCATAAGGATTTAATCCATTTTTCTTTGAGGTTTCAATCATACTATAAATCATTTGTAAAGGGTGTCGTTTTTTCTTTTTTTGAGAATAAATAACTTATTTCGACAAAAAATAACACGCTGTACATGGTAAAATTATATACAAGCAAGCGTGTTATAAATAAAAAATATAATTATTTAAGATAGCTGAACAGTTAATTCCATATTTTGTATTCAAGTTAGACCTATACATGTATTATTACTAAAGTGCATCATTAAGAAAAGCCATTGCCTATGTGCCTCAGAATATAGCGCTATTTTCAAAGGCAATCCTTGATAATATTCGTGTTACAAAGCCCAATGCAACAACAGAAGAAGTGAAACAAGCAGATTTTCGATGTTATTTACAATAAGCTAAGAAAACAGTCCATGCTTATAATAGCCCACAGGCTTACTACCATCAAGGAATGTAATAGAATCATAGTTCTTGATGATGGAGAGAGAAGTTATACGTAGAGCAGTTTAATAACCAATATAGGTTTTTACCATATTTACCCGGGGATATAGTTTAAATATAATAATACGCACGATTAAGTGTGAAAAAGAAGGGGAATTTTGTATGTCAACATTAGCATTAAGTGGAAATGGCATGGTGTTACCATCGAACTATGTCGAAATTGACAGGGAGGAAATGACTTATATTGAGGAAGGGTGGAATTGGAGTATTTTTAGAAATAATATGATAGGTCTTGCTGCATTTGGAGTATCAGTAGGATACCTAGGGCAAAAAGCATTAAAAGTGATTGGTTCCAACACAGTATATCTTAGAGTAGTTGCTGCGGCAAGTCCTTATGTTGCTAAAATAGGAAGTTTCTTTGGTGGTTGGATAGGTGCAGTTGTCTTTGTCGGTTCAGCAGCAGCAGCCATTTATTATTTAGGTAACAAAAAGGTATTCTATTAAAATGGAAATGCTAATTATAATTTTATCAATAGTGATAATAATAGCAAAAGCAATTGAAATTGTTTCAAGAATAAGAAATAGTAAAGAGAAATATAGTGAAGAAATAGATATAATGATGTTTCTTGTTCTGGTTCTGAATATGAATTCAACAAACCAGATTATACAAAATTTGATGTTTATTATTGCTGTTCTAATTCTTGTTACTATGATAGAAAAGATATTTAAAAATATGAGAAAGAATAAGCAATAAAAGATGATAATGCAGTAACTATGCGGTGTGAAATGCCATTGAATGAATTATGATGAATAATTCAGGTTAAAGTATCTTTTCGCTTTTATTATAGGAATACTTATTTGGTTAATAATACTTAAGTATTTTTCAAACATTAATAGAACAATTACTGTAATCCTTAACAGAATCATAGTTCTTGATGATGGAGAGATAGTAGAGGAAGGTACACATGATGAACTTCTTGAAAAAGGTGGCAAATACCATAAGCTATGGAATATGCAACAATATGGCTATAAAGTGAGAGAAGAGGAAGAGGATACTGTATTGAAGGAAACTATCACAGATGATGAAGAGGTAAGTTATACGTAGAGCAGTTTAGGACAAACGGTGACTAGAAGATTGCAGTATAAAATAATTAGCATGTTTGGTGGTACAGCAGGAAAATTATTTGGTAGCGCATTGAACACTGCATTTATACTTACTGGGACTTCTGCTGGAAACTTGATAGCAAAAGGTATAGACAAGATTGACGGTAATCGTAATAGTGGATATGTATTTGATTGATAGATATAAAGAGGAGTACTTATGAAAAATAATCGAAGTGAAAAAATTAGTAAATTTGAAGAAACAGATAAGCCAAAATTAATTTTACCCATTTTTTACACATTAATTTTTATAGCTCCATATGGTCACTTATGGCTGGATATAATTGAGAAAAAGTATGAGAGGTTAGTACTCTTAGCCTCATTTTCAGGTATAGGTTTGATTATTGTTAGCTCTATTTGGACTCTTTATTTTGTAAGACGTTACAGACTTTTTAGATAATATATTATCATTTTAAGTATTTCATAATATTATGAAACATTTGTAATTGACAGGAGTGATAAAACAGGTCTTAATGGTAGAGTTCAATTCTAAATAAACAACAGAGTGCATCTAGTTTATAGATGCACTTTGTTGTTCAAAAACCATAAAGGGAGTGAAATTATGTATCTTCTCAGTAGGATGTCAATATATTTATATGTTTTTTTATTTTATCCTGTTATAGTAAATATGTTTCTTAACAAAAATGTACGATATAATACATTGCTTTCTGTGGTTTCTCTAAATACAATACTTATTATTTGGCTTGGTTTTTTATTTAATAAAATAACAACCGATAATTTCATGCCAAATATTATTTTAATTATTATTATAACCGCTATTTTTATTATCAGTGGAATTATTTTGTTATTTAAAACTCCCGTAGCAATACAGGAATATGATGACTTAATGGATACATTAAAGCATAAAAAAGAAAATTATAGTATTGAAGAGATTAAGGATAAAGTTGAAATAATTAAAAAGAAAACTAGAAATTGGACAATGGTGTACAATGTTTCATTGGTTATATTTGTGCTTAGTTTCATATATTATATATATTTAATACTTTTTCGCAAAACAGACGGAATTGATATAGCACTTTTAACATGGATAGAAACATTATTGGGTGTGAATTGTATTTCGTGGAAATTTAGCAGGGACAGTTTGAATAAATTAGTAAACAAATAATATAAAGTAGATTTTATGAAAAAGACTACTTACGGAATACTATGCTTAAATAATAACAAAAAAAAGACTCTCAACTCGGTGTTGACACAGGGCAAACGCATCTTTATATTGTATTTTCTTCAATATAAAGATGCGTTTTTATAAAATATGTAAACAAAATAAATCTTCCGTAAATAAATTTGAATATTCAAAAAATTATTTTCATAATACACCGCACAATTATGTTATAAATTTACAATTTTCCTTTCTACTTACTTTTCTTTACCTCGTAGAGGGTCAAAAACTACTTTTTCTAACTACTTTTTATCTAATGCACATCTAAGTTTTTTCAAGTTTAAACTTTTCTTTAATGTTTTTTCTTCTCTAAGTAGGTTTAATGATAAGTGTCGTAAGACAGCTAAGTTTTCAGCAGAATTATATTTTCTAGCTCTACATTTATCTTCGTTAAAAGAAACATCTAAAACCCAATGAAGTTTATTTTCTATACCCCAATGCTGTCTAACCCCCTTAGAAAATAAGTCTATAGACTCCAGGCTAGTTATATAATAACTACGTTCAAAAGTTTCTTTGTCCCCAATAATTCGTGTCCTTTCAACCATTCCAATGGATTTGATGTTTTTCCAATCCTCTTTCTTATCTAACCATGATATATCATTAACTAAATGATATTTTCTTGTTTCAATTCTTCCATGATTTTTTTCTTTAGTAGTAAGTTTAAATACCTCTACATCATTAATTTTAGTGTTGCATCAATACAATATTTTTATATTGACATTAGAAAAAAAGCACTTAATGGAAATTATATTCCATTAGGTGCTTTTAAATCTTAATAATACAAATATATGATAATAATTACAATATAC
>NZ_JAPPRQ010000090.1 GCF_026719745.1 Clostridium sp. ZS2-4
TCAAAATCATTTAAACACATAGAGGTGTTTTTTTCATTATAAACAATTTTCCATTTATGCTGTTGTCAAGAAGTAATTATTACTTTGATGCAACAGCAAAAACTTAAAGATAGAGCATTTCTATTTTTAAGTCTAGTTTGCTTTATTCTAATTTTAGTTTTGTATAGCAAAACGTTCTTCTCTGGGGAGTGGGGATTGGCGAATGGATACTAGAATATGCTGCAAAACAATGTTAAAATATTGTCAAAATTTAAAAGTTATTAAGGAGCATATTGAAAGGTTTAGAAGAAATTTTCAGGAAGTTTTTTGTGAAAATTAAATAGTCTAAGAAAATTCAATAAAAGTACTTGAATAATTTTCAAGAATATTGTAGTATTTAATTAACAAAAATGAATGAATTAAGGCAGAGATGAGAGAGCCGTTTTTAATGCGAGTGAAGTATTATTAAAAATTAATTTTTAATGTTACTTTCAGTCTTATTAAAGTGGGTCTATTTTTTTGTGTTTTGAAAAAACGTTTACAAACATCGAACTTAATTATTTCATTTAAATATTATACATATGAAGAACAAGGAGGAATGAAAATGTCTAATTTTATGGCAGAATTTTTAGGAACAATGCTTTTGGTTTGGCTAGGTGATGGGGTAGTTGCATCAGTAGCACTTAATAAAAGCAAAGGTCAAAATGGTGGATGGATAGTTGTAACACTTGCTTGGGGTCTTGCAGTTGCTATTCCTGTATATATATTTGGGGCAATAAGTGGAGCACATTTAAATCCAGCAGTTACAATAGGAAATGCAGCAGTTGGCAATTTCGCATGGGCTAAAGTACCTTCTTATATAGGAGCACAAATGCTAGGAGGTATGACAGGAGCTGCATTAGTATGGTTAACTTACTTACCTCATTGGAAAGAAACAGAAGATAAGGCTACAAAACTAGGTGTTTTCTGTACAGCACCAGCAATAAGAGATACTAAGGCAAATTTCTTAACTGAGTTTCTAGTAACTGGATTATTGGTTTTTGGATTAATGGGATTAGGACAAGCTAAAATGGTAGATGGATTCGCTGCATTAGCGGTTGGATTGTTTATAGTAGCAATAGGACTTTCTCTTGGAGGACCTACAGGATATGCTATTAACCCAGCTAGAGATTTAGGACCACGTATAGCACATGCTATATTACCTATAGCTGGTAAAGGAGATTCAGACTGGGGATATGCATGGATACCAGTAGTTGCGCCAATCCTTGGTGGAATAGCAGGAGCAGTACTTTTTACTGCACTATTTTAGAAAACGTTTAAAGTTAAATGATTTTCAAATAAGTACTCTTAGAAATTAATACTATTTTCAACTAATACTATTTTTATTGAATAATCAAATTGTTAGCAACTCTAAAATAACTGTACAGGGGGATTTATTTTATGGAAAAGCAATATATAATGGCGTTAGACCAAGGTACTACAAGTTCAAGATGTATAATATTTAATAAAAAAGGTGAGATTGTAAGCTCAGCACAAAAAGAGTTTAAACAAATATATCCTAAAGCAGGATGGGTAGAACATGATCCACTAGAAATATGGGGAAAACAAGCAGGAGTTGCAGGAGAGGCTCTTATGACAGCTAGAATTTCTGCAGAGCAAATTGCAGCAATTGGGATTACAAACCAAAGAGAAACAACAGTAGTTTGGAATAAGAGAACAGGATTGCCTGTATATAATGCTATAGTATGGCAGTGTAGAAGAACTGCTTCATTGTGTGATGAATTAAGAGAACAAGGAATAGACAAGAAAATAAGAGAAAAAACAGGGTTAGTTTTAGATGCATATTTTTCAGCTACAAAAGTAAAATGGATATTGGATAATGTTGAAGGTGCTAGAGAACAAGCTGAAAGAGGAGATTTGTTATTTGGAAATATAGATACATGGTTAATTTGGAACTTAACAAAAGGAAAAGTACATGTAACAGATTATACTAATGCATCAAGAACAATGCTATATAATATACATGAGCTTAAATGGGATGAAGAACTTTTAGAAATATTTGATATACCAAAATCAATGCTTCCAGAAGTAAAACCTTCTAGCTGTGTTTATGGTGAAACAGATGAAATTTTATTTGGAACACCTATAAAAATAGCTGGAGATGCAGGAGATCAACAAGCTGCGTTGTTTGGACAAACTTGTTTCAAACCAGGTATGGCTAAAAATACATATGGTACAGGATGCTTCTTATTAATGAATACAGGAGAAAAGGCAGTTGATTCAAAGAACGGACTACTTACTACAATAGCAGTAGGAATCGACGGTAAGGTTGAATATGCACTTGAAGGAAGTGTATTTATTGGAGGAGCAGTTATCCAATGGTTAAGAGATGAACTTAGAATGATAAAGAATGCTGCAGAATCAGAAAGATATGCTACGGCAGTAGAAGATTCAAATGGAGTGTATGTGGTACCTGCTTTTGTTGGTATAGGAGCGCCATATTGGGATCAATATGCTAGAGGAACAATATTTGGTCTTACAAGAGGTGCTAAGAAAGAACATATTATAAGAGCTGCTATTGAATCAATGGCATATCAAACATATGATCTTTTAAAAGCTATGCAAGAAGATTCAGAAATAGAACTTAAATCTTTAAAAGTAGATGGTGGAGCATGTGCAAACAACTTCCTAATGCAATTTCAATCTGATATTTTAGGAGTAAATGTAGACAGACCAGAAGTAATTGAAACTACAGCTCTTGGAGCAGCGTATTTAGCAGGACTTGCAGTAGGATATTGGAAAGACAGAGATGAAGTAGCTGAAAACTGGGCAATATCAAATACTTTTGAGGCTTCAATGGAAGGGGATAAGAGGGAGAAATTAGTTGCAGGATGGCATAAAGCAGTAAATAGATCTTTAGCATGGGAAGAAAAATAATATAAATTAAAAAGATGTTGAAAAATGATGAATAATGTGCTACAATGCAAGCATAAAATAAAAAAAATGATTGGCTGAGATATAGAGAGAGCCTTGATTTAGAGGGTAGCACATACCCTTTAAGTTGAGTGCTCTTTTTTGTTAATATGGAGGAGGAATAATATGTTTGATATTACAATTATAGGTGCTGGAGTTACTGGATGTGCAATTGCAAGAGAATTATCTAAATATAAATTAAAAACGTGTGTATTGGAAAAAGAAATAGATGTTGCATCAGGAACAAGCAAAGCTAACAGTGGAATAGTTCACGCAGGGGAAGACCCAACACCAGGAACTCTTAAAGCTAAAATGAACGTTAGAGGAAATGAAATGTTTGATAAGCTTCAAGAAGAATTGGATTTTCCTTTTAAAAGAAATGGTTCTTTGGTATTATGCTTTGATGAAAAAGATATGGATAAATTAGAAGAAATGAGACAGCATGGTCTTGTAAACGGTGTACCGGACACAATGGAAATACTAAAGAGAGAAGAATCTTTAAAATTAGAACCAAATCTATCAGATAAAGTTGTAGGTGCATTAAC
>NZ_JAPPRQ010000091.1 GCF_026719745.1 Clostridium sp. ZS2-4
ACCCGTTCCCATTCCGAACACGAAGGTTAAGCTTCAAAGCGCCGATGGTACTGCACTGGAGACGGTGTGGAAGAGTAGGTCGCCGCCGGGTAAGATAAAAGCACTAAGCAGAAGCTTAGTGCTTTTTTATTTTTTTGTTTTTTAAGGCGAATTTCAATAATGTTTTGTTGTGGATGTATCAAATAGTGGAATCTAATATAAATTAGTGGGATTGAATAAATTTTCGAATTTATCTTTTATCTTTTGGAAATAATACTTTGTGGACTAAAGTATTATTTTAGTTAAAGGAGAGATAAATATGTTTAAAAATTTGACGAAAGCTATTGTTATAGCTTTAATGATTTCAACTGCATTAAGTGGCTGTAGTCAAGCAACTATGTCTTCACAGCATTTAGAAATGATAAGAGAGTCAAAGAAATCTCAAGGGGTTGAAGATGTAGTAAAAGAATTTCTTCCCAAAGATATGAGGCTTTCACCACCAACCTATTCTAAAAGAGCAAAATCTATTATAAAGAAAGATATAGATGGTGATGGAAATAAAGAAATATTATTTACTTTTAAATCAGAAAAAAATAATGATAAAGGTGGAATAATTGTATTAAAAGAAAAAAACAATACATGGAAAAAGATATTAGAGAGTCATGGACAGGGAAAGATTGTTTATAGAATAGATTTTGAGGATTTAGACAGAGAGAGAAATAAGGAGTTGTTAGTAAGTAATTCAGCAGGAATTTCCGCAGGGAATGTTTTAAACATATATGTATATGATAAAAATACAGATAAGTTTAAAATAATAGGTACAGAGGGGTATCATAAAATATACATAAAGGATATGCCAGACAATAAAGGTAAGTCTGATGGAAGAGTTGAAATTGCATTATGGAAGAAATATACTGGTGATGCATATGAAGTACAGGTTTTAAAATACGATGGCAAAAAATTAGTTCCTGCTAAGGAAGTATATCCATATTACTACAATAAGGTTATTGATTATTATAAATCCAAATTAAGAAAAGATGAGTATAAGAATAGTGCAATTATGTGGTATTTTTTAGTTGATGCTCAAGTTAAAGCTAATAAACCTAAGGAAGCATTAGATTCCATAGAAAAGATTAAAAAGCTTAATGCAAAAGAATACTCAAACCTTTCAACTAAGTTTTCTAAGCTTCAAAATCAAGCTGAAGCAGAGTTGCAAAATGCAATTCAATAAATGTAAATAGAAAGTGGTTTAAAATAGATGTGTTACAAGCATAATGCTGCATATCTATTTTTTTCATGTATAATTATAATTAGTAAATTTTATTTAGGAGTTGATAAAAATGGATAAAATAAATATGCTTAAGAAAATGGTAGATGAAAGCTCTAATATAGTTTTCTTTGGAGGTGCTGGGGTTTCTACTGAAAGTAATATTCCTGACTTTAGGTCTGAATCAGGTTTATATAAAACAAAAAATAATTTTTCATATCCACCTGAAGTTATGTTGAGCCATAGCTTTTTTATGAAGCATACAGAAGACTTTTTTGATTTTTATAAAACTAAAATGATTTATAGAAATGCAGAACCTAACCATGCCCACAAAGCTCTTGCTGAACTTGAGAAAATAGGGAAGCTAAAGGCTGTTATAACTCAAAATATTGATGGACTGCATCAAATAGCAGGTTCTAAAAATGTTCTGGAGCTTCATGGATCAGTTCATAGAAATTATTGTATGAAGTGCAATAAGAGTTTTGATTTAGAGTATATTATGAATAGTAATGAATTAACACCTGTCTGTGATAAGTGTGGAGGAGTTGTTAAACCAGATGTAGTTTTATATGAAGAAGGATTAGACATGGATACCCTTAATAGAGCAGTATATCACATAAAACAGGCAGATATGCTTATTGTTGGGGGAACATCCTTGGTTGTATACCCAGCAGCAGGGTTAATCGAGCATTTTAATGGAAAAAACTTAATTCTAATAAACAAGGCTTCAACGGCTTATGACAATAGTGCAGATTTAGTTATTAATGATAGCATAGGAAAGGTATTAAAAGCAGTTATTGGGGAATAATAGTATAGGATGTATTATAATATAATGTATTTTAGTTAATATTATAATAAGTAAGTATAAGGGGAAGAATATAATAATTATACTCTAACCCCTTACTTTTTATAATCATCTGTTGTATACTATTGAGGTGTAATTTACAATGTGTTAACATAGTGTAATTTACATCTCAACAGTAGAATAGCAGAATGGAAGGTGTACAAATGAAAAAGAACAAAAAGCGAGAAGGATTTTCTTCTGGACTTGCAGCATTTTTTGCTACATTAAGTTCAGCAGTAGGCTTGGGAAATATATGGAAATTTCCATATGTAGTTGGAAAAAATGGAGGGGCTGCATTTTTATTAGTTTATTTTATCTGCATTATTTTTGTTGGTCTTCCTGTAATGGTTAGTGAATTTTTTATTGGAAGAAAAGCAAGAAAAAATGTTATGGGTGCAGTTAAAGAATTAAATTCTCAAAAGAAATGGAGAAGCATAGGTATTATAGGTATTTTAGGTGGATATTTCATAATGTTTTTCTATACTGGTGTTGCAGGATGGGTGTACTCTTATGTATTTAAAATTATAAGAGGAGATTTTAACGGATCTACGGCAGAATCAGTTCAACAGCAGTTTGCTACAACTACAGTAGGACCAATTGCACCAGTAATATGGCAAATTATAGTTATAACTGTAGTATCTATAATTTTGATAGGTGGAGTTAAAAATGGTATTGAAAGAATAACAAAAACTCTTATGCCTGTTTTATTTATTTTAATTCTAGTATGTGATATTAGAGCACTAACTCTTCCAGGAGTTAAGGAAAGCTTTAATTTCTTATTTAAGCCGGATTTCAGTCACTTAACTAGACAGGGAATACTTATTGCTATGGGATTGGCATTTTTCAAACTATCCTTAGGCATGGGAACAATGGTTACATATGGAAGTTATTTTACAGAGGAAGATAATATGTTTGGAACGGCTACTAAGGTAGCTATATCTGATACTATAGTTTCTCTTCTTGTAGGAATAGCAGTTTTTTCAGCAGTATATACATTCAACATGGCTCCTTCAAGTGGACCAAGACTTTTATTTGTAACAATACCACTAGTATTTTCAAAAATACCTTTTGGTAAGTTTTTGATTCTTGCATTCTTTATCTTAGCTTCAATTGCAGCTACTACAGCTACTATGTCTATGTTTGAAGTACTAATTGCTTACTATACAGAACAAAAAGGAATGTCAAGAAAGAAGACTATCATATTAAATGCAATATTATTAGCATTTATTGGAGCTTTTTCAACCCTTTCAGTAGGAGAAACAGCTTTATTAGCAAATGTAAAGATATTTGGAAAAGGCATATTCGATTTGTTTGACTTTATGTCTTCAAATATTCTTCTACCTATAGGCGGCTTATTAATAGCACTTTTAGTTGGATATGCAGTACCAAAGGATGAGATAAAACAAGAGCTTTCTAATAATGGTAAGCTTAAGAATGAAAAAATTATAGATTTCTATTATATTGTATTAAGATATGTGACACCGTTACTGCTTATAGTTGTATTCTTATCTTCACTAGGAATCTTTTAAGAAAATTGCTTCGTAATTTTCTTAGGTACTAGGAAGAAGGTGCTAGGTACTAGGTAAGGAAAATTGTCTTCCTTAGGTAAGAAAATCTTTAATGTCTAAATATAAAAATCCTAATAAAAAATAAATTTTCATTAGGATTTTTATATTTAGAATCTCAACTTTCGCACTACGAAAAAGCTAGTTTTTCCTTGATAAAACTAGGTAATGTAGATATAAAATAGTCTAAAAAATCGTTGATTTGAGTTTTTGTAAGCGATAGCTTTTCATATAGTGCAGACT
>NZ_JAPPRQ010000092.1 GCF_026719745.1 Clostridium sp. ZS2-4
AGGCGTATAATCTTATTTTTAAATTCTGATTCGTATCTTCGTTTTTTCATTGTCGTAACCTCTTTTCTGAAATAAATTATATCATTTATTCGACTGAGGTGTTACAACTTTAGTATACCACTACAAAGGTCCTATGTTGAAAAACATAGGACCTTTAAGATTTACTGAAGTTGAATTTTAATAAAATTTTGTACTTATATTTATAAATTTAAACGTCGCCTCTCTTTGCAGACTGTTTTTTAGTTGTGCGGTTACTATTTTTGGCACTTTCACGAGTTATTGGTGTATCCCAATTACATTTTTCCATTCTAGCTTTTTTGTTATCTGGTTGACTATCTTTTGGCATATAATACAACTCCTTTAATAAAGTGATGTTTTTATTATTACCAGTTATAAAGCAATATATTATAATATATTGACCTTAGATATAATAATAAAAGAACCTAAAGTTTAAAGCTAACTTTAGGCTTTTTTTGTATCGGAAAAATTATTAGATTGTGAGTTTAAAGTGTCGGTTTTTTCATGGGATAATTTAATTCCATATACAAATCTTAAAATTAAAAAATCAATACTCATGAAAAAGGCTATGCAAAAGTAAATCACTGCATATAGATTATTATTTTGAAATTTTGCTATATTTGACCAATATGATAAATCAATTTTAAATCCAAAGGGCATAGATTGCAGAAATGCTTGAAGTTTTAATACATCTTCTTTAGTAATAGCTTTGAAAAAACCTAAAAATAAGAAGAGAATTATACCAGCTAATATAAAAAGTAAAATTTCACTGTCATATTTCAAATCTTCTCCTTTAAGTCCGATTAATCTTCCAAATATTTTAAGCATTTAAAACACCTCATTTTATATTGTTGTTTTATTTTAATTATTTTCATTGGAAAATTTTTTATTCAATTTTGTAAAAAAATTACTTGTAAGTTATTGACTTTAATATTGTATCGGTGTATTATTTATATAGTACACTAATACAATATAATAATAAAAATATATGGAGGTGTAATATGGAATTTCAATTTGATGACAAAACTCCTATATACGTTCAAATAGTTAATTTAATAAAAAAGCAAATAGTATCAAAGGTATTAAAAGGAGGAGATAAATTGCAATCTGTAAGAGATTTATCAACAAAATTAAGAGTTAATCCCAATACAATTCAAAGAGCATATAAGGAACTTGAAAGAGAGGGATTGGCATTTACTCAAAGAGGAATGGGTACTTTTGTGACTGAAGATGAGGAAGTAATATTTACTTTGAAAAATGATATGGCTAAGGATGTATTGGATACATTTATAGAAGGAATGAAGCATTTAGGGTTTAGTAATTCGGAAATAGTAGAACTCATATCTAGGAATTTAAGCAAGGAGGAGTAAAAATGGATAATATATTAGAAGCTAAGGGTTTGAACAAGAGTTATTTTACTAAAAAAGCATTGAACAATGTAAATTTAGAAATACCAAAAGGAAAGGTAGTAGGACTTTTAGGACCTAACGGCAGCGGTAAGACTACTTTTATAAAAATTGCTGTGGGAATATTAAGAAAGTCTGGTGGAGAAATCTTAATAGATGGTAAAAAACCAGGAGTAGAAACAAAAGCTGTGGTTTCTTATCTTCCAGATAGAAATTATCTATATAAATGGATGAAGATAAAAGATGCTGTACAATTTTTCAGTGATTTTTATAGTGATTTTGATGAGAAAAAATGTGAAGAACTTCTAAAGTTTATGAAGCTTGAAGAAGAAGCCAAGGTTACTTCTTTATCAAAAGGGATGATGGAGAAATTAAATCTTACTTTAGTACTATCAAGAAAGGCTAAATTATATATTTTAGATGAACCTTTAGCTGGGGTAGACCCTGTAGCAAGAGAACAAATACTGGATGCCATAATCAATAACTACAATGAAGAATGTTCAATGATTATAACAACACATCTTGTTAAGGATATAGAGAGAATATTTGACGATGTTGCATTCATAAAAGATGGAGAGATTGTTCTAAGCGGTAATGCAGAAGATTTGAGATATGAAAAAGGAAAATCTATTGACGAATTATTTAGGGAGGTATTTGAGTAATGGGAAATTTAATAAAATACGAATTGAAAGGAAATTACAAACTTTTTTTAGGTTTATTTATAATTACAATTTTAGTTAATGTTCTTTTATATTCACGAATAGGTGTATGGCATCCAGCGGCTATATATAGTTTGATAACTTTAGCTGTTACAGTAATGTTTGTTATGGTTTTGATTTTCAATATAGGTTCTTATAGTAAAGAAATGCATGAAGACATAGGTTATTTGACTTTTACCTTACCTGTAAGTGGTAACAAAATAATAGGAGCAAAAACAATTGTAGCTTTAATATGGTTTGCAGCTGCAAGTATTCTGACAGGAATAACATTTCTTTTAATGGCTAAAGGGAATGTGGAGTGGGGCATCATTAATGTAATAAATGATCAGGTGAATTTACCATTGATGCTTACTTTTATAATAATAGGAGTTATTGTTAGTACGTTACAGCTTTTAATAATAATATATTTTTCAATAACAGCTAGCAGAGTAGCTATTAGAAAGAAAAAAATTGGTAAGTTCTTAGGATTTGGATTATTCATAGTATTAAGTACTGCTGTTTCATATGTACAATATTTAGTTGTAAAATTTATTCCTTATAGTATGAATATTGATTTTACTCGAGGATCACAGGAGGTTTTTGATAAAAGTCAAATTATATCTTATGGAAATTATGCAGTTATTCAAGGTACTGCGCAAGGAATAGAAATGAATATAGCAGCTTGTATTTACATTATATTAGTTATTATAGGCTTGTTTATAGGAACAGGATACCTTATAGATAATAAAATAGATATGTAGATAATAAACAGGGGGCGAATAATTTGGGTATTAGAAGAATATTAATATTTCTTACTTTATCTATTTTAACGGCATCAAATATGTTAGGATGTAGTAATTTTATTAGATAGCATAATTAGGAGGAGTCTAATAAAAAATAATTCAAAGAAGAAAAAAAGTACTCATACACAAAACGTCTTTAATTACTTTTGTAATTATTAAATAGGGGGTATTACTGTGAAGATAAAAAGAAAGCTGCTTATGGTTTTAGGAATTGTAACTACTGCAGTAGCTATAAATGGATGCGGTATCAGTGTCAATGTTAATAATAAAAATAAAACAACTAAAACAGAAACTAAAGTTGTAGAACTTCAAGGAGCTAAAAAGGCTGAAGTGGATATAAATATGGGAGTGGGAGAATTAGAAATTAAAGAATCAACGGATAAAATGATGTCAGGGGAATTTGTTTATACTATACCTGAATGGAAGCCAGAAGTAGATTACTCTGTAAATGGAGAAGAAGGAAAGCTGAAAGTTACTCAGCCATCTAACAGGGATATAAATATGGGAAATAACGAATACAGGTGGAATTTGGCTTTAAATAAAGAAGTTCCTTTGAACATGGATATTGAACTAGGGGTTGGGGAAAGCAATATAGATCTTTCAAAATTAAACATCAATAATTTAGATATTGAAACTGGTGTTGGGGAAACCACTGTTGACCTTGCTGGAAATTATAAAAATGATGTAAATGTGAATATAGAAGGTGGAGTTGGAGAAGTAGAAGTATATTTACCTAAGAATATTGGGGTGAAGGTAGAAGCTAAAAAAGGTTTAGGAGAAATTAAGGCAAATGGATTTAAAGTAGAAAATCACATTTATGTAAATGATAGTTATGGGAAAACAAAGAATAATATAAAGGTATATGTTGAAACTGGAGTTGGAGAAGTTGAATTAAAACTGAAATAGAAGAAGGAAAAAATGAGAGGAAGACTATTGGTGTATATTACTAATAGTCTTTTATATATAGATATAGATGATTGTAGAATTTAAAAAATAAAAATGTGGATAACTTTTAAAAATTCATTTGAAACTGTTCAAAAAAAAGGTACAACAAAAAGCCTTTTGATAAAAAGGTATGCGTAGCATGTAAGTTTAA
>NZ_JAPPRQ010000093.1 GCF_026719745.1 Clostridium sp. ZS2-4
ACTTTCTCTTTAAAGGTTATAATGCCTTAGAAAGAAGAATATCGGAAAGCCGTGTGCGGGAAAACCGCATGCACGGTTTGATGAGGGGAAGAAGGAAATAAAATTTCCTTCAACCTACTCTACAATTGAAAGGTTTTCTGACCTAAGGAAGAAAATCCTCTTTCACTGGGGACTAAAAGAATGTTGCGTCGCAACATTCTTATGTAACGTTGTACAAATTTTGAAATAAAATATAGTATAGTAACATTTCCAAGCACTGTGTAAGAGGTGATTAATATTAGCAAGAAGTATTTGGGGATAGATATAAAGGAATGTGAATTTCTAGGCGGAGGTTGTGAAGGAAAAGTATATTTGACACCAGATGGATATGCTTTAAAAATATTTAAATGTAAAGCTAAGTGCGAAGGGGAATATGACATACTAAAGAAGGTAGAAGGAAGTAAATATTTTCCTAAAATTATAAATGCAAGTAATAGATGTATTTTGAGAGAATATGTGCCGGGACAAATGATTAAAGATTATATTGTTAAGAATGGATTGTCAGAGCAATTAGCCGTAAATTTAATTGATTTAATAGAAGAATTTAAAAAGTTAAAGTTTAAAAGGCAGGACATAAGAGGGAAACATATATATGTGCAGGATGATGAGTCAATAATGGTAATAGACCCCAGAAAATCCTATACAAAGAAGGTTTCTGTGCCTATAAGCATTATAAAAGATTTAGAAAAAATAGGGGTTATAGATAAGTTTGTACAAGTATTAATTGATAAAAGATTGGATTTAGCCTATCTTTGGCTTAATTCTATTAACAAATAGATCGGGGATTAATTACCCCCGATTTATTTTTGGAGTAAGTAAAATGTTTATACATATTATAACAAGTAAGGATAAAGTTATTATGGCATTAGAGCTAAATGGGTGTTATAGTAGAAATGAGAGTAAAAAACAATATAATTGAGAGAGCAAATGAAAGGATAGTGTACTAATGAAGAATTTTGCAATAATAACTGATTCATGCTGTGATTTACCAAGAGATATTATTGAAAAAAAACAGATTCCATTTGTAAGCCTTACATTTAGTTATTATGGGGAAGAATATAAAGATGATTTAGGAAAAAGTATGTCTTCTATCAAATTTTTTAATGATATGAAAAATGGCGCTATTGCCCAAACGTCACAACCAAGCAGCCAAGCTTTTTATGAAGCATTTAGGGAAATAGTCAGTAAAGGCATGGATATTATATATATTTGTGTTTCCACGGGATTAAGTGGTACTTTTAACAGTGCAAACATAGCTAAAAATATGATGAAAGAAGAATTCCCAGAAGCACAAGTATATATTATAGATATTTTGACGGCTTCATTAGGGCAAGGAATTATGGTTTTAAAAGCTTATGAAATGAAGGAAAATGGTGCAAGCTACGAAGAAATAGTAGATTATCTAGAGATGAATAAACAAAGAATAAATACATATATTACAGTAGATGATCTCGGTCATTTAAAGCGGGGAGGAAGAATTTCAGCAGCTGCCGCTACTATTGGAATAGTGCTCCATATAAAACCTCTATTAACACTTAATCATGAAGGTAAAGTAATTCCTATTGTTAAAATACGAGGAAGAAAAAAGGTTATAAAAAGATTGGCTGAAATCGTTATAGAAAGAATAGAAAATGATGAAGAACAAACTATTGCTATATGTCATGGTGATTGTCTTGAAGAAGCTCTTAAGTTGAGAGAGTGTATTTTACAAGAAGTTAAAGTTAAGGATGTTCTGATTAATTATATTGGACCTGCTGTTGGAGCTTATGGAGGACCAGGAGCTTTAGCAGTGTTTTTTATGGGGAAGGAAAGACAGCATCATATTATAGAAAATTAAAAAGAGAAACATATAAAGATAATTTTAAAAGAATGCTGTATCACAGCATTCTTTTAAAATTATTAACCTCCAAGAGTTATATCTTGAGTGTTATACCATTGAAGTGCTTGGTAAAAATGATCTTTATTAAAGTCTGGCCAGTAATCATCAATCACATAAAAGTCAGAATAAATAGATTGAACTGGTAAAAATCCACTTAAACGTCTCCTGCCACCCCATCTTATTATAAGGTCTACTCTAGATATATCGTTAGTTTTTAAAGAACTTGTAATTAATTTTCTGTTATTACTGTGGGTTTCTAACAAACTCCCAAGATCCCATTCCCAACCATAATTAACTAGAAAATTAATTTTCATACCACCTTTACCAAAGGTTTTTCTTTTAGTATAGGGTAAAAGTTCTTTAGGAAACATAGGAGATTTATCATTTCCAACAACTAGTAAATCCGCATCTTCTTTACTTAACATTTCAACAGCTTCAATGCAGGCTTTTGTAAAAGCCTCTCTTTGTATTTTGGGCCTTTTGACATTGTCAGTAGTAAAACCATAAAAGGTTAGTTCTTTTACTCCAACTTCTTGACATAATTTAAACAGTACTAAGCCTGGAAACAATCCAGATGAATAACCATCTTCTTTAGCTAATCCGTTATTTACAGACCATCGTCTGTTTCCATCAGGTATAATTCCAACATGACTAGGAATTCTCATATAATTATCACCCTTATTAAAAGTATTTTATTTAATAGTCTTTCCAATGTATAACACAATATTCTTGAGAACTTCACCAATTTGTATAAAATTTGGTGGTATGGTAGATTTACTTCTTTTATTAGGATGAATTATGTAAAGGGGAGACTTTAAAGATGTTTATAAATGATCTTTAAACCGTCAGTATAATATTATAATGCTTATTTTCATTTTAATTATGTATGCAAGCTGTGTTATAAAAAATATTTGTACACATTCTTAACAAAATGCATATTTGCTATATGAAGTTAAATAAAAAAGAAATGAGGGATAAATATTATGAATAAGGATATAGAGTTTTTAGTAAATAAGAGAGATTTTGAAAGAAAATATAATAGATAAATGATAACTTATAAGTACACAATAGTATACTTATGGTAAAATAATATAATGTATGGAATTTTAAAAGTTAAAATTTTAAACAGTTAAAAAGTTAAAAGTGAAACTTAAGAATGAAATTATTGTAAATTAGGAGGAATATATTTTGACCGAATTTCTAACAAATGATTTTAATATAGAAATCATAAAGGCTATTCAAAGCTTTTCAAATCCAACATTAGACAGAATTGCTCAGTTTATTACTATGATGGGTGAGGAAGCTTTTTTTATAGTGATTATTGCCATTATATTTTGGGATATTAATAAAAAATTTGCATATAGGGTAGGCTTTACACTTATTTCAAGTATGGTAATTAATGGGGTTATAAAAGAGTCTCTAAAGATTCCACGCGTTTTTGGTACAGAAGGAATAAGGGTACTTAGAATAAAAACGGCAACTGGATATTCTTTTCCTAGTGGTCATACTCAAGGAACAGCAAGTTTTTGGATTTCTGTAATGAGTAATAGAAAGAAAAAGTGGACTTATATTTTGGGAATAACTATTATAGCATTGGTTGGATTCTCAAGGATATACTTAGGGGTTCACAGGCCTGTAGATATTATAGGAGGTATTGTGATTGCTATGATATGGGTGTATATATCTAATAAGGTTTTTGATTTTTTAGAGCAGGGAGGAAAAAAGAGTATTCTATTGCTTTTAATAATTCCTATGATTATAGGACTATTTGTATTTAAGGGACATGATTACTATGTGGCAGTTGGAACCATTACAGGTTTTCTTGTTGGATACACTATTGAAAGTAAATACATTAATTTTAATGAAAAAGCATCTTTAGTAGGAAATATATTAAAACTTGCTTTAGGGATTACAGTAGTTTTATTGATTAAAGTTGTTTTGAAAAAGATATTACCTCAGTACTTGATTTCGGATTGTATTAGATATGTATTTATAGCAGCATGGATGACTGCAGGAGCTCCTTATTTGTTTAAAAAGATAGGAATTGCATAGTAGAATACAACATTTTTCTAGTAACCAGTGCACAGTAGCCAGTAACCAGTAGAGGAAGTTTTGCTAAGGCAAAACCTAAACTTAAATAAAAGAAAGAGCAAGGATTAAAATGGTACCCGTGTCAAGGACATTATAAAAAAAGGGATTAAGCAACATTTAAAAGATGATTTCTAAATTGTTTAGGAGTCATCTTTTTTAATCCCCATTGACATCTATGGTTATTGTAGTAAT
>NZ_JAPPRQ010000094.1 GCF_026719745.1 Clostridium sp. ZS2-4
AAATTAGAGAAAATGTTAAGCTTTTTCTAAATGAAATAAACAAAAATCCTGAAGCAATTATTCAACGTTTGTGCTTAAAGTTATAGTTGTATAACTTTAAGTGCAGATATTACTTTCTATTTATATATATAAATTACAAGAAATATATTTATTATAAAAAAACTACGTTGAAGTTTTTTTATAAATCCATCAATGAATATTGATAATTGTAATATATATTTTAAATTACAGCAGGAAAATAGTTAGAGGTGAAATAATGAAAGCTAATAGCATTGAGGTGGCAAAGGCTGCAATAAAGATGGCTACATCTGAAAGAAATGAAGAGCGAAGACTTGAAGAGAACTTTAAAGAAAGAAATATATTAACAGCAGCAGTTGACATAGGGGGGAGTCTTAATGCTTCTATTCCTAAAATTATGGAAAGAGCTCTAGTGGCTTCTAAAAGAACAGGAATTATAAAAGACTGTCATGTACATGATGGAGCTGTGGTGGGTGCAGCCAGAGAAGCTATACTTCAAGTATCAGCTAAGGCAAATGGACTTAATTTAGGAGGAAAGATAGGTATTGCAAGGTGTGAAGAACATATAAGCGTATGTATTTTTGCAAGTATTGGACTTCTTCATTTAAATGAAGTTGTTATAGGGCTTGGTCATCGTTCAATTCCTAATGAAGAAAAAATATAATTGACAATTTTATTGGTGTAATGTAAAATATAAGAAATTCAAAAGTTAAAAGAGTACGGGTAACATATAAAGTACTGTAAAATTCATAAAAAGAAATTGTTGAAGAATGGTAAAGTTTAAGAAAAATAAAATTTAAGCAAGTAACATATAGAGGCATAGTAGTATATAATACGGTTAAAGAAGCTAATATGAGAAAAAGAAGTTATAATATAAAAATTCAGTTACAGCTGAAGTAGTATGGTAGAAAAGTTTTAGAGTAGTATGGTAATTAAAAGTTTTATTTGGCAATATGATATATTAAAACAGTAATATGGTAGTTCGGTAGGAGATATAGGATTATTAGGTGATGTAAATGCAATTTTGTATTTACGTTGCTTTAATTACAGTATGCAAAAAACTCTCCTATTGGAGAGTTTTTTTATTTTAAGGGGGAAGGTAGAATGGTAGGTAAAAAAATTTCAATGTTAGTTTCAGCGGTATTATTAGTAGGAGCTCTAGGTGGGTGTTCAAATTCAAAAACATCCAAAACAAGTGATGGAGCAAAGAAGGATATTGTAAAAATAGGTATTACACAAATTGTTGAACATCCTGCTTTGGATTCAGCTAGAGAAGGATTTATAGCTGCACTTAAAGATAAAAATTATGTAGATGGTGAAAATATAAAAATTGATTTTCAAAATGCACAAGGAGATATGCCAACAACTCAAACAATTGCAGAAAAATTTGTTAATGATGATGTAGATTTAATTATGGCAATTGCAACGCCATCAGCACAAGCAGCATATAATGTTACTCAAAAATCTAGTAAGGATATTCCGATTTTGATAACAGCAGTAACAGACCCAGTAAAAGCAGGTATTGTAAAATCTTTAGATAATCCTGGAACAAATGTAACAGGTACTTCAGATGCCGTTTCTATGGATGGACAATTTAAACTTATGAAAAAATTGGTTCCAACAGGTAAAAAAGTAGGTATAATCTATAATACTAGTGAGGCAAATTCTGAAGTTCAAGTAGAAGAAGCAAAAAGACTTGCAGGAAATTATGGAATCGAAATAAAGACTCAAGGAATTACAAGTGAAAATGAGATTCCACAAGCTTTACAATCAATATTAACTGAAATAGATATCTTATACATTGTGCAGGATAATATGATTGCTTCAGCAATGCCACTGGTTACAAGAAAATGTTTTGCTAAAAATATACCTGTTATAGGTTCAGAAAGTGCCCATGTAAAAGCAGGTGCAGTAGCAACAGAAGGAATTGATTATTACAAGCTTGGATATCAGACAGGTCTTAAAGCAATTGAAATTTTAGAAGGCAAAAAACCAATGGAAATACCAGTTGAGACTCAAAAGGAAGCATCAATAGTTATAAATGAAGATGCTGTAAAGAAGTTAAATATTGAGATTCCACAGGATATAGCTTCCAAAGCTGAAAAAGTTACTGGAGGGGTTGAATGATGTCAGGATTCTTATTGAGCGTATTAGAACAGGGACTTATTTTTGCGATAGTTTCATTAGGAGTATATATAACTTATAAAATATTAGATTTCCCGGATTTATCAGTAGATGGTACATTTCCATTAGGGGCAGCAGTTACAGCTCTGTGTCTTTCAAAAGGAATAAATCCTTTTGCTGCATGCTTTTATTCAGTTATTGCTGGTATGCTAGGGGGATTAATAACAGGTTTGCTGCATGTTAAGTTAAAAATAACAAATTTATTATCTGGAATATTGGTTATGATAGGATTATATTCAGTTAATTTAAGAGTAATGGGCAAATCTAATATATCATTTTTCAATTTTAAAACTATTTTTACATCAGCAAAATTTATTAATTCAGTATTTTTAATTGCAATATTTGCTGTTGGAGTTAAGTTACTATTAGATTTATTTTTAAAAACTAAGCTGGGTTTTATGCTAAAGGCAGTTGGAGATAATGAACAGCTTGTTACATCTTTAGGCGTCAATAAGGACAATATAAAGATTATTGGACTTATGACTTCTAATGGTATAGTAGCACTAGGCGGTTCTATAATGGCACAGCATCAAGGATATGCTGCTGTAGGTATGGGGACAGGTACTGTAGTTATAGGTCTTGCAGCTGTAATATTAGGTGAAGCAGTACTTAAAAAATTAAGCTTTGTCAGAGCAACTACTATGGCACTTTTAGGAGCAGTACTATACAAGTTTGCTATTGGAGGAGCACTTAGAATTGGACTTCCACCTTCAGACTTAAAGCTTATTACTGCTATTATAGTTATTGTAGTGTTAGGAGCTAATAATGCAAGTTTTAGTTTAAATAGAAGGAGTAGAGAAGAAAGAGAGGTGAAGACTGTTGTTGCAGGTAAAAAATCTATACAAAGTCTTCAATAAAAATACAGTTAATGAAAATCAAGTATTTGCAGGGTTAAATTTAAATGTAAATAAGGGTGATTTCATAACAATAATAGGCAGTAATGGGGCAGGAAAATCTACTTTATTGAATATAATATCTGGAACAATACCAGTAGATAATGGGTCTATAATATTAGGAGAAAATGAGATATCAAAATTTCCAGAGCATAAATGCACTAAATTTATAGGAAGAGTATTTCAAGACCCTTCAAAAGGTACATCACCGTCTATGACTATACTTGAGAATATGTCTATGGCATATAATAAAGGAAAAAAATTTGGTTTTAGTTTTGGTGTTAATAAAAAAAATATTCCTTATTTTAAAGAACTGCTTTCAAAGCTGGAGCTTGGACTTGAAGATAAGCTTTATACAAAGGTGGGACTTTTATCAGGAGGGCAGAGACAGGCACTTACACTCATAATGACAGCTATGTCAAATCCGGAACTATTACTCTTAGATGAGCATACAGCCGCTTTAGACCCTAAAACATCTGAAAAGATAATTGAATTGACAAAAAATATTGTAGCTGAAAAAGGTATAACAACACTTATGGTAACGCATAACTTGAACCATGCCATAAATTTAGGAAACAGACTTATAATGCTCCACAACGGAGAAGTTATTTTAGATATAAGTGGAGAAGAGAAAAAATCTCTTACTATGGAAAAACTACTTAAGTTTTTTGAAAGCAACAAGGATAAAGATTTGGTTAGTGATAGAGGATTGTTTGCATCATAGAAAAATATTGCGACGCAATTTTATTCTAGTAACCAGTCGCCAATCCCCAGTCACCAGAAAATGTTGATTTTCTTCCTAGTGTCAGAAAATCTTTGAATTTAAAGTATCTTTTTTACGCTTTAAGTGCTTCGAAGGGCGTTAAGATTAAATAAAGGCGTTTAGCCTTAGAACAAGTAATATTTAGCTTGAGCTATCGCTTTCAGAGCTTACCAGATGTTTACTTGAATAGATAATAGCAAAAGCTAGTGAAAATTAAAATTTCACTAGCTTTTATTATTTGTGCGTCCAGCTAAGCTGGACCATACTAGCTGGTGAAAGTCCAGTCAAGGTAATTGCCAAGAAGCCTTGTAGCCAACCACCAAGCGTAGTAGAAATATTGGGTTTGAAGCGTGGGGGTAAA
>NZ_JAPPRQ010000095.1 GCF_026719745.1 Clostridium sp. ZS2-4
AAGCAGGGGGTCACAGGTTCGAGCCCTGTTGTGCCCACCACAAACAATTTGGCCTAGTGGCTCAGTTGGTTAGAGTACCGGCCTGTCACGCCGGGGGTCGAGGGTTCGAGTCCCTTCTAGGTCGCCATTTAAGCTGGCATGGCTCAATTGGTAGAGCAACTGACTTGTAATCAGTAGGTTCCGGGTTCAAGTCCTGGTGCCAGCACCACTTTAAGATAATTTGGCTCCTTGGTCAAGCGGTCAAGACACCACCCTTTCACGGTGGTAACAGGGGTTCGATTCCCCTAGGAGTCACCATTTATAAATTAATATATGCAGGTGTGGCGGAATTGGCAGACGCACTAGACTTAGGATCTAGCGCCTTTGGCGTGGGGGTTCGACTCCCTTCACCTGCACCATATATGGGGGTATAGCTCAGCTGGGAGAGCACCTGCCTTGCACGCAGGGGGTCAAGAGTTCGAATCTCTTTATCTCCACCATAAAAAAACAGTCTTTTGTAAGACTGTTTTTTTATTTTTTGTAAAGATATAGTAACTAAATTCATAGTTATCTAAAAAAGTGAATATAATTTTATACATAAGAAAAATATCCTCTATTTTTGAGGGTATTTTTGTATTATTCAATATAAAAAACTAAACTTTATAGTCATAATAAATATATCATGATAAATAAATTCATATATTTTTAATACATAATTTAATTTTACAGCTAAATAAAGGGTTTAAGATTTTGTAAGAGGATAATCAAGATTACAGAGGGGGAGTGAGATGGAAACGAATATTAACTTCAAAACAAAAAAGAACTCTAAAATTATTTTAAATGGGGTATTAAAGTATTGTTGTGCTGGAATTATAGTTATATGGTCACTATTTCCAGTATATTGGATGCTTAATAACTCTTTTAAAAACAGAGTAGAGCAGTTTTATCAAAAACCTACATTTTTTCCACATGATTTTACATTAGAAAATTATATAATGTTGTTCGAAGAATTAGGTTTTCAAAAAAACATGTTAAATAGTGCTGTCATATCTATAAGTTCTACTGTGATAGCGGTTGTAATCGGTTCCATGGCTGCTTACAGCATATCACGATTCAGATTTAAAGCAAAGAAATTTCTATTAGTTTGGATATTAGTAACAAGAATATTTCCACCTATAACTTTTGTTATACCTTTATACTCTATTATGGGAAAATTAAGTTTATTAAATAGTAGAACAGCTATAATATTATCCTATATAGTGTTCAACTTACCTTTTGCAATATGGATGTTAATAAGTTTTTTTAATGAAGTTCCAGTAGAAATTGAAGAAAGCTCAATGGTAGATGGAGCTACATCATATCAGACATTTTCTAAGATAGTATTACCATTAGTAATACCAGACATAGCTGCAACAGCAGTATTTACATTTATGATGTCTTGGAATGAATTTATGTATGCTATGATTTTCATTCAATCACCAGAGTTAGTAACTATTCCAGTTAGTCTTTCAGGATTAATTACTGAATACTTGGTATTATGGGGGCCAATGAGTGCTGGGGGAGTTCTTTCATTAATTCCAATAATTATTTTTGTTCTATTCATGCAAGATTATTTAGTTAAGGGATTAACCCTTGGAGCAGTTAAGGGCTAAGTATATAAATTATATTATGGGGAGGAGTTTTATGTTAAGGAATAAAAAAGTTTTTATGGCTGTTTCATTAGCATTATCATTAATTATACTACCTTTAAGTGGATGCGGGAAAAAAACTAATGATAAAACACAAGCTAAAGATAATAAGGTTTCAGAGATAAGTATTGCTGTTAGAGCAGGTGCTATGGCAGATGCTGTTGAAGTAGTAGCTAAGGAATATGAAAGTAAAAAGGGAGTTAAAGTAAAAGTAAATTCAATGCCATATAGTTCCTTAAAAGAAAAAGTTGTTTTAGATGTTCGTAACAAGTCAGGAGCATTTGATTTAGTTATGATTGATGACCCTTGGATGCCAGAATTTGCAGAAGGCAAGCTTTTAGCACCATTGGATTCTTATTTTAAAGAAGGCGTAGATAAGGATTTTGTACAAAAATGTGCAGATTTATGTAGACATCCATATAAAACAGGTAATTTATATGCTTTGCCTTTAATAGGCAATGTTCAAATGTTCTTCTATCGTGATGATTTACTAAAAAAACATAATTTGAAAGCTCCTAAAACTTGGGATGAAGTTGTAAATATTGCTGAAACTATACTAAAAAATGAAAAAGATATATCAGGATATGTTTTGCGTGGACAAAGAGGAAATCCTATAGTTACAAATTATATTCCTATGTTTTGGGCATATGGAGGAAAGGTGTTAGATGAAAATAATAAACCTCATGTAAATTCTGAGGCTGGTATAAAAGCTATGGAAACATATATAAAATTGAAAAACTTAGGACCTAAAGGAGTTGAAACATTTGATAGCGATCAAATAGCAACAACATTAACTCAAGGAAAGGTTGCGATGACAATAGCTTGGCCGTCATGGGTAGCTACAGTGGACAATCCGAAATCATCTAAGGTAGTTAATAAAGTAGGTTTTTCAGCTGTTCCAGGAAAAGTGTCTTTTGATACTGCGGTAATAGGAAATTGGTTATTGGGTATTCCGAATTCTTCTTTAAATAAGGATGCTGCAGTAGACTTCTTAAAATATATTACAAGTAAAGAATCTCAAAAAACTATGGCACTTCAAGGTGGAGGGGTACCAACAAGAACAAGTGTCTATAAAGATGAAGAGTTACAGGGGAAATACAGACATTATGAAGCTCAGCTTGATGCATTAACACATTCAGCAGCACGTCCAAGAACTCCTTATTGGAGCCAGATTGAAGATGTATGGGGATTATATTTATCAGAAATTTTATCTGGTAAGATGGACATAAAAGAAGGATTGGATAAAGCTAATGAAGCTATTGAAAAGATATTGCAATAGTTTATAGGGCAAAACAATTTAGATATAAGAAAGGATAGTGTATGAGGAAAAGTGAGAAAATTACGTATATATTTATTTTGCCTACAGTAATTATTCTGTTGTTAATGACAGTATATCCTCTGATTTATGCTTTAGTGAAAAGTTTTTATAAAGTTGACTTAATAAAAGATACAACAACTTTTGTAGGCATAAAGAACTATATTACTATACTAAAAGATGAAATTTTTTGGAACGCTCTTAAAAACACAGTAATATTTGTCCTAATTAGTGTTTTTATAGAGTTCTTGCTAGGACTTTTATTTGCATTATTTTTCAATTTGAAAATAAAAGCACTGAAAATATTCAGATCAATAGTACTAGTGCCAATGTTATTACCACCTATTACAGTAGCTCTTACTTGGAAAATGATGTTTGAGTATAATACAGGAATACTTAACTATATGTTAGAGACAATAGGCTTAAATAGAATTGAATGGCTTAGTTCTGCTAAATATGCTATGATGTCTATCATCTTCACCGATATATGGCAGTGGACTCCATTTGTATTTCTAGTAATCTTAGCCAGTTTACAATCCATACCGGAAAGCTTATATGAAAGTGCAAAGGTTTCAGGAGCGACTCCTTTTCAATGCTTTATTTATATAACTTTACCTTTACTAAAACCAGGGTTAATTTTAACTTTACTATTAAGAACTATAGATACTTTTCGTATATTCGATAAAATGTATACTTTAACAGGAGGAGGTCCGGGAAAGGCTACAGATACTATAACCTATTATATATATAGACAAGGTTTTAAATATTTTCAAACAGGTTATGCTTCAGCATCTGCAGTAATTATGGTGATATTTGTATTTTTATTCTCCTCTTTATATATAAAGAGAGTAATGAAAAATGCTAACTATAATTAAAGTAAGTAAAGCATTGAAAGATGTTTCCAAGATTTAATCAGATTAAGCTAAGAGTAATTTGGCTTAGCGTGTTGAAAACCCGTATAGATGAAATACGGGTTTTCATAATATGGTTTTTTAACAGCTGTATTATTTAATGGTTATATATTGGAAATTTTTTGCTAAAAATATACTTCTCCTGGCGTATCAATATAAGAATAATAAAGAAAACCAAATAAAAACGGAGAAAATTTAAATTAATTTAGTTAAATGAGGTGAAATTAGTGTATATGCTTTGATATTTATGATAAGATATTCCTTGTCGTCGCGAGAGCGGCGGTGAGGAAACAACAAAGTATGAATTAAGATAATTTGAGAAAATTAAAAGAATCAAAAATGTTGTTGACAAGAAAAAATTCAGATGATA
>NZ_JAPPRQ010000096.1 GCF_026719745.1 Clostridium sp. ZS2-4
ATCTGGTGGTTATGGCTTGAAGGTAACACCCGTTCCCATTCCGAACACGAAGGTTAAGCTTCAAAGCGCCGATGGTACTGCACTGGAGACGGTGTGGAAGAGTAGGTCGCCGCCGGGTAATATGGCTTCATAGCTCAGTCGGTAGAGCAGAGGACTGAAAATCCTCGTGTCACTGGTTCGATTCCAGTTGAAGCCACCAAAACGCTAACTATTTAGTTAGCGTTTTTTATTTTATATAAATATTATTAATTTAAAGTCAAATAGAAAGGCTATGTTTGTAGAAAAAATCCTTATGTGTAAAACATAAGGATTTTTTATCTATTAATACTCCATAAAGGTTACATATTATAATCACTAAGTTTATGACTAGCAATTTTAATATTCTTTTTAAATGGAAATTTAGTTTTAGTGATATTTTTTCAAATATCTTTATAAAATCTTTAAAATTACCTTCTATAATCAAAACTAAAGGAGGAGATAATTATGGAAAATAAAAAAATAGAAGTTAAGAATTTAACTAAAAGACTAGGTAAAAAAGTAATACTTGATGATATTTCGTTTGAGGTATTTGAAGGACAAATAGCTGGTTTCTTAGGACCTAATGGAGCTGGGAAAACTACTATGATAAGACTTTTAACGGGTCTTATAAATGCAACTGAAGGAAAGATATTTGTTTGCGGAAAAGATATTAAAAATGAGAGAGCGAAAGCATTGAATAAACTAGGAGCTATTGTTGAGGCACCTATATTTTTCCCATATATGACAGGAAGAAAAAATCTTCAAAATCTTGCAAGATTAAATACAAATATGTCTAGGAAAGAGCAGTTGGAAAAAGTAGAGGAAGTATTAGAAAGTGTTGGAATCAAAGATAGAGGCGATGAGAAAGTAAAGACTTATTCTATGGGAATGAAACAGAGATTAGGTATAGCTCAGGCACTACTTGGAGATCCTGACTTAATTATATTAGATGAGCCTTCTAACGGATTAGATCCTTTAGGTATGAGGCAACTTAGAGAACTTATATTTAAATTGCAAAAGGAAAAAGGAATAACATTCTTTATTTCAAGTCACTTATTAGATGAACTACAACAACTTTGTGATAGATTTATAGTTATTAATAAAGGTAAGCTTGTTTGGAAAGGCTCAAAAGAAGAGTTGTTAGAAAAAGCTAAAGGCAGTAGTAGAATAGAGGATGCATTTATTAATTTAATAATTGCTTAATCTGAAAGGTGGTAGTAATAGTGAAAGAGCTTTTTATTAGCGAATGGGAAAGGTTATGGAGCAAAAAGATTACATGGTTCTGTTTTTTTTCAATACCTTTAATATTAATGGGAACGCTAAAATATTATTTAAAGAAAAATATCACTATTCCACATACAAGTCCGGAATACACAACATTTTTAAACTTCCCATCAGTGGCTATGCAGGAACAGCTTATTACAGTAATTAATATATTAGCATTACTTTTTATAGTATTGTCTGTAACTGAAGAATATAGAAGTGGACAGCTGAGAATGGTTATGATAAGAACATATAGTTTTACTAAAATAGTTGTAGCTAAATATTTGGTTGTTTTATCTACTTTATTATTGTTCTTAATTTGTTATTTTGCTGCAAGTGTTGCTTTTGGATATATGTTTTTACCAAAAACACAAACAGTAATGTTTTTCTTTATAAAGCATCCGTTTATGTTAAAAGCAGCCTTAATGTATAACATTAAATATTATATGATTGCATTTTTAACATTAGCAGCAATATCAGCTTTTTATATGTTTATATCTATGATAAGCAAAACTACTACTATAGCTGTTGCATTAAATGTTGGATTTTTAATATTTTCAGCAATGTATGGATACATAATTCAAATTTTTTCGAAAATATTGATATCTGTAATGAGTGTAGAAGCTATACGTAAGTCAATGTTTTTATCACTTATAGAAATTCAATATCAAGGAATTTGTATTTTATTATCAGGAAAGTTCTATTTAACTTTTTGGATATTAAGTGTGTTGGGAGGATATATAGCTTTATTTAGTACTTTATTGTATTTTTTATCAAGAAGAAAAGATAACTTAATTTAAAGTGAAGGAGTAATTAAAATGAAACCTTTGATAATAAGTGAATTAGAAAGAATTTGGCAGAGAAAAAGAACAGGAATATTTTTAATTATATATATATTGTTAACATTAGGAGCATGCATGTTTCTTAATTTTTATAAAGTAAGTTTTTATGACCCTAATACAGAAATTAAATTAAATTCTTTAAATTTTGCACCTTTTGTTATGAAAGAAGTTCATATAGTATTGATGTTTGTAGTGTGTGTTATGCTTTTTACAGATAGTTTAAGTTATGAAAAGAGTATAGGTGCTTATAGACTTGTAATGATAAGACCTTACAAAAAATATAAATTTATAAGTTCTAAATGGATTTCATTGATAATAACGTTATTACCATTTGTATTAAGTACATTTTTAATAAGCACAATTTTTGGAATGGTATATCTACCTAAAGTTTATAGTACAACTATTTTAAATATGACTGGACTTTTTAGTGCTGCAGATATGATGATTTTTAATTTGAAGTTTTATTTTTTAGAACTTGTTATTTTGATATGTTTACTTGCAATTAGTAGTATTGTTAGTTTAGTTGTACCTAATGCTGTAATAGGTGCAATATCAACTATAGTAATTACTGGCGGTTTAATATATGTTCATGATAAGTTTGATTTTTTAATTATCAATTTACAAAGAATTTTTGAGATATTAACTCATGTAACAGAGGGAACTTTTAGTTTAATGGCAACATGTATGATAGTAATTGGGTTTATAGTTAGTGCAGGAGTATGGAGTAAAAGAGATTGTTTGGACTAATATATTAAAGCTTAAAGTAATATGGTAAAATATAGTATAGTATGTTAAAGAATAAGTTATTTATAAATGAAACAATATATTAAATCATAGTCTATAATAATTTGCTGCATAATGAGGTGAGGAGTTTTGAAAGAAAAAATATTAGTTGTGGATGATGAGGAAGACATAGTTTCATTCTTAAAAGATTCACTTGAAGATGAGGGATACGAAGTTTTTACCGCATATGATGGAAATGAAGCAATAGAAAAATCTAATCTCCATCCAGACTTGATATTACTAGATGTTATGATGCCTAATAAAAATGGATATGAAGTATGTAGAAGCATTAGAGATATATTGAGTTGTCCTATTATTTTTCTTACGGCAAAACAAGAAGAACAATATATAATTCAGGGGTTAGCAATAGGAGGAGATGACTATATATCTAAACCTTTTAGCTTAAGACAACTTAAAGCTAGAGTAAAAGCTCATTTAAGAAGAGATAGGAGAAATCTTAATAATTATGAAAAATCTAATTTGTATTTTGGAAAATTAAGTATAGATTTAAAAGGAAGAATGTTGTATGCTGACGGAGAAGTAGTTGCGTTAACTAAAAAAGAGTTCGATATAATTGAATTTTTAGCTGTTAACTGTGGGCAGGTTTTTTCAAAAGAACAGATATATGAGAAGATATGGGGATATGATGCAGAGGGTAATTCAGCAGGTGTAGCTGAACACATTAAAAAGATAAGGCATAAAATTGGTAATTTTGATAAAGACATAGAGTATATATCTACAATTTGGGGAGTAGGATATAGATGGCAAAAAAATATATAATTGAAAGACTTTCGTTGAAAAAGCAATTTATAGTTACTATATTAATGGTTTTATTTTTTAGTTTTATTTGTACTGTTATAGGATTTGTAATGAATATAAAGTTAATTTCAACAGGAAATATATTGAGAGCCGATTATTACGAATCTAAGATGAAAGAAATAGAGGACTATGTAAAAAATTACTCAGATAAGATTGTGAATAAAGATTTTAAAAGCTATTTAAATAAGGTTATACCATTACAAGGTATAGAGTATGAAGTAATTGATTCAAAAGGCGAATTTGTTTATGGAGAATATAATAATCCAATTATTGACACGCCTATAAAACTTGTTAGTAGCAAGAAGATAGAAAATCATGGTTTTTTAGGACAAGAGGTTATAGCGTATCTACCCATAAACTATAGTTATAAATTACAAGGAATGATTGTTTTTAAGTACTATTTAAGGAATAGTGCTAAAAATCCAAAATACAATTTTATAGTTAAGTATTCGGATATAATCAGCATAATATTACCATTTATTTATATTATAACTTTCACTTTAATTTTTTCCACAAGACTATGTAAAAGATTAAATAAACCTTTAAATGAATTGAGAGAAGGGGCACAAAAGATAAAGGATAAAGATTTAGATTTTAACATTTCTTATGAAAGCAGTAATGAATTAGGAATGGTGTGTAAATCTTTTGAAAATATGAGAGTTGAACTAAAAAATACATTAGAGAAACAGTGGAGAATAGAAGAAGAAAGAAAAGAAATGGTAGGGGCCATAGCTCATGACTTGAGAACTCCTATCACTATAATAAAAGGACATGTTGAAGGACTTATGGATGCTAAAAAACTAGATGAGGTTAGACTTTATAAATATCTTAATCTAATAAATAAAAATACGGATAGAATGATTAAGCTTGTAGGAGATATGAATACATTAACTAAAATAGAGACTTCAGATTTTCAGCCTGAGTATACTAAATGCGATATAGTTAAATTTATAGAGGAAAAAAGTATTGATTACAGAATATTAGCACGAGATAAAGAAATTAAATTTTCATCATTAATTGAAGATATATAAAAAGAAGTTAATAATTTCACCTTGTCCTAAATAGTGTCTCTATTTATAATAAAATAGAGATTATTAAACAAAGGATGAAGAGATATGAATACTCAAAATGAAAAAGAACAAGCATATAA
>NZ_JAPPRQ010000097.1 GCF_026719745.1 Clostridium sp. ZS2-4
GTGTTAGGCACGCCGCCAGCGTTCGTCCTGAGCCAGGATCAAACTCTCAATTTAAAAGTTTAATCTATTACTCATGTTTGAATTGACTGACTTTGTTATCTTACTTCTGTTTAATTTTCAAAGACCATTTCGCCATTTCTCGACAACACTAGTAATTTTATATTACTTTTTTCTACCTGTCAACACTTTTTTTCAGTGTTATTTCTTCCAGTAGACATCCTCGTGACGACAAATGTTATTTTATCAAATTTATTAAATAAAATTGCCCATAAACACATTGTTTCTACAAATTATATCTAAATTATTTGTTTTATCTCTTTTTTTCTCCATATTTCTTATGCAGATACGCCTGGCAATGTTTGTGAAAGACACAAAAGAAGACATGAAAGAGAAACTAAATAATCGTAATTTTTCCCTTCCGTCTTCCTTTTCCTTACATTTTCTTTGTTTGTTTTATATTCTTCTTTCTTTACTTTTCTATAAATTATATTGCTTACATATTTCTTTAGATGCATTTTCATCATATCTTCCTAAAAAATCTTCCATTGTTTCATGTGCTTCAACATAAAAACCATCTTCTTCAAATAACATATTCATTTTATAAAGTCTATCTACAGTATTTCCTCCAAATAAAACATCCCACTCTTCTCTTTTTAAAAATGCTGAAAACTTATCATATTCTTCCTCTTCTAATAAGCTTCCATATTCTCCATCATAAAAAACTATTATTTGATTATCAGCAACTAATACCTTTTCAACCCTAGTATATAAAGGTTTATCCAGTATATCAGATACTATAAACAGCATAAGTTTCTCATTATCTTCCACAAGTTTCCCACATTGCATTCTTCCTAAAGTAATAGAATTTTTTGCCCACTTTCCTTTTTTGATTATATCTTGAACTTTTGCATTCCAATTCATAAAATCTACTCCTTTATAATTTAATCCAAACTTTCTTTCATTATTTTATTATTTCCAACTTACAAAAAAATAATATAAAAAAGCTGAAGAAAAATTCTTCAGCTTTTTTATATTCAATTACATAGTTAAAAGATATGTATTATGTGATTTTGCCAACTATTTATTAAATTATGTTTGCAAAAATCAATATTAATAATATTATTCCGACAAGTACTCTATAAACAGCAAAAACCCTCATTGGTTTTTTCTGCAAAAAAGCAACAAATTTTTCTACAACTACAAGCGCTACAATAAAAGACACTATGAACCCAGCTGTAAGCGCAACAACCTGTACAACATTTAAAATCGCAAAATGCTTCCAAAGTGATATAGCTGATGCACCTACCATTACCGGAAGGGCTAAAAAGAAAGAAAACTCAGCAGCGGCAACAGTTGACAATCCACTAATCCATCCACCTATTATAGTTGATGCTGACCTTGACATTCCTGGCCATAAAGACAAGCATTGAAAACATCCTATAACAATAGCTTGCTTTACAGTTATATCGTCTATAGTTCTTGTGGTAAATTTACGTCTGTATTTTTTTTCAGCAAAAATCATCCAAAATGCACCAATTAACAAAGCAATTGACACTGGTAGTGGATAAAACAATTCAGCTTGAATTTTATCATGAAATAACACTCCCAATATACCTGCTGGTATACATGCAACAAAGATATTAAACCAAAATTTAAAACCTGATTTTGGTTTTGAAGGCGAAAAATTTTTGAAAGAATCTTTTATTTTATTCCAATATAGAAATATTATTGCCAAAATAGCGCCTAATTGTATAACTACTTCAAACATATCTAAATAATCTTTAGAATATAATGCTGCAGGCATTATTCCTTCTTTAAATCCAATAAGATTTCCAACAATAATCATATGTCCAGTTGATGATACAGGCAAAAATTCCGTAATACCTTCAACTATTCCTATAATAATTGCTTTAAAAATAAATATCAAATTAGTCACAGCCAACCCACTCTCACTTCCTCATATATTAACAATTTAAAATTCATCTAAAATTATACCCCTTCAAAAGGTTTATTGTCCACTTGTTTTATATATATTTAATTATTTTTATATTCTTAAGGCTTTAAGGTAGTATTTCACCTAAATTTTAATACGGATTTACATGTACCATGCAGTGTTTTACCTTTTCATTATTATTTTCTATTTTTAAATGAACCTTCTCTGCTATTTCATGAGCTTCAGTTAAAGGTAATTCTTTAGATACAGAAATTTCCACATCTACATATACTCTATTTGCATGTATCCTAGTTTTAAGCTCGTCTATTTTAATCACTCCATCAATTTCAATAATATCACTTTTTATTGTCTCAACAGTACTTTTATCTGCTGAATGATCCATTAATTGATTTGCAGCTTTTATATATATATCTATAGCTACTTTTAATATAATTATGCATATTACTAAAGATGCAATAGGATCTAAAATAGGATATCCTGCTCTGGCACCTATAATTCCAAACAAAGTACCAATAGATGAGAATGCATCTGATCTATGATGCCATGCATCCGCAAGAAGTGCAGAACTGTCTATTTTTCTAGCACCCTTTACAGTGTATCTATACATCCACTCCTTAGTTACTATTGATAAAACAGCGGCATAAATAGCGATTTCCCCAGGAAGATTATATTTTCCTAATTTAATTATCTGAACAGCATTATATCCAATCACTACGGCTGTAATTCCTAATATAAAAGCAAGTATTTTTGTAATAATAGGTTCAAATTTTTCGTGTCCATACGGATGCTCTATATCTTCTGGCTTTTGAGACAATTTCAATCCAATCATAACACAAAAAGTACTCATTACATCAGATAAGGAATGAATGCCATCGGATATCATAGCATTACTCTTTCCAAACACTCCAGCTATTATTTTAACCACAGATAGTAAAAAATTAATCATAATTGTTAATTTAGATATTTTATTTCCTATTTGCAGTCTCTCTACTGAATTCATTATTCCACCTCATTTTTAATTGATAACAAACTGTAAAATATATATTTTATATTATATGCACTATATACATACTTTGCAACAACTTTTTTCAATAAATTTTATTATCAATTGAGAATATTAATTGTTAATAAAAGTAATTAATTAGTTAAGCACTTACTTTTATTAACATCTTTTAAAATTATGCTTCTCACTTAATTTAAATTTTTATTTTAATTAAAATATTTGAATACCTTACCATATTTTATCATACTTTTTATTAAAGAAATTATCACAATAAATATTTTTTAAATTTAACTATTAGCTACCTTTAGTATTCAAAAACCTAATATTACATTCAAACTATTTACACATACTACAATTAGGTGTATTATTCCTAATATGTAATAGCATGTAAAATATTTCGTAATGAGGAGTGGTAAATATGACTTTATCTTCTTTCGACTCTAGAAAATTTATGCTTGCCCAAATAGTTATTAAATCTTTAAATATCTTAAAAAGCCAAGGAACACTAGATCTTGAAGAAATCTTTAACGAAAAATTCGAAAATCTAGTAGAACTTAATTTTTTGAAAAAAGGAATAAGTTTAATTTTAGATGGCTATTCTACTGAACATATTCAATTTTCATTGGAACTAGAAAAGATAAAATATATTAAATCCCCCAGTGTATGTGAAGAAGCTTTGCAATTAATAAGTATTTGTGAAAAATTAATTCCATGTATTCAAAACTCGAATTTACTAAGAACCGATTCTATATTTAGTTATATTTTTTCTAAACAACAATATGAACAACTTCAGGAGGCTCTAAAAAAAATCGATGTAAAATATAATTTAACAAAAAAAGATATTATGCAGAATATTTACTCAGTATTAAATACTTATTATTTTTACCCTAATACTATTGAGGATAAAATGGAGGATTTTAAAATAAAACTTGGTATAGCAGAATATGCTTTTATTAAAAATTATGTATATGACCGTTATACTTTTGATTACATAGCACAGTCAGATACCGAAGAAGTGTTAGTAGATATAATTAATCCTGGAGATTATATAGATATTGATAAATTAAGAAATAAAATAAATTATATAAAGCAAGAAATTTTTTTAAATGAAGATAAACTTTCTTTGGTAATAGGTATTTTGCATAAAGCAATTGATAATAACAGAAATATATTTGAAAATTCAGCTCATATTCCATCCTCATTAGTTAATGATGTTATTTTGTCAAAAACAGTTAGCAGTATTGAAAAATTATTATCCATAGTAAAATCCTGCAGCACAATAAATAAAGAAGATGTAGACTCTCAATTGATTATGATTATAAACAAAGAAGGCATATCTTTCTTACAAGGTCCACCAAAAATACTTGAGTCTTAAAATTTATAAAAATTTATGCATTTCGACATTAACTTTTAAAAACAATTAAAATATTTTATTTTTTGAATTTTCTTATTGAAATTTGTATTTATATGTTATATAATAAAAATTACAAAAGATGAATTACTTGGAAATAATTTAAGAGAAAATTATATATACATGTACATGTAATTAACCACAAAAGATCTTTAAATACAAATGATAAAAAGGTTTAGTACTTTTAAAAGCGCTAAACCTTTTTTTAGTTTATCCCACAGAAATTATGACTAAACTCCTTAATCACTTAAACTAACTAATATTTCTTTTGATTCTGATATGCTATAAATAAAATAATAATTATTATAAGCATAGGCACTGAAAATATCATTTTAAAAATGCCCAAAACGATTGATAAAATTGTAATCACTAAGCCAATCGCTAATGCTATACCTGCAACTGGCAAAACAATTGCTCCTAGAATTGAAAGAATCACTGTAAAAAACACTGCTGTAAATATAATTCCAAATATTATGCTCAAACAACGCTCCCCCTTTTAATACTTATATTAACATTATATATTATATATATTGCAATTATCAATATTCATTGTTCAATGAGTCACAGTAAAAATTTATATGGCGCAATCTTTGGTTATCAAGTAATATTATCCCTATTTTATTTTGGGCGGACTTAGCCCGTCATGTTTTTTTATATTTTCAAAAAATATTAACCTATAAAACTGAC
>NZ_JAPPRQ010000098.1 GCF_026719745.1 Clostridium sp. ZS2-4
CAGTTTTATAGGTTAATATTTTTTGAAAATATAAAAAAACATGACGGGCTAAGTCCGCCCAAAATAAAATAGGGATAATATTACTTGATAACCAAAGATTGCGCCATATAAATTTTTACTGTGACTTCAATATATAATAATTTTATTTAAGCAGTTACCATATGTAGTGCTTAATTCACTGAATTAGTAGGAATATATTTGTTAACAAATAGAAATAATAATCTAGTATATCAATATAGTTGTAAGCAAGGAGGCGGTATTATGAATTTAGTTTCTGGAAATTTATATTGGACAAATATAGGTTCAATTCCTAATAAATATACATATTTAAGTGATGATATAGATTGTGATGTGGTAATAGTTGGAGGGGGGATAACCGGAGCTTTATGTGCCTATTATTTTGCTGAAGCTGGTATTAAGACAGTGGTTGTTGAAAAGAATATAATAGGATATGGAAGTACAAGTACTTCTACATCTATATTGCAGTATGAGATAGATACAAATTTAATTGGACTTAAGGGAATGGTTGGATTAGATAATGCGGTAAATGCATTTAGACTATGTCATAAAGCTGTCTATGATATTCAAGCTATAATAAATAATTTAGATGATAAGTGTGATTTTATTTTAGGAGACTGCTTGTATTATACGAATAAATTTGCTGATACATCTATACTGAAAAAAGAATTTGAATTAAGAAATCAGTATGGGTTTGATGTAGAGTTTTTAGATGAAAATACTGCTAAAGATAAATTTGACTTTCCAATGAAGGCTGCAATTTATTCAAAAAGTGGAGCTGGGGGAATTAATCCTTATAGATTTACTCATGCTCTTATAGATTATGCAGTGAAGAAGGGCGCCGTTGTATATGAAAATACAGAAATTACAAAAACCTATTCAGAGAATAATGAAGAAATTTTAAGAACAAGAAATGGATTTAAGATAAGAGCTAAAAAGGTATTGATTGCAGAGGGATTTGAAGGAAGAAAATATATAGAGAAAAATATTGCTAAATTCACCAGAAGCTTTACTCTTGTTACAAAGCCAGTGAAAGCCTTTGAAGGATGGTATAATAAGTGCATAATAAGAGATACGAATAAGAATTATACTTATTTAAGGGTAACTGCAGATGATAGAATAATGATTGGGGGAGAAGACCTAGAGGTAGGAGGAGAACGCAGCAAAGTATCTAATCTATGTAATGAGGATTCGGTGGCTAAAGAAAGATATAAAATTTTAGAAGATAAGCTAAGACATATGTTCCCTAATATTAAAGATATTGAAATTGAATATAAGTTCAGTGGATTGTTTGGAGAAACTAAGGACAGTTTGCCATATATAGGTGTATACGATAAATTACCAAACTATTATTTTTGTATGGGGTACGGTTCTAATGGTATTTTATATAATGTGATAGGGGCACAATTATTAAGAGATCTGCACATAGGCAAAAATCCACCAGAGCTAAATATATTTAGTTTTAACAGATAAGAAAGACTTAATATTTAATATAGTGAGTAAAAGGTTGTTGATAATTATTATTTATCAATAACCTTATTTTTTTAGGTGCGTAACTTTTTCGTAATCATTTTTAACTTTTACTTAAATACTTATATTGTTAGAAATGGTATATCATACTTAAGCAAGGTGGTGAAAATTATGGTAGAGAATAAAAAAATACTTGTGGTTGAAGATGAAGAGGCTATAAGGAGTTTTATAAAAATAAATTTAATAAGAAATAAGTTTGAAGTTTTAGAAGCAGACAGTGGAGAAAAGGCTTTAGATATAGTGAAAGAAACTGAACTGGACTTAATCATCTTAGATATCATGCTTCCTGGTATTGATGGCTTTCAGGTATGCAGACGGATTAGAGAAATAAATGAGGAAATTGCTATAGTGATGTTAACTGCCAAAACTCAAGATATGGACAAGATAATGGGCTTTGAGTTTGGGGCCGATGATTATGTGGTAAAACCGTTTAATCCTTTAGAATTAGTGGCTAGGATTAAAGCTATTTTTAAAAGAATCTGTAAAAATAAAGAAGAAATCAAAGAAATAGAAAAAGGAATTTTTAAGTTGGATTTGGATAGAAAGATTTTTTATAAAGATAACAAGCCTATAGAGCTTACTTATAGAGAATTCAATGTTATGAAAATATTTATGGAGAAGGAAAATAAGGCATTGTCTAGAGATGAACTTCTCAATTTGGCGTGGGGAGAGGATTTCTTTGGAGATGTAAAAACTGTGGATGTTCATATAAGGAGAATTAGAGAGAAAATTGAGAAAAACCCATCAAAGCCGCAGTTTATAAGAACTATTTGGGGCTATGGGTATAGCTTTAAGGGGGGATAAAACTGAAAGGCATAAAATGGAGAATATTAAAGTTTTATATGCTTATAGCATTGATAATAGTGGTTATTATTCAGCTTATACTTTTTATAGTTATAAAGAGATATTACTATAAAAATATTGAAGCTTCTTTAGAAAAACAAGGAAAGATCTCGGTAAATATTTTTAATAAATACTCTTATAATGACAATTTTAAAAGCTACGCAGATAAATTTATATACACTTTTTCAGACATGTCAGCTGCACAAGTACAGATAATAGGTGAGAATGGAGAGGTGATTCAAGATTCCATAGGAATTGAGCAAGGGAAGAAGTTAGATTATCCTGATATTGAAAAAGCACTAAGAGGGGAAGGGTATACATGGATAGGAAAATCTAAATATTCAAATGAAAAGATTATATCAGTGTCACAACCACTTAAAAATTCTTATGGTGTTAATGGAGTTGTGAGAGTTATTTCTTCTTTAGAAGTAGCAGATAATTCAATAAATAAGCTATATTTAATACTACTTTGCACAGGAGCAGTTGTGATTTGTGTATTTATGATTCTGAGTATATTGGTGTCCCATACTATAACGGAGCCTGTAAAAGAATTGACGGAAACAGCTAGAAAGATGGCAAAGGGACAGTTAACAATAAAGGCAAAGAAAAAATATAATGATGAAATTGGTGAACTAGCAGATACCCTGAATTATATGTCAGAAGAAATATTGAAGAATGATAAATTAAAAAATGAATTTATATCACAGGTTTCTCATGAGTTAACAACTCCTCTTACCTCTATAAAGTGATGGACAATAACATTAAGAACTGGAGATTTAGAAGATAAGAAAGAACTGCTGTGGGGACTTGATATTGTTGAAAAGGAAACAGACAGACTTACGGAGATGGTAGAAGAATTATTGGATTTTTCTAGGATTATAGATAAAAGAATAAAGTTAAATTTAACAAATATAAATCTGGCAGAGTTTTTAAATAATATATTTAAACAGATGGAACCTAGAGCAAAAAGATTAGGCATAGGATTGGAACTTAATATTTTAGAAGATGCTGATGAGAAAATAAAAGGAGATACAAATAGGTTAAAACAGGTTTTTATAAATATATTAGATAATGCTTTTAAATTTACAAATAAAGAAGGTACGGTAGCAATTTATGTAATTAAGAAAGCAGAATTTATAGAGATTGCCATAAAAGACAGTGGAATAGGTATACCTAAAGAACATTTATCTAAGGTTACTGAAAAATTTTATAAGGTTGATACAAAAGATGGTGGGAACGGAATAGGACTTTCTCTAGCCAATGAATTAGTACAGCTTCATGGGGGATTTTTAGAAATTGAAAGTGAGTATGGGGAGGGAACTACAGTAATAGTCAAATTACCAAGAATTAAAGATGAATAAAGGTAAAATTAATAATGAGGATATGTTTTAGTTATGCTTTCTAAAGAGTTTATAAAAAAGAGTGTTGAGGGGTGTTTAATTAGTTCTATATTTACAGGGTGCGGAAGTATTGCATCATCTACTGAGGTTATACAAGCTCCAAAGGCTGTTATTTCTTCTGCATATGAAAAGAATTACAAAAATTCCATTGTACAAAAATTTCTTCCCAAAGGTATGGGTATGGTGCTTTCGCCACCAAGAGCAGAAGAACAGACAAAGGCTGTTATTAAGAAAGATATAACTGGAGATGGAAAAGAGGAAATAATTTTTACATTTAAATCCTCTAAGGATTCGTATATAGGTGGAGTGATTGTACTAATGAAGGAAAATGATGAGTGGAAAGTGGCATTACGTGACTATGGTGAGGGGGAAAGTGTATACAAAATTGATTTTGCAGATATGGATGGAGATAAAAAGTTAGAGTTATTAGTTAGCTCTTTTGTGGGAGGATCAGTTGGTAATAAGCTAAAGATATATAAGTTTGAAAACAAGAAAGTTTATAAATTTGATTTGTTAGGAATGGAAATGTATAAAAAGATGGATATAGAAGATATGCCAGATAAAGAAGGTAAAAAGGATGGAAAGGAAGAAATAGCTTTATGGGTTCATGATACGGGGTCTTCTTATTTTATAGAAATACTTCGATATGTTGATGGAGGATTAGTTGAGGCTGAAGATGTTTATCCTTATTATTTCAAAAAGGTAGTAAGTTATTATAAAGAACAATTAAAAGATAAGGATACAAAAGAGTCGCCATATGCGTGGTATCATCTAGCTGATTCACAGGTTAAGGCTGATATGCCAAAAGAAGCTTTAAAATCTTTAGACGAATGTATGAAATATAAGGGAAAATTACAAGAACAGAGCAAGATAAAGGAAGTATATCCAGATGATTATATAATTCAGATGATAAAAGGAGAAGCACTATATAAACTAAAAGATTATCAAGGTTCTATTGAGGTTTTTAATAAAACATTAGAAATGATGAAAAAGCAAGAAGATTCGGTTAAGGAAAACAGAGTAAGGATTTATTATGATTTAGGAAACAGTGAATATGCATTAGGTAATAGAAAAAAAGCTAAAGAATATTATAATACAGCGCTAAAAGTAGCAGAAGAAATATATAGTCCTGATGAGTTGTTTAAGTATTCCTATAAGATAAAGGAGAAACTAGAATAAAAGTGTTACATGGATCATAAAAACAATCTCCCATGCCTAATTTTATTTATATGATCATTTTTTCTGCCCTCATAAATTTAGATAATAAAGCCTCTTTGAAATAACATTTAAAGGAACATGGAGTGATTTAAGAGTTCCAACACTTAGATATGATAAGAAATTGCCTAAGTATTTAACAAAAGAAGAAGTAAAACTTTTATTGGAATCTACAACGTATCAATTTATATAGTGAAGTATACTTGTCCTTGCGTATCAGTATGAGAACAATACAGAAAAACGAAGAAAAACATAGAAAATATAGTGTAATTTAATATAGTCAGATATATTGAATTATATTAGTCTAAGATTCATGATAAGATATTCCTTGTCGTCGTGAGAGCGGCGGAGAGGAAACAACAAAGTATGAATTAAGATGATTTGAGAAAATTAAAAAAATTCAAAAAAGTTGTTGACAAGAAGAAATTCAGATGATATACTGAATAAGCTGTCAGATGACGGCAA
>NZ_JAPPRQ010000099.1 GCF_026719745.1 Clostridium sp. ZS2-4
AACACCTCCATGTGTCTGATTTCTAGTCAAAATCATTTAAACACATAGAGGTGTTTTTTTCATTATAAACAATTTTCCATTTATGCTGTTGTCAAGAAGTAATTATTACTTTGATGCAACAGCAAAACATCATTAATCTCTTTTTTTATTATTGAATCAAAAAATAATTCTACATTGGTATAAAGAGTTTCTTGATTTTTCTTTAACGCCAATATATAATCAGCTTTTTTTTCTATGATTGCGTCAGCTATTTTCTTTTGAGTTCCCATAGCATCAATAGTAACTATTGTATTTTCTAACTCTAATAGTTCAAGTAATTTAGGAATTGCTGTGATTTCATTTGACTTGTCTTCTGTTTTGATTTGACCTAAAACTATTTGATTTTCATTTGCCCAAGCACTAACCATATGAATTGCTTTTTTATTTGAACTATTACAAGACGAACCCCTTAGAGTTTTACCATCTATAGATACTATTTCGCCATTTATTAAATTAGCTAATTCTTTCATCAATTCATTAAAACATTTTTGAAATTGTTTAGGATCTATTTCAGAAAATATTCTGTTAAACGTATCATGCGAAGGAATTCCATTAGGAAGTTCAAAGTATTTTCTTAACCACTCTTCACTAGCTTCTCCAAATTCCTCAATACCATTATAAGATTCTGCACCGCTAGTTACAGCACATAAAGCTAATCCTATAATGTCTATAAATTTATGCCTTTTGTTATCTCCTCTTGGGTCTTCGACCTCATTAAATGCTTCAAATAGCATATTTTCTATATCAAATATATTTGGTTTAATGATAATTCTTCCTCTCTATTTTCAATTTATATTCAAATTATAAGTGATAACATCTCAAAATAAAAGGGCTCCGCCCTAAAATCTCATATGCGTTTGCCCTGTACTAAAAGCATTTTGCAATTGACAATAAAATATAATTAAGATATAATTATCGTAAAATAAAAATATTGTAAAAATCAATGATTGAGAATAGTACTTACTAATTGTTTTTTAAGCGAGTCGGTAGTTGGTGAGAAGTCCGATATTAATAATGGTAAGGAATGGGTTCGTAAGATACAAGGTGAAATTTAGAGAGTAGCTAATGTCGTGTCCCCACGTTACAGGGGTAAGATATCCAATTTATATTGCGTATCTGAGTAAATGAAACAATACTTATTTTGTAAGTATTGGGTGGCATAGCGAAAGTATAGCACTTCGTCCCAATAAATAGGACTAAGTGTTTTTTTTGTTTCATTTGAAAATTGAATATACAGCGTTGGTACTAATTTTCATTGGTACAATACACAGCTATTTTAAGAGAATTATAATTGGGAGGTATATATATGATAAAAAACACAGATGTATATATTACAAAGGGTAATATAGAAGTTACAAGGACAATAGAGGATTCAAGGGGCATAGATATTATTGATGAAGTTGCAAAACAATTAACTAATAAGAAAGGGGGGGTGTTTGCAAGTAACTATGATTATCCTGGAAGGTATTCAAGATGGGAAATTGCGTTTGTAAATCCTTGTCTAGAGTTACGATGTTTTCAAAGAAAATTCATTATTCAAGCATTAAATTCAAGAGGAGATATAATAATAGACGATATTGTAAAGGTGATTACAAAATTAGAAGGGGTGAATATTCTAGAAAAGAATGAAGCCTACATAATAGGTGAAATAGAACAAAGTCATACATTTTTCAATGAAGAAGAAAGAAGCAAACAAAATTCTATTTTTTTATTGATAAGAAAGATAATAGAGGTTTTTTATTCTCCTGAAGATAATAGATTAGGATTATATGGAGCATTTGGATATGATTTGGTTTTTCAATTTGAATCAGCAATTGAGTTTAATAAGGAACGTTTAGATAGTCAAGAAGATTTAGTATTATTTATACCAGACAAATTATGTGTAAGAGATCGAAAATTAAATGAAGAATATATAATTAGTTATGAATTTAAAACAACAAAGGGTTCAACTATAGGATTAAGCAGAGAAGAAAGAAAAACAGGATTGTATAATATTGAATCACGGAATTTAGAACACACTTCTTCAAAGCCAGGTGCATATGCAGATATGGTTAGAAAAGCTATAGAGACCTTTAAAAGGGGAGATTTATTTGAAGCAGTTCCATCCCATGTATTATCAAAGAAAATAGATTTTACACCTTATGACATATTCTTAAATATGATAAAAATTAATCCTAGTCCGTATAATTTTTTTCTGAATTTAGGAAAAGAAGCGTTAGTTGGATCATCTCCAGAAATGTTTGTTAGAGTTAATGGCAATAAAATAGAGACATGTCCTATTTCAGGAACTATAAAAAGAGGAAGAAATGCTATAGGAGATGCAGAACAAATTAGAAAGCTACTAAATTCAAGTAAAGATGAATCTGAGTTGACGATGTGTACAGATGTAGATAGAAATGATAAATCTAGAATTTGCATTCCTGGGTCAGTTAAAGTAATTGGTAGGAGACAAGTAGAACTTTATTCTCATTTAATTCATACAGTGGATCACGTAGAAGGATATCTATCGCCTGGATTTGATGCTATAGATGCATTCCTTACCCATATGTGGGCTGTTACTGTTACTGGTGCACCGAAAAGAGCAGCAATAGAGTGGGTAGAAAACATAGAGAAAACTCCAAGAGTATGGTATGGAGGAGCAGTGGGTTTTATATTATTTAATGGGGATATGAATACTGGATTAACATTGAGAACTATCCGTGTAAAAGATAAAATAGCTCAAATACGAGTTGGTGCTACGTTATTAATTGATTCAAATCCTGAAGATGAAGAAGAAGAAACATATACAAAAGCAGAAGCATTATTGCAAAGCATTACTACCCAAAATAAATCAAAAGATGGAGAAGCAAAATTAAAATTTAATTCTTATAAAGGAAAAAAAGTACTCATTGTCGACCATGAAGATTCCTTTGTTCATACTTTAGCAAATTATATAAAACAACTAGGGGCAGAGGTTATAACATTAAGGCATAATCTAGCTAGAAAAATATTGGAAAAGAAGGAGCATTTTGATGCAGTAGTCCTTTCACCGGGACCAGGGAGACCTGAGAGATTTAGGTTAAATGAAACCATAAAAATGTGTATAAATAATAAAATACCTATTTTGGGAGTTTGTCTTGGGTTGCAAGGGTTAGTGGAGTACTTTGGAGGCGAATTGGATATGATAGATTATCCACGACATGGCAGAAAATTAAATGTAACTATAAGTCAGCCAGAATTATGTGTTAATATGGAAGATATTATTCAGGTTGGTTTATATCACTCGATTTATGCAAAAAAAGTATCTGATGATTTAAAAGTAATTGCACTAGATGAAGAAGGTATTGTTATGGGAATACAGCATAAACATTTACCAATTATAGCTGTTCAATTTCATCCTGAGTCTATATTGACCTCTAATAATAGTAATGGATTACGATTAATAGATAATATATTAAAGATTTTGATGTTATAAAGTATGTCCGAATAAATTTGAATATTTATATCAAGGGAAAGATGTTTAGTGAATATAAAAAGCTATAGAGGAGTAATATTATTATGCATGAGTTAATACAGAGATCTTTTGAAAGATGTAGGGAGAAAGGATTAAGATCAAATCATGTAATGCCTGAACATATTTCAAAGGAAATGCTGAAAGAAATTCTTGAAGAAAACAAATTATTTATTAAGATATTTAAAAAAGAAATAGATAATATTAAGACCAAGATAAAATATGAATTGGTATTTGTAATTACTGATGTAAATGGCATTATGCTGGATTATGATGCTACAAATTATTTCAGACAAAATGGGACACTGGTAGAATTAAGAGAAGGTTTGGATTTTTCAGAAAAAAGTTGCGGAACTAATGCTATTTCTCTTGCTATGGAATTGAAAAAATGTATTGAAATAAAAAAAGACCAGCATTTTTATGATGCATTTAAAAAGTGGCATTGTTTTGCAATGCCACTATATGCAAATGATAGATTAATTGGATATCTAAATGTATCAACAATCAATAAAATTTTAAAATCTGAATTTATAGTTATTCTTGAACTGCTTTCAACTCAGATTTCAAGAGGATTATGTGATGAACTGAAAAAAAAAACAAAAATGGATAACTTACTGAGTAGTACCCAAATTAACATATTAAAATATATATCAAAAGGTTATATTGAAAATAAAATTGCTTTTGAAATGAATTTAAGTCAAGATACTATTAAATATCATAAAAGAAAAATTTTTAGCAAATTAGAGGTTAATTCAAGTTGTGAGGCTATTATGAAAAGTATTAGATTGGGGATGATAGAATATTGACATAGATCCAAAGTAGATTGGTTATCAAAACTTCTTCAATACCAGTTATTCAATGAGATTACGAAATTTAGGTAATCTAAATAAGTCGGTTATTTGAGGAAATTGCATAATTAAAAATCTAAAAATAATATCACAATATATTGTGTTTTAATAGTATTAATCATACGATATATTGATGAAATTTAATTTTAAAATGAATTATGCACTTTCCTCATTTAATAAATGTTGTGCAAAGTGGTCATAAAATATTATGCGGATTAACCCCTTTATTTTGGACAATATCTAATTAATTTTTGTTTTTTCTTACAATTATACCCTTACCTCTATATTAGTTAGCTGCTCTCCAGAATAAAGTCGGTAAAATTCATTAGGAGTCATGTATCTTAAACTTGAGTGTAATCTTCTTTTATTATATCTAATTCAAAAGCAATTGTCCAAGTATGCTTAGGGGCTTAAGAGAATGCACTTGATAAATTTAAAAATAAATTTTTTGAAGAATTAGAAAAAGATAGAAAGATTCAAGCTACTTGGTACGCAAATAATATAATTAATAATATGTTTAAACTGGACAGTCAAAAGTTCTATTCTCTTAAGAAGCTAGTCGATCCTCATAGAATAAAGGGTCAACTTGCTTCTTTTTAATTATTTTACTTATGCTAAATCTATTGCTTTTTTCAATAAACGAAAAAATGCTCTTTCTTAGATAACAGGCAACTGTAGCTTCTGAAACAACTTCTTTAGATTTTGTTCTTAAAAATCTAAAATTTCTCATATTTATATCTCTCGAAAACTTTAAAGATATAATTTGAAGCAAACCCATTGCAATGGAAGCACACATTACATATGCTTCTATTGCATCTAATGTAGCTAAAATTTTGTGCTGAATTTTTTCGCAGGGTATCTTTTCAACCGGTTGAGGTTGTTGTTTTTTAGTGTATTTTCTTAGTTTTGGCATAGACTTACATCAAAACTGATAGCTAAAACCACCTATTAACTGTTTTAGTTCCCTAAAAGTACATTCTATCTTAAAGCGATAGCTCAATGTCATCAACTTAATATTGAAAAATATGGATAATGTACTTTGGCGTTAATAATTTTTAAAAAGTAAAAGGTTATAAAGAATAGTTCCACATTTTTTTGCACAAGAAACAAGCCATAGAAATGTGGAAATTTTTTCATGGCGTTAGCAAGAATATTCTTTTGAATTTATTCTATAAGCTGCGCTTTTTATTTTTTCTATACTTTCCCCTTGTAAACTTTTTTATACGTGGATTTTGTCTATCGGGTCGTATAGGCACACTACTTTTAGAAACTTGCTTCATAATATCCTTATAAATTCTATTCCTTTTCCTTAAACTTTCTTCGAGAAACATCATTATAAGCTTGTCTTTTAAACTACCAATTAGAATATTAATGTTTGTTTTATATTCATATTTATTTTCTTTATTTTCTCTTTCAACTGCTATAATTTCATCACTATCTTTTCGTGCTAATTCAACCATGTTTGATAGATAAATAGATGCATAGAAGTCTTGTTCTATTGCTATTTTAGTTGTACCTGTAAAATTC